>JARIBG010000111.1 GCA_029257465.1 Arthrobacter sp. | reverse complement strand
ACACCGCGGGTGAAGGCGACACCATGCTCACGATAGGTCGGGAAGGCGTAGTCCTGGGCGGCAAGTGCCCGGCCCGAGCCGATCTGCGCTCCCTCCTGCCCGGTGAGCGATACCCACAGGGCGAGCTGCCCCTGGCGCTGGAGGGCGGTCGATTCCTGGTCGAAGCGCCTGACGAGGAACATGTCGCTGTACAGCGAGCGCAGGTGGTCGGCGTCGTTCACACTGGCGTAGGACGACAGGTCGACGAATTCACCGCTGATCCTGGCTGTCAGCGTGGCGCTCAGGTGCCCCTCCGCCGAGAGGATGTGCAGTGCGTCTGCGTCATCGTCTCCGGAGGACCGGATCCCGTCGACGTCCGGCGCACGCGCGACGTCCTCGAACTCCGCCGTGGGCAAGCGACTGCCGTCCATCCGTATCCTCACTCGGCTGAGTACATTACCGCTGGGGAATGTATGCCGTTGGTCATGCACCGAAGACCATATGTTCCGGCGACGTTCTGATCAACACTAGTCAGCGCGGACCCACAGGGCCATTCAGGAGGGCTTCAGCGGTTCATGGACGGTGCGGGTACTCAGCGCAGAGGTGAAGGAACCGCGTATTGGCGGCCTCCTCACCGATAGAGACACGCACTCCCTCGGAGCCGAAGGCACGTACGGAGAGCGCCTTCTGGCCCGCCTTCGCTGCGAAGTCCTGAGTGTGCTCTCCCAGCGCCAGCCAGACGAAGTTGCCCTCGGCCTCGGGAACGCTCCAGCCGAGGTCGCCCAGACCCGCGACGACACGTGTGCGTTCGTCGACGATCGATTGGACCCGTGCCTCCACCTCGTCGATGTGCCGCAGCGAGGTAACGGCGGCGTGCTCGGCGATCTGCGAGACGGCGAAGGGCACCGCGCTGATCCGCAGGTGTTGGGTCAGCGTCTGCTGGGCCACCGAATAGCCCACGCGGAGACCTGCGAGGCCGTGGGCCTTCGAGAACGTCCTGAGGACGATGACGTTCGGGTGGCTGCGGTACAGGTCCATCCCGTTCACAGCGTCCGGACGGCGGACGAACTCCTGGTAGGCCTCGTCGATCACCACGACCACGTGGCTCGGTACCCGCGCCAGGAAGTCGACGACGTCGTCGTGGGTGAGGATGGGCCCGGTGGGATTGTTGGGTGTACACAGCATCACCACGCGTGTCCGTTCGGTGACAGCTGCAACCATGGCATCGAGATCATGGGTGCCGTCGGCCCGCACCGGAACCTGCACGCCGGCCGCGCCTGCGAGCCCGACACTGATGGGGTAGGCCTCGAACGAGCGCCAGGCGTAGATCACCTCGTCCGGGGCTTCGAAGTCGTGCTGCCCTGCGAAAGCGGCGAGGATCTGGTTCAGCGCTCCCAGGCTGCCCGCGCCGGTGACGATGTCCGTGGCGGGAACACCCAGATAACCGGCCAGTTCGGTACGCAGAGCCGTCGTCATCGGATCCGGGTACCGGTTGATCGAGGTCTCCGCCGCGATCGCCTCGAGGACGGCCGGGAGGGGAGGCAGCGGGTTCTCGTTGGAGGACAACTTGAAGCTTTCGAGGCCTTCGACCGTCAGGGGAGGCTTGCCTGCCGCATACCGGGGAAGCTTGCCGAACACGTCCCGGGGGCGCAGACCCGCCGCATCGAGGGGTACGTCGCGTAGCTTTTCGGAGGGCACTGCCGCTGGCTCGTCGATCGATGTCATGGCCATAGCCTAGACCCGCCCTCCGGCTCCCCTCGCCTGCCGCGGCTCTTCAGGAGGTTGTCCTGCGACCCGCGCCGCACCGCCGTGAAGGAGTAGCGCCTGGCGGTTCCGGAAGCTCCGGCCGCAGCCAGCAGAGCGGCCGCGGGTGCGAGTGATGCGGCGTCGCTGGCGTCGACGAGCCGTGCGCCCTGCGTGTAGTTCTCCAGCTTGTGCGCCGGACCCAGGCCCCACGGCTCACGGGACCCGTCGGGCCTCCGCCCGAGCTCCGGAACAGCGTTGTCGATCCGCACCGTGGTCCGGTTACGCTCATCCTCGTTGGGCACGGAATCGAGTTCCGGCACGACGTCGTTCCGGTGTTCCAGGTGCAGATACTCGGCGGACCCGGTCTCGTGCCAGCCGGTGGGAGCGCCCGCTGTGACGACGAGCCGCACATCGAACGTCCCGCCCAGTTCTTCCTCGCCTGCGAGGTTGACGGCGTGCAGACCGCCCTGGCTGTGGCCTGCGATCATCACCGGGTCCGCTGCCTCCGCACCCGCACGATCCAGGGCTGCCACGACGGCCTCCTCCAGGAAACGGCTGTCCTCCCCGAGCGCCTCCGCGATGCCACCGATGTCGAACGGGTTGCTCCCGGGTCGTCCGTCGATCAGTCCGGACTGCGTCCCCGGAAGGACGACGACGAAGACCGGCTCGGTCGCCGATCCCGTCCGCAGTACCTCGAACGTGCCGGGCTCATCGCTCTCGACCGCTGCCAGACGATCGAGAACACCCTCGACCGTCCCCTCGAAAGGTACCCGCGTGCCTTCGTCGCGGGCCCGGATGTCGATCCGGCCGGCCCTGAGTGTTCCACGCCCGATGGCTTCACGGGCCGCTTCGCGCGCCATGAGAGCGGTCGTGCTCCGTGCCCCTTCGGTTGCGGCGCGAACCACGCCGTCCGCGAGGCGGTACGTCTGCACGCTCGCTCGCAACCGGATCCCCGTCGACCCCAGCGCACGGCCGCTCTCCCGTGCTGAGCTCGCGGCCGCATGGACCCGGGCCAGCGCCGACCGGTACAGCGGACCCGCCAGCCCCTCCACCGGGCTGGAGCGCATCAGCAACCACGGCAGTTGGGCCAGGTCCCGGTCGAGGAAGGCGAGGTCCAGAGCCACGTCCCCGACCTCGGCGGCGAGCCCCGACAGTTCGTGGGCGGCCTCGTCGAGTTCCTCCCACTGGAATCGGATGCCGCCGAGACCTCCCTGGACGGTGAGGTGCTCGTCGTCATCGACCACCGGCCGCAATCCGTCGGTCACAGCCCCACCCGGTGCTGCAGCAGTTCCGCGTCCCTGATGAGGCGGCGGTAGCTGCCGAGCTCATCAGCCGCCGAGCCGAGCAGATCGACGGTTCCTGCCAGGTCCGAGCAGCGGTCGAAGAGATAGCTCCTGAAGTTGCGTCCGGCGGGGGACTCCCAGGACAAGCGCGCAACGGACAGTGCCTGCCGCCTGAGCTCCTCGAGGGTGTCCGCGTGCCGGCGAACGGCGGTCTCCATCCCGAGCACCTGTGCGCTCGCGGCCGCGCCGGCGTCGTCCCCGAAGCCCCACACTGCTTGATCGTCCATCGTTGCGCCCTCCTCCACCGGCCTGTGCCACAACGCTACAAGTGGGGTCCACGATCGCGGCGAATGGCTCTCGCGTATGTGGAAACCGGCGCACAACAGGGGGCACTCCGTGGGATGATGGACCAATGGTCGTCTCCACACCTCCCCGTGTCGAATTCGCCGATCTGGCCCGGGGGGAGGGATTATCACTGACGCTCGGTCCACTGGACGGCCGGTACCGTGAGTCCGTTGCACCGCTTGTCGACTTCCTCTCGGAAGCCGCGCTCAATCGGGATCGCGTCCATGTCGAGATCGAATGGTTGATCCATCTCACCCGCCACTCGGTCCTCCCGGGGGCTGAGCCGCTCGAGGACCAGCAGGAAGCCGACCTCAGGAACATCGTCTCGACCTTCGGCGCGGACACGATAGCGGAACTGGCGGAGATCGAGGCCGTCACGGTCCACGACGTGAAGGCCGTGGAGTACTTCATCGGACGGCGTCTCGAGAGCATCGGTATCGAGCGCCTGAAGCCGCTGGTGCATTTCGGGTGTACGTCAGAGGACATCAACAACCTGTCCTACGCCCTCGGGGTCAAAGGGGCCGTACACCAAGTCTGGCTCCCGGCAGCCAGGGAACTGGTCGCAGCGATCGCAGATCGGGCGCGCGAGTCGAGACAGACGTCGATGCTGTCACGTACGCACGGCCAGCCTGCCACACCGACCACGCTCGGCAAGGAGTTCGCCGTCGTCGCGCACCGACTGACCCGGCAGCTCGATCGCATCGCCGCCACCGAGTACCTCGGCAAGATCAACGGAGCCACCGGCACGTACTCTGCCCACTATGCCGCCGTGCCCCAGACCGATTGGCAGGCGGTCTCGCGGTCCTTCGTCGAGGGCCTCGGCCTGACCTGGAACCCCCTGACCACGCAGATCGAATCGCATGACTGGCAGGCGGAGTTGTATGCAGACCTGGCCCGCTTCAACCGTATCCTGCACAACTTCTGCACCGACGTGTGGAGCTACATCTCGATCGGGTACTTCACGCAGATCCCGGTTCCGGGTGCCACCGGCTCCTCGACCATGCCCCACAAGGTCAATCCCATCCGGTTCGAGAACGCCGAGGCGAATCTGGAGATATCCTCGGGGCTGCTGGACACCCTGGCATCGACCCTGGTGACCTCACGCTGGCAGCGCGATCTGACGGACTCCTCGAGCCAGCGCAACATCGGCGTCGCGATGGGTCACTCGCTGCTGGCCGTCTCCAACGTGGTCAGGGGGCTCTCCCGCCTGGACGTGGCCGATGATGTCCTCGCCGCGGATCTCGACGCCAACTGGGAAGTCCTCGGAGAAGCGGTGCAGATGGTCATGAGGGCCGAGTCGATCGCTGGAGCGGCAGGGCTCGACGACCCGTACGAGCGCCTGAAGGAGCTGACCCGCGGTCAGCGCGTGGACGCCGAGCGCATGAAGGACTTCGTGCGCGGTCTCGGGCTGAGCCCCGACGCCGAACACCGGCTCCTGCACCTCACGCCGGCGGACTACACCGGAATCGCCGCGCATCTCGTGGACCATCTGGGATGAACGGTCAACAGGGGACGGTCACACAGCAACCGGACTCATCAGGAAGTACCGTGCCCGCCTCCGAACCGGCACGACCCCTGGTGAGGACCAGCCTGACACTGCTCCATGTGATGAGTTTCAACATCAGGTACGACCGCCCGAACTCCCGCCCCGGGGACATCGACTACTGGCCGGACAGGGCAGCGCCCCTGCAGGACGTGCTCCGTCGCGAGGTGCCGACTGTGCTCGGCGTGCAGGAGGCCCTCCACCACCAGTTGATGGTCGTCGAGGCCGCCCTCCCCTCGAGCTATCGGATGATCGGTATGGGAAGGAAGGGTGGGAGCCGGGGCGAATACTCCGCGATCTTCTACGACGCCGAGCGTCTGCGGCTCATCGAGTGGGACCAGTTCTGGCTCTCCGATGCTCCGAAGCTCATCGGGTCGTGCACCTGGGGCAACGGGGTTCCCCGGATCGTCACCTGGGGCCGCTTCACCGACACCGCAACTGATCAGGAACTGCTGATCATCAACACCCACTTCGACCACGAGTCCGAGAATGCACGGAAACGAAGTGCTTCGGCGGTCCTCGATCTCGTGCGCTACTTCCATCCCCGGCTGACCACGATCGTGATGGGCGACTTCAACGCAGATGCCGAATCCTCCAGCGTGTATGAACGTTTTGTCAGCTCCGGCGTTCTCACCGACACCTGGACGACGGCGGAGAACCAGCTGACACCGGACTACGGGACCTATCA
>JARIBG010000069.1 GCA_029257465.1 Arthrobacter sp. | reverse complement strand
CCCGGCCCGGTTCCCGTTCAGCTTCGAGAGCCTCCGATGCAGGACGAAGAGCAGCGCGAGGACCACGCCGAGGGACAGGAGCACCCTCAGGGCGAGGACCACGGCGTCCACTACAGCACGCCGTCGGCGACGTCGAGGATCTGGGTGATGCGAACGGCGTAGTCCTGGTCGACGACGACCACCTCGCCGTGCGCCACGAGGCGCCCGTTGAGCAGGACGTCCGCCGGCGCTCCGGCGGAACGGTCCAGTTCGATCACCGCACCCGGTTCCAGGTCGAGCACGTCCCGCACGGACATGCGCGTGCGGCCGATCTCCACCGTCATGGCCATCTCCACATTGCTGATGCGACCGAGATTCGCCGCGGCGGAGGACCCCGATGACCGTCGCGGCGCCCCACCCGGGCGGGTTCCCCGCAGACGCACTGCGAACCAGCCCACCACTCCGGACTGCCCTGCCAGCCGGAACACGGAGGTCTCCGCGTCGCGGAAGAGCGGCAGGGCGTCCTCGACGGCCGGGGTGCCGAGCACGCCGTCACCGAAGGAGGTCGAAGCGGCCTCGAGGGCCGGCATCAGGACGTCGGCGGGCGAGACCAGCGGCGACGGCGTCCCGGCCGCTGCTGCCAGCGGCTGCGTGTCGAGCAGGACGACGGCGAGATCCGCCGAGGCGGCTCCCACGAAGGAGGCGACGACGGCGGTGGCAGCACTGCCCTCAGGAACGTCGGAGCCGCTGCACGGCTCGGCCGACACGGGACCGGGAAGCGGCAGGCGTGCTGCGAGGGATGCCGCGGCCTCGTGCTCGGCGGTGGTGGTGTTCATGGTGCTTTCTTCTCCTCGGTGGTCACTACTACGCAGGCAAGGCGGGAGCCGTTCTGGCCCAGGGCCGCCTCGCCGAGTCGCTGCCCGTTGACGGCGAGTTCGAACGGACGGTGCTGCGGGTGCGGCAGTTTCAGGACATCGCCGACGGCGAGATCGAGGATGCGCGAGGGCAGCACCGTCAGTGCGGCGAGCTGCACGGCGACGTCGACGGGGACATGGGCCACCTGCTGCTCGATCAGCTCGCGGGCGTCCTCGCCGGTGGCCGTGGGGTTCGCGTCGCCGAGCTGCCCGAGCAGCAGGTGAGCGGGAATGGCCACGGTGGCAGGACAGGAGCGCTCACCCACCCGGATCTCGAAGGTGCCCACGATCATGAGTTCGGTGGTTGCGGCCGCCTGGGCGAACTGCGAGTTGTACTGGACGGAGTCGATGCTCAGCTGGTGGGTCAGGACCGACCCCAGCGAGTAGTGCAGCCCCTCCAGGGCATCGTCCATGAGGCGTCGGATGAGCGCCTGCTCTATCTGCGTGAATTTCCGCTCACCGGGCGGTACCGTGCCGTGTCCGCCGAGCATCGAGTCCACCCAGAACAGACCCGCGGAGGCAGGGAACTGGATCACGGCCTTGCTGGAGTGGTCGGGGATCGCGCACAGGACCATCGCCGTCGTCGGGGGCAGGGACGCTGCGTACTCGTTGTAGGTGTGCATGATGACCTGTTCACTGGTCACCTGGGAGATCACGCGGACCTTCGCGGTCAGCTGCGTTCCCCACTGACGTGCGAAGGTCTCGAAGGCGAGTTCGAGGACGCGCGAGTGCTCTCGCGCGAGCGTTGTGGGCCGGCGGAAGTCGTAGACATCCACCGCCCTGGCAGGACCCGAGGGCATGCCGGAAGAAAGTTGTTCCTGGACCGTCACGCAGTCGACTATCGGACGACGTCGTGCCGGTGTTAGTGGATCACTGACCGCCTGCGATCTCCGGGATCAGTGCGCGGACGGTATCGGGCTGGTCGGAGTGGACCACGATGTCCACGCGCCGGTTCAGCTCGAGCTCGGCCTCGCTGTCCCCCGGCGCCAGCGGGCGCGACTCGCCGTAGCCGATGGCCGACAGGCGTGGGGCCGGGAGCCCGCCCGAATCGACGAGGTGCCGCACCACGTTGACGGCGCGTGCGGTGGACAGTTCCCAGTCGAGCGGTCGCGGGACGGACTCGGGCAGTCGGGCCGTGTGCCCCTCGATCCCCACCTCGTTGGGGATCGAGGCCAGGATGGGACCCACGACCTCGAGGACTCGGAGCGTCTGCTCGGTCAGTTGGGCACTGTCCGGCAGGAAGAAGGTCTCGGAGCTGACTAGCCGGATCGTCAGACCCCGCTCGTCGATGACGTAGCGCACGGCCTCGTCGAGTTCACGCCCGCGGAGCTCGCCGTCGATCCGCTCCTGCAGCGCGCGCAGGGACTCCACCTCGGCTGCGGCCCGTTCGCGATCGCTTGCCGGCTCCGCCGCATCCCCGCCCGCGGAGGGAGAGGGCGACGGCGTGGGTGCTGTCACAGCGGCGGCACCCGCCTCGTCCTTCTGCGTCTCTGCGTCGGCGTCGACGAGCGCGGCTCCCCCGGTGAAGGACTCACCCTCGTCATTGGCGCGCTCGGCAGGGACCACCGTGCCTTCGGCGGTGTCCACCGTGGCCGTCTCCACGGTGCCGAAGCCCGTGGCGAGCGAGGCGCGCAGCTGTTCGAACTTCTGCTGGTCGACGGAGGACATCGCGTACAGCACGATGAACATGCACATGAGCACTGTGACCATGTCCATGTAGGACGCCATCCAGCGCTCGTCCGGGTGTTCCTCCCCGTGGTCCTCGCCGCGTTTGCGGTGGGGGCGTCTGCTCACGCGGCGGCCTTGCCCTGGTCCGGGAGGCCCTCGTCCGAACCCTTCGCCTTCTTGCCGGCGTCCTTGCCCTTGCCCGTCCTGCCCTGCTCGTGCTGCGGCACCATGGCCTTCAACCGTTCGCCGAGCAGTCTGGGCTGGCTACCGGCCTGGACCGCGAGGACACCCTCCATGAGGAGGGTCATGCGGGCGGTCTCCATCTCGCCCAGGCGTTTGATGCGTGTGCCGATGGGCAGCCAGAGGAAGTTCGCCGAGAGCAGCCCCCAGAGCGTCGCGACGAAGGCTGCGGCGATCATGGGCCCGAGCTTGTCGGGGCTGGAAAGGTTCTCGAGGACATGCGTCAGCGAGACGACCGTCCCGATGATGCCGACCGTCGGCGCGTACCCGCCGAGACTCGCGAAGAACTTCGACGCCGTGCGGTTCGTCTGGGACGCGGAGTCGATCTCGTCCTCGAGGATCTCGCGCAGTTCCTCACCGTCCGTGCCATCGGCGATGTTCTGCAGCGCTCCGCGCAGGAACGGATCCGTGGCGGTATTGGCCTCCTCCTCGAGTGCCAGCAGGCCCTCGCTGCGGGCCTTCTCGGCGAGGACCACCACGCTGTCGATCGTGTCCTGGGCCGGGACGGTCTTGCCCTTCATCGCCGGAGGCACGGCCTTCACCGCGACCAGGAAGTCCTTGAGCGTGCCGCCGGCGATACCGATGGCGAGAGTTGCACCGAAGACGAGGACCATGGGCGCCGGGAGCAGGAGCGCCGAGACACTGGCGTGTTCCAGGGTGATCATCGCGTACAGCGAGCCGAAGGCGACGAGAATGCCGACGATAGTTGCGGGATCCATCAGCTGTTCCTTGGTCGAAACGGTACGGGCGCAGCAGCGCCGTGGGTGGGGGTCGGGGGCCCGGGACTCTCGTCCTGCTCTGCCGTACGGACTATCCCCAGGGGGCGCTGGGAGGCGTGGTCTCCGGCGTCGGAGGCGCGGACGGTGCGGGAAGCGGCCGGAATCGGAACCTGCGGGTCCTCGGCGGCGAACCGGGCAAGGGAGATGACGCGTGCGCGGTAGGACATGATCAGGTCGATCACTTCGTCGAGGGATTCCGTGACGATGTACTTCGCACCGTCGATCATCACCAGGGTGGTGTCCGGGTTCTCATGGATGCGCTCGATGAGATCGGGGTTCACCGCGAACTGGCTCTCGTTGAGCCGGGTCACCACGATCATCGGACATCCTGAAGTCGGGACGCCCCGGCGGGGCCTCTTGACGCCACTGTCGGCAGATACTCCCGCATCCGTAAGGATGCGCGTTCAGGTACTGGGCCCCCGCCGCCGGGCAGGGGCCCCTGACCCTGCATCAGCGCTTGAGATTGGCCAGTTCCTGCAGTACCTCGTCCGAGGTGGTGATGATGCGCGCATTGGCCTGGAAGCCGCGCTGCGCCACGATCAGATTGGTGAACTCCTGCGAGAGGTCCACGTTGGACATCTCGAGCGTGCCGCCGTCGAGCGGACCCAGCCCATTGGTCCCCGCAGCACCGATCTGACCTGCTCCCGAATTGCCCGTCGCGCGGTAGGAGGAGCCCCCAGCCTTCTCCAGCCCGGCAGGGTTGACGAAACCGGCGAGCGCCACGCGGCCCAGCGGCTGGCGGCCACCGTTGCTGAACGAACCGATCAGCGTGCCGTCGGCACCCACGGTGAAGGACTCGAGGGTACCGGCCGTGCGGCCGTTGCGTTCCGAGATCGAGACGGTCTTGAGTTCGGCGAAACCCGTCACGGCCGAGAGGTCCACGGCGATCCCTCCCACCGCGATGGAGGACCCTGCGGCGGCCTGCCCGTTGGGCAGCGTGAGCGCAGCAGCACCAGCGGCACCATTGGTGTCACGCCCGTTGACATTCCATCCTCCGGCCGTACGGGTGAAGGTCAGCGTCAGATCACGCGCGGTCCCGTCCGCGCTGTAGACCTTCTGCTCCTGCAGGATCTGCGTGCCCACGGCCGCGTCCGAGGGCAGATTACCGGTCACGCGTGCCGTCGTCGTGGCCTCCGCAGGGGACAGGACACCCCTGAGCGTGCGCAGGTCCCCCACCGCTCCGCCTTCCTGGACCACTCCGTTGACAGCCGGCCACCCCTGCACGAGGGCGCCCTCCGGTGTGACGAGGCGCCCGTCGGCGTCGGACGAGAAGGCTCCCGCCCGCGTGTAGAGGGTCTCACCGCCCTGCCGTGTGATGAAGAATCCATCGCCGCCGATCCTCATGTCGGTGGCACGACCGGTGGCCTGGGCCGAACCCTGCGAGAAGTTGGTGATCACACCGGCCACCTGCACGCCCAGGCCCACCTGGGCGGGATTCGTCCCGCCGAGGGCTTCCTGGGGTGCTCCCGCGCCCTGGGTCAGCTGCGACAGCGTGTCCTGGAACTGCGTGGCGGATGCCTTGAAGCCCGTGGTGTTGACGTTGGCGATGTTGTTGCCGGTGACATCGAGCATGGTCTGGTGCGAGCGGAGACCCGAGATGCCGGAGTAGAGCGAACGAAGCATGATGGTGCCTTTCGGTGCGGAAGGGATGGAGCGGGAGGTTCGGTGAAGGAGGGTGCTGCCGGACGCTTCAGGGTGTGGTCGGTGGGGTGAGGGCGCCGATGCCGGAGACGAGATCGAGGGCGATGCTCTTGCCGCCGATCGTCACCGTGGGAACAGGGCCGCTGTAGGAGACGGCGGTCGCCAGACCGTGGGCCGCGGCGCCGTCGAGGTCGGTGTAGGAGACCTCGTTGCCGATGAGCGCAGCGGCCGAGGATCGCATCTGGAGGTGGAAGTTCTCCTCGCTCAGACCGGTCATCTGGGTGATCTTCTCCATCATGGCCAGCTGCGTGGTCTGACCGATCATCTGATTCGTGTCCATGGGCGCGCTGGGGTCCTGATTGCGCAGCTGGCTCACGAGCAGCGACATGAAGACCTCGGAGTCCATGGCCTGCTTCCGCGTATCGGCAGGGGGTGTGACGGAAGGGGCGAAGGTCGCGGAGGCGACGGGGTCGATGGGCATGGGGATCCTTTCCGGATCAGGCGAAGAGATCGAGGGTCGACGTGCCGGCTGTCAGGCGGTCCGGCGCTCGAGCCGGGTGCGGGATCGCATCAGGGGCACTGTTCCGCAGGTACCGCTGACTGTCGCCACGCACCGGCTCCCGGCGATCCTCAGGTGTGCCTGCGCCGAGATCGAGCGAGGCCGACAACCCGGACGACGACGCCTCCCGTCGCAGATCGGGCAGCGACTGACGCAACGCTTCGCGTCCACCGTCGGTCGAGGAGAAGAACTCGATCCTCGTCCCCTCGCCGAAGAGAGTCGCCCGGATCGTGATGGGCCCGAGATCATCGGGGGCGACCGTCACCGTGATGGTGCTCGTTCCCCCGGGTGTGTCCGCCACCGCCTGGGCGAGCGCGAAGGCGGGAGCACCGAGCTGCTGGGGAAGAGGTGCGTGGGTGTACGGCCTCGGCGTCGCGGAGGCGGAGGCAGGTATGACGTCGCCAGATACGGCAGGTGCGGCAGGTGCGGCAGGTCCGGCTGCCTGGTGTGGTGGCGGGGCCGGGAGGTCACCCAGGATCGTCGGTGCGACCGGGGTGTCGGTCGATTCGGTCGATTCGGTCGATTCGGTCGCGGAGGCCGCGATGCTCCCTGACGGAGCGCTCGCGTCCGGTACTTCTAAAACCGGTCCCACAGCGGGCGACGCGACGGCGTGAGCGGGATCAGCCGGGACCGCACCTGCAGTCCCGGGCGAAGCTGAGGCAGGCGCAGGTGAGACAGGTGCGGTCCCGTCGGAGACAGCCTGCAGGATACCGGGCGTCGGTGCTACGGGCGTCGGAACGGGGGTTCCGGCCGACGAGAAGGACGACGTCGCAGAGGGGGTCATCACGCTGGTGGGTTCAGGGGACGCTGCCGCGAGCGGTGCAGGAGCTGGCGCCGGCGTCGGCGTCGGTCGGTTGGTCGCTGCAACAGCCCGTGGTCCTGCAGTGGTCGCGGTGAGGACTGTCGTGGCCGCTGGAGTGACCGGGTAAGCGGTCGGCGTCCCCTCCGCCGGTGATGCCTCCTCGGATGATGGTGCAGACATCGGCAGCGTCGTGGCCGGCAGAACCGACACGCCATCGGTCGACGAATCGTCCGACATCGATGTGTGCGCTGATGTGGGCGCTGATGCAGGCGCCTGCGCTGACCCCGACGGACCGGGCAACGCCGCGGGTACTGCTGGTACCGGCGTCGCGGAGCTGTCATCGGCGCTGCCCGGCAGCGGTGTCGCCGCGCCGGAAGCGGGACTTACCTGCGCCTCGTCCGGCGATCCGGAGGATCTCCCGGGGACGGTTCTGCCGAAGACACCTGGTTCGTCTACGTGCCCGAACCGATCTTTGCGGGCATCCGTCGAGCCGGCCGCCCCGGCGTGCGCCGTCGGAGCCCCTGACGCAGACGCGGCTGACGCAGGCGCGGCCGGTGCCGGTGCCGGTGCCGGTGCCAGAATGCTCACCCCGCCGGTCTCGGCATTGCACGAGGACGCGTCCGCCGCAGGACCGGAGCCGGCGCTGAGCGAGGACCCGAACCCCGGGCCCGCAGCTGGGACCGCGGCCGCAGGTGAACCCGGACCCGTTGCAGCGCCTGCCGGCTGACTGAAGTGCGCCCGCCCTGCTCCGCCTCCGGAATGCCTGCGGAACGCCTCACCGAACGCCTCACCGAACGAGGACGGATCCGGTGCCGGGTCGCGGCTGCCACCGACGGGACGTGTGGAGCGCGCGGCGTCCCGGGACGCCACAGCTGCGGGAAGACTCTGCAGGGTACTCATCGCGCCATGCTCGCGAGGAAGGCCGCCTGGGTGGCGAGCGCCTCCTCGACGGCGGGGTCGGGCACGTACTCGGTGGCCGCGGGTGCCGGTGCGGACGGCGGCGCCACGGACGCCGATCCCTCCGGCAGGATACGGCGGATGGTGGTGATGTTGGCGTCGGTCTCCCACATGTCGCGCACCGCCACATTGGAGCCCGGCTGCGGGGCGTCGATCGCCTTGCCGTCACCCAGATACATGGAGACGTGCCCGCCGTCGAAGCTGAATAGAAGGTCCCCGGGCTGCGCCTGGGCCAGGGAGGGAACATGCGTGCCGGCGTTCATCTGGTCCCAGGTGACGCGCGGGATCTGGATGCCGATATCCGCGTAGGCGCGCTGCAGGAATCCTGAGCAGTCGAGTCCCACGGCGGGGTCGGTGCCGCCCCAGACATAGGGGATTCCCACGTAGGCCTTGGCCGCCGCGATGACCTGTTCCGCCTCCGACGACGCCGGTGCCGGTGCCGGTGCCGGTGTTGGTGCCGGTGCAACGTCTGTCACCGGTTCCACGACGGGCGCGGGCACAGCCGGTTCGACGGCGGGAGCTGCTGCCTCGGCGAGGGCCTCGGCGAAGAGATCCGCCGTTGCCACCTCGGTGGTCGTGGTCCCGCCCAGGGAACCACCCGGCGCGGCCGGCGCAGTCGAGGCCGGGGCGGTCGAGGTCGGGGCGGTCGAGGTCGGGGCGGTCGACGCGGTGCGGGACGTCGCACTGGTCGACGACGTCCCGGCCGCAGTGGTGCCGGTACCGGAGGCCGTCGTCGAGGAATTCGGGGTGCCCGCGGAGTTCACCCCCGCAGTGCGCACCGGCGGACTGGTGAGCATGCTCAGGGTGGACTGGATCTGCTGGACCCGGCTGACGGCGTCGGTCATCATGGTCGTACCTCCGAGCTGTTGCGGTTCCGGCCGGTGGTGGCGAGTTCGTCCAGCACACGTTGCTCCGCGCCGATCATCACGGCAGCCTCCGTGTCACGATGGCGATCCTCGAGTTTCTCCAGGCCCATGGTCGCCGCGCGGGCCGCGCGGTAGTGGTCCTGGGCGCGATCCTGCTCGAACCGCAGACCGGCCTCGAGCCCCTGCAGATCGACGAGCATGCTGCGCGCCGATGCACGGGCGGCAGCCACCGCGTACAGTGACGCCGAACCTGCCGGAGCGAGATCCGTGGCGTCGAGGGACTCGCTGACCCCCTCGGAGCGCGTGCGCGCGTCCCGAAGTCGCTCGTTCGCCAGAGCCAGGGATCCCGCCGCCTGGTCCTCGCGTAACTGCCGCAGCCTGAGCAGGCCCGCGAGCGGAAATTGACGTGTCATCAGCTGATTCCCATCGATCGGGTGAGGAGGGTGATACGGTTCCAGGCGTCACCGAACGGGGTACGTTCGTCCATGCGCTGCTGGAGGAAGGCGTTGATCGCCGGTTCGTGGTCCATCGCGGCATCGACCAGCGGATTGGAGCCGCGCTGGTAGGCACCGACGTCGATCAGATCCTGCGCCGCCTTCCGCGCTGCGAGTGTTCTGCGCAGCAGGGCGGCAACAGCTGCCTGCTCGCGGGTCGTGACGCGGGAGGCCACGCGCGAGATGGAGCCCAGCGGGTCGATGGACGGGAAATGCCCCGCGACCGCCAGCTTCCGATCGAGCACGATATGGCCGTCGAGGATGGACCGTGCGGCGTCGGCCACGGGTTCGTTGTGGTCGTCGCCGTCCACGAGCACGGTGTACATGCCGGTCACCGATCCGCGGGCCGCCGTACCGGCGCGTTCGAGCAGCTGCGCGAGCAGGGAGAAGGTGGAGGGCGGGTACCCACGGGTGGCCGGTGGCTCACCGACGCTCAAGCCGATCTCCCGCTGGGCCATGGCGACGCGCGTGAGCGAGTCCATCATGAGCATCACGTCGGCGCCGTCATCGCGGAAGGCCTCGGCGATACGGGTGGCCACGAATGCCGCCCGCAGGCGCAGCAGCGCGGGTTCGTCCGACGTCGAGACCACCACGATGGAGCGCGCGAGACCCTCGGGTCCGAGATCGTCCTCGAGGAAGTCACGGACCTCACGGCCCCGCTCCCCCACCAGTGCGATCACGGACACCGCCGCATCCGTGCCACGCGCGATCATCGACAGCAGGGAGGACTTGCCCACACCGGATCCGGCGAACAGGCCCATGCGCTGGCCCCGCCCCACCGTGGTCAGGGTGTCCATGACCCGCACCCCCAGCTGCAGGGGCTCGGTGATGCGGGTGCGGTCGAGGGCCGCCGGCGGGGTGTTGCCCAGCGACACCCAGGCGACATCGGTCAGCGGACCGCGGCCGTCGAGGGGCCGGCCCACGCCGTCGAGCACCCTGCCCAGCAGTCCCGGTCCCACCGGCACCAGCAGGGGCGAACCCTGCGTGCGCACGGGCGCCCCGGCCTGGATGCCGGAAAGATGGGCGAAGGGCATGCAGCGCAGCCCGGTGAGGGAGGCCGCGACCACCTCGGCCTCCACAGGTGTCGAGTCGCCGATGGTGACGACGTCGCCGATCGCGCAGTCGAGGCCCACGACGTCGACGCCGAGGCCCACCACGGAGGCCACCCTGCCCACGCGCTGCGGTGCGGCAGCGGCACGGGCGAGCCGCACGACGACGTCGAGGCTGCGCTCGGGGGCCAGGCTCATGCCGGAGCTCCGCCGGTGAGCACGGCGCGGACGCGGGTCAGCGCGGCTCCGAGCCGGGCATCGAGGCGTCCGTTCTCGCACTCCCCGACCGCATCGCCGCGCTGCAGGGACGCATCGGCCACGAGGGCGAGTCCTGCCGGGACGTCGATGGACGCGAGCTCGGCCAGATCGGCAGGGTGGAGGCGGACGGCCCGCACCTGCTCGCCGTCGCCCCCTCCGAGGGCGCGTGCGAGAGCCGCCCGGGCCGACGACGGCCCGTGCTGCAGCTCCTGCCCGAGGAGGGCCTCGGCGATCTCGAGGGCAGCGGCGAGGATGCGGGCCCTGGCCTCGGCGAGCACCGGGGCGCTCTGCCGCTCGAGCGCACGCGCAGCGGTGTCGAGCACCCTCACGCGCTCGGCGAGACGCTGATCCACGGACACCCGCTCCGCTGCGCGTTCGGCATCGAGCCGCGCCCGCTGCTCGGCGAGTTCGACGCGCGCCCGGGCCAGACCGTCCGCGTACCCGGCAGCATGACCGCGGGCGGACGCCGTCCGGTGGGCTGCCGTTCCGGATTCGGGTCCGAGCAGGGGGAACGAGAGGGGGATCAGCGCATCAGTCGACATACTCGTCCTCGTCCCCGCGCTGGATGGTGATGGTGCCCTGCGCCTCCAGGTCACGGATGGCCCGCACCACCTCTGCGCGTGCCTCCTCGACCTGCGAGACCCGGACGGGCCCGACGGCGCGGAGCTCGTCGTCGAGGATCTCCCGGTTGCGCTCGGAGACGTTCGCCCGGATCACGCTGACCACGGCCTCGGCCGCGCCCTTCATGGCGAGCGCGAGCATGGCGGAGTCGATCCCGCGCAGCACCTGCTGGACGTCGCGGCGCTCCAGATTGACGATGTCCGCGAAGGTCAGCATGCGGGCGCGGACCTGCTCGGCAAGGACGGGATCGCGGATCTCGAGGCCGTCGAGCAGCTCACGCTCGGTGCTGACATCGGAGCGGTTGATGATGTCCACGAGCGGCTGGATACCGCCGATCGCCGTCGCACCCCGGTGGGGAGCCGCCACGGCACCGGCCCTGACCCTGATGCTGTCCGCGACGACGGACACGGCCTCGGGAGTCGCCGAACCCATGGTGGCGATGCACTGGGCCACGTCGGTGCGACTTCCGGGGAGGAGGCCGGTGAGCACGGTCGAGGCGTGCTCGGGCTTCAGGTGTGCCAGGACCAGGGCGATGGTCTGAGGCAGTTCGCCCTCGAGGACGCTCTGGATCTGGCCCGGCTCCACCGACTCGAGGAACTCGAAGGACTTACCGGCCGCGGTCGAGGCGAGCCGTCCTACCACACCGGCGGCCCGCTCGGCTCCGAAGGACGATTCGAGGAGGCCGATGGCGATCTCCATGCCGCCGCGGGTCCGGCGTCGGCCACTGGTGGCCATCTCGTGGAATTCGACGAGCGCTTCCTCGGCCGCGGCCGGTTCCACGCGCTGCAGGCGCACGATCTCCGCGACGATCTCCTCGGCCTCGGACTCCGACATCTGCCGGAGGACCTCGGCGGCACGTCCCTGGTCCAGCTGCATGAGGACCATGGCGGCCTTCTGCGTCCCCGAGACGACGGTGCGCACGATGGTGCTCATACGCTCTGCCTGTCATCCATCATGCTGCGCAGGTACTCCGCGGTCTTCGCCGGGTCCTCGGAGGCGAGCTGATCGATGTCCGAGCGCATCCGCTGCAGTTCGGTATCCGCCGACGCCGCCTGCAGGGCGCTCTGCACGGCCCCGACGTCGATCGACGTGGTGTTCGGTGCCGGTTCCAGGGGGCTGATCAGTGCCACCGCGGGATCGAGGGCCGGTGCACTCGGCGCGGGGATGGCCGGATAGACGCCCTGCAGCTCACCGAGGTCCAGTGGCTCGCGCCGCTGGCGCCGGGAGCGGCGGGCGTAGACGATCAGCGCCACGATCGCCACGAAGAGGATGGCGGCCACGATCGACAGCGTCCGGATCAGCGCCGCACGCTCCTCCTCGGCCTGAGCCGCCTCCGCCTCCGCGAGCGCGTCCGCGGCAGCAGTGGCGTCGGCGTCGTTGAACCGCAGCTCCTCGACGGTGACCACGTCTCCGCGCGCCGCGTCGATGCCCGCAGCACTGGAGACCAGCTCGGTCAGCGCTGCCACATCCACGTTGGCCGTGGCACCCTGGTTGACCGCGACGGAGATGGTCTGCCGATTGATCCCGCCGGCCGGGACAGTGGTGGACTCCGTGGTCTTGTTCACGGCGTTGTTGCGCGTGCTCGTCTCGGAGTTGAAGGTGCCGTCGCCGTTCTCGTCGCCCTCGGGTACGGCGATGTTGTCGGGGCCGAGCACACCCGCCCTGCCGCCTCCGGGGCCCGCGTACTGCTCGGTGGTGCTGGATTCGTTGAGCGCGGGCGTGTTCTCCGGCGTCGTGAAGGTCTCCTCGACGCGCTCGCCGCTCTCACGCCTCATGTCCGCCGTCACGGCGACGGTCGCGTTGCCGACGCCGACCACGCGATCGAGCATGGCCTGCACGGAGGCACCGATGCGCTTCTCGTAGTCGGAGGCCTGCTGGTCGGCGCCTCCCGTGGCACCGACGCCGACGGCGGAGAGCACCGTACCTCCGGCGTCGATCACCGCGACGTCGTCGGAGTCCATGCGGTCGATCGACGCCGACGTCAGATGCGTGATGGCCTGGACCTGGCTGCTCGAGAGGGTGGTGCCGGGCGTAGTCTCGACGAAGACCGAGGCCGTCGGCTTGCCCTGCTCGGCGACGAAGACGGTGTCCTCGGGAATCGCGAGGCGCACGGTGGCGGTCTTGACGCCGTCGATCGCGGACACCGTGGCGGCGAGCTCTCCCTCGAGCGCGCGTTTGTACGTGGTGGACTGCTGGAACTCGGAGGAGGTGACGCCCATGTCGTCGAGCAGGGAGTACCCGGCGGTGGACGACGACGGCAGACCGGCCGAGGCCGCCTTGATCCGCTGGTCGTATACGGCCGTCTCGGGCACGAGGATGGTCCCGCCGCCACTGGTCAGCTCATAGGGGACGCCGTCGGTCTGCAGCTGATCGACGATGGTGCTGGCGTCCTCGCCGCTGAGCCCCGAGAACAGGGGCGTGTACGAGGGCTTGGACAGCCAGGAGGTGAGGGCGATCCCGCCGAGGACCAGGACGGCGACGCCGATGATCGCAATGGTGCGCTGGGCGATGGTGAAGCTCTTCACGGCGTCCCCGAGACGGGTGGCGGCGTTCGACATCGGGCTGGGCATCAGGCCTGCATCCTCATGATCTCGTTGAAGGCGTCAACGCCCTTGTTCCTGACGGCCGCAACGAGTTCGAGCGTCACCTGGGCACGCGTCGAGGCGATCGTCGCGTTGTGGATATCGCTCAGGTCGCCCGTGACGGCCTGGACGGCGAGCTGGTTCGATGACGACTGCACGGACTGCAGGTTGTCCACGGCCGAGGTGAGCGAGGTTGCGAACCCCTCGCCTCCGGTACCGGGCGCGGCCCCTGCCGCGGGCAGGTAGGACGTGGCGACGGGCTGGATGGCACCGAGTGCGGGGATGGGCATCAGGAACGTCCGATCTGGAGGGCGGCCTCGTAGGTGGCTTTGGCACGGTCGACGACGGCGGCGTTGGCCTGGTAGCCGCGCTGGGCCATGATGAGCTGACCCATCTGGGCGCTCATGTCGATGTCCGGGTAGCGGACGTAGCCGTCGTCGTCCGCGAGGGGATGGGCCGGCTCGTGGACCATTCGACCCTCCGCGCTGCCGAACTCGGCGCCTGCGACATAGGCACCTTCTCCGTTGCCGTCCGCCCGGGCCGTGATGTAGCGCTGCTGGAAGGCGGCGCCGTCGGTGGAGGTGACGGTGTTCGCATTGGCCATGTTGTCGGCCACCGCGTCGAGCCACTTGCGGTGCAGGGTCAGGCCCGTCCCCGAGATCCCGATGGCGTCGAAGGTCATCAGGAGGTCCTGAGGGCGGCACGGATGCCGGTGAAGGGAGTCTCGACGGCACGCGCCGCGAACTGGAAGCGGAGCACCGTGTCGATGTTCGAGAGGGTCTCGGTGTCGAGGTTGACGTTGCTGCCGTTCAGCCGGGTCGGTTCGAGCGAGGACTCCGTGGTGGCCTGCACACTGCCTCCCCCCATGGAGACAGAGCGCGCCAGGGCTTCCTCGAAGCTCACCCGCTGTGCCTGGAAGCCGGGAGTGTTCACATTGGCGATGTTGTTCGCGGTGACGCGCTGGCGCAGGGCCAGCCCGTCGAGGGCGCTTCGCAGGGCGAGCGAGTGTACGGAATCGAGCACGGCGGCAGAACCTTCTTCACGCAAGGCTGAGCGGCCGATCCATGGCCTGGGAGTGAGCGATCCATGCTCACCGGCAACTATCGGGTGCTCGGCCCCACGCTGTTAGCCGCCATCAGGAGAAGTTTCAGCCCGTGGTGTCCAGGTAGACGGACGTCTGCTGCACGAGGGTGGCCGCGCGCACCGAACCGACGACGGAGCGGTGACGACGCAGCGTCCCGAGTTCCGCCGTCAGAAGCGCGAGAGCAGTGCGCTGGCGCTCCTGGATGGAGTGTGCCCTTGCCACGAGTTCTTCCGGGACGGGCGCGTCGATGCGCGGCGGGGTCCAGCTACCGGGGATCGCGCCGGACGGCGGTTGCGTGAGGTCATCGACTGCGGCTTCGAGCTCGTCCAGGGCCGAGGTCCAGGCAGCGAGCACGCGCTCATCCAACGCCGAGCACTCCCAGGGACCGCGGCGTGTCCTGCTCCTGTGATGGGGCAGGTTCGAGCTGACCGAAGCGCGCGGCCTCGTGCCATGCCTGGCGCAGCGGCTCAAGGATCTCCACGCACTCCGCCGTCCTGAACCGATCCCGGCCTACGTTGGCCTGGACGAGGCTCTGGCGGACATAGGTGTAGAGCGACATGAGTCCGTCGGCGCCGTCCCAGACGTCCGTCCGCAGCGAGGACATCAGCTCCGCGAGGATGTCCTGGGCATGGAGGAGATTCTCGGAGGCCACCGGCCAGTTCTCCGTCTCCTGCGCGACGCCGGCCCGGGTGAGATCGAGCAGCAGCCGGTCGTAGAGCATCGTGAGCAGACCTGCGGGTGTGGCCGAGAGCACGGCGTCCTGCACATACTGCGAGCGCTTGGCCTGGTATCCGTTCAGCTGCGGCATCAGTTGCTCCTGGAGGGCATGTTCGCGAGTTGGGAGGACAGCCAGTCGCCCTGCGACTGCATCCTGGACAGCTGGACCTCGAGCGCGGCATAGGTGCGCTCGAGGGTGGCGCGGCGCTTGCCGAGGGACAGGTCCCACGAGGCCACGCGGTCGTTCATGGACCGGACGCTCGACTCCTGGCTCTGGATGCGGCGCGTGAGATCACCGTCGAACGTGTCGGAGGCCGCCTTGCCCGCCTCCGCCACGCGCGCCGAGAGCTGCGTCAGCGATTCCTTGACCTGGGCAGGATTCGCGGCGAGAGCGGCGGCGAACTTCTTCTCGTCGAACTCCACCGTGCCCGAGCGCGTGAGGTTGATGCCGAGCTCGGCGGTGGAGCGACCGTCGACCGGCGCTGTGGCGGCGCTCAGCACCGACTGTGCAATACCCCGGACGGCGCTGTCACCGGTGAATCTGCCCGAGGTGGGTGCAGCACTCGCGGTGGCACCGGGGGTCACCTTCGTGTTGGCTGCGACGAAGGTGAGCACACTTTGCAGGGAGTCCATGAGCTCCTTGGCCATCTTCGTGGTGCCCTCGGTGTCAGCTCCAACGGTGATGGAGACCGGGTCCGCACTGACCTTCGCGGCGGTCACGCTCACGCCGGGAAGGAGTTCGGCGAAGGTGTTGGACGACGACGTCACGACCTGCTCGGCGCTCGACCCGCCCCAGAGCACGAGCTCGGCGTCCTGGCCGGTGCGCACCGTGGCGGCACCCGGCTCGGTGAAGAGATCCGTCGCGGTCCCGGCCGCTGCCTCATCGGCTGTTCCGCGGAGAACACTGAAACCGTTCTCCGCGCCCGGCTCCTTGGCCGTGAACTGCAGGCGGTACTGTTGCACGCCGCCGGCATCCTTGCCCGCGCTGACCTTCGTGGCCGTGATACCGGCGTCGGCCCTGTTGACGGCTGCGACGACGTCGTCGAGGGTGCCGCTGGTCTGCACCTCGGTGGTACGGCCCGCGACCTGCAGGGTCACGGTGGAGGCGTCGGTGGAGAAGCGGGTCATGGCATCGGTGACCGAGCTCTGCGCTTGCGCGAGCTGCCGTACCGTGAAGTCGAGGGAGCCTGCCCTGGCGGTGGAGGAGGCGGTGACGCGTGCGGCATCGCTGCTGCTCGTGGCGGTGAAGAGATCGAGTGCCTGGGGCTTGGCGGTCTTCGTGGCGAGCTCGGTGAGGGCACCGAGGCGCGTGTTGAGCTGCTGGAGCGAGGTGATGAAGCCCTGGGTGGTGGCGGCCTTTGCCTTGAGCAGGGTCTGCGGCCGGGCCTCGACCTGCATGAGCTGGCTGATGAGCTCCTTGGTCTTCAGTCCGCTGGCGATGCCGTCGATGGAGAACGCCATGGAACTGCCTCTCGGATGGGGCTGGAACTGGGGAACCGGGGTACTGCGGAGAGGCGAATGCTCGGTGGCGGGACCGTCGGTCCAGGATCAATCCCGCCACCGTGCACTTTTCGCCTACATACTCACCGTCTAGCGGAGGAGCTGAAGGACACCCTGGTTCATCTGGTTGGCCTGCGAGAGCATCGCGGTTCCGGCCTGCGAGAGGATGTTCGAACGGGTGAAGTCCGCCATCTCCTTCGCCATGTCGGTGTCCGAGATGCGGGACTTGGCCGCCGAGAGATTCTCCTGCGAGACGTTGATGCTGTTGATCGCCGACTCGAAGCGGTTCTGCACGGCACCGAGCGCCGAGCGCGCCGTGGAGACGCCGGAGATCTGACCGTCCACCGCCGCGATGGTCGTCAGAGCGTTGGCCGCGGAATCGAAGTTCAGGGCACCAACCGTGGCACCGAGGCCGGCAATGTCTGCCGCTGAGAGGTCCACAGCGATCTGGTCGTTCGCCGCATCGCTCCCTGCGCCCACCTGGAACGTGAGGTTCGCGCTGCCGTCCAGGAGCTTCGTGCCGTTGAAGTTGGTCGAATTGCCGATGCGAGTGAGCTCGGTGGCAAGCGCCGTGACCTCGGTCTTGATGGCCGTACGGGCCTCGGCGTTGTTCGAGTCATTGCCCGACTGGACCGCCAAATCACGGACGCGCTGCAGGATATTGTGGACCTCGGTCAGCGATCCTTCCGCGGTCTGCACCACGCTGATGCCGTCCTGGGAGTTGCGTGCTGCAACGCCCAGACCGCCGATCTGCGAGCG
>JARIBG010000067.1 GCA_029257465.1 Arthrobacter sp. | reverse complement strand
CTGATGGGGCTCGGCGGCTGGGAGCTGCGCCATGGCAGGTCTCTCGCGGTCGTCGTTCCCACTGATGGCGCTCGGCGACTGGGAGCGAACCCTCGATCCCACTGGCGGAAGCCGATGAGGGGGATCTGCGCCATGGCAGGTCTCTCGCGGTCGTCGTTCCCACTGGCGGAGCCCGATGAGGGGGATGCACGCAGCGGCAGATTTCTCGCGGTCGTCGTTCCCACTGATGGCACTGGCAGAGTGGGAGCGAACCCTCGATCCCACGGGCCGAGCCCGCGTCAGGCGAGAGCCAAGGGCAGGGTCAGCGTCCCGTCCCCGCATGCACGACGGCGGGCGCCTCGCCGTCGAGCTCGAAGGCCGCATGGACCGCGCGGACGGCGGTGTCGAGCGCATCGGCCTCCGTGACGACGGAGATGCGGATCTCCGAGGTGGAGATCATATCGATGTTCACCCCGGCGTCGGACAGAGCGCGGAAAAACCGGTACGAGACGCCGGGGTTGGAGCGCATGCCCGCGCCGATCAGGGAGAGCTTGCCGATCCTCTCGTCGTACTCGACCGACTCGAAGCCCACACGTGCCTGGGCCGAGGCAAGCGCTGCCAGGGCGGCGGAGCCGTCGATCATCGGCAGCGTGAAGGAGATGTCGGTACGACTTGAGCCGTGCGTGGAGATGTTCTGCACGATCATGTCGATGTTCGTGTTGGCGCCCGCGACGATACCGAAGATGTCGGCGGCCTTGCCCGGGATGTCCGGTACCCCGACCACGGTGACCTTCGCTTCCGAGCGGTCGTGTGCGACGCCGGAGATGATGGGCTGTTCCAAGGGTTCTCCCTCTTCGATGGTGATCTGGTCGTCGGCTCCCGGGAGCACCCAGGTGCCCTCGTTGTGCGTGAAGGAGGAGCGGACGTGGAGGGGCACACCGAAGCGCCGGGCGTACTCGACACAGCGCAGATGCAGGATCTTGGCCCCCGAGGCGGCCATCTCGAGCATCTCCTGGCTCGAGATGACATCGATCTTCCGGGCGGAGGCGACCACGCGCGGATCAGCCGTATAGATGCCGTCCACATCCGTGTAGATCTCGCAGACATCGGCACCCAGCGCCGCGGCAAGGGCGACGGCGGTGGTGTCGGACCCGCCGCGGCCGAGGGTCGTGATGTCGTTGCTGTCCCGGCTCATCCCCTGGAAACCAGCGACGATGGCGACATCGCCCTTCTCGATCGCGGTCCGGATCCGATGCGGGGAGACGGCGATGATGCGCGCCTTACCGTGGATGGCATCGGTGATCATTCCGGCCTGAGAGCCCGTGAACGACTGCGCCGAGGCGCCGACGCCGTGGATCGCCATGGCCAGCAGCGCCATGGAGATCCGCTCCCCGGCACTGAGGAGCATGTCCATCTCACGCGCGCTCGATGACTCGGTCCCCACCTGGGCTGCCAGGTCGAGCAGTTCGTCCGTGCTGTCACCCATGGCGGAGACGACGACCACCACCTCATGACCGGCGGCCTGCGTGTCGGCGATGCGGCGCGCAACACGCCTGATCCCCTCGGCATCGGACACCGAGGACCCACCGAACTTCTGGACGACGAGGCTCATGGACTGACTCACTGATAGGGGACGACGACGGGACCTGCGCGGGCGCCTCGGGAAGCAGGATCCGATCCGGGCCGGCGCCCGTGCCAGTGTAAGGCGGCCCCGACACGGACCGGAAGTCCGCGTCGAATTGTGTACGCGCCGGTCCAGGTCAAAAGATGCACCCCAGGGGGGAGTTCAGGAGCGCCGGCGTGGCATAGCCTCATACCATGACCGATGAAAACGGGGGAATCGTCGTCGAGGGAGTTGCACGGAGTTTCGGCTCCGTACAGGCCATCCGCGACGTCGATTTCCAGGCCCCGCCTGGAGAAGTGACCGCTCTGATCGGACCGAACGGCTCCGGGAAGACCACCCTGATGCTGATCCTGGCAAGCCTCCTGGCGCCCGATCAGGGTAGGGTCCGGGTGGCCGGGTTCGATCCTGCAGCCCAGCCGTCCGAGGTCCGTGCCCGGGTGGGCTGGATGCCGGACACGCTCGGCGTCTGGGAGTCGTTGACGGCGCTTGAGGTGCTGAAGATGCTCGGCGCCCTGTACGGGATGAGCGAGGCGGCACGTACCTCCCGCGCGGAGGAGCTGCTCGTCGCCGTCAATCTCACCGAGTACGGGCGCCAACCGGCCCGCGTCCTGTCGCGGGGGCAGCAGCAGCGGCTCAGTCTCGCCCGTGCGCTCATCCACGATCCGGCCGTGCTCCTGCTGGACGAACCGGCGTCGGGTCTGGATCCAGGATCGCGCGTGGAACTGAGATCCCTGCTGCGGTCATTGGCCGCCCAGGGCAAGACCATCGTCGTGTCCAGCCACGTCCTGTCCGAACTCGACGAGATCGCCGACCGCGCCGTGTTCGTCAGCCGCGGCCGCTCGGTGAAGAGCCAGACCCTCGACGAGGCAGGCAGCCAGACGAGGCGCTACTACGTGCGGGCGGAGCCGATGTCCGAGCTCGCGACGGCGCTGCACAGCTACGGGGTGCACTTCGACACGCGAGAGGATTCCCGACGCGAGGAGTTCCTCATCCAGCTCGGCAGCACGGCCGAGGCGTCGTGGCTGCTGCGCACGCTGGTGCTCGGCGAGGTGGTCATCACGGCTTTCGCACCCGCGGGAGGCGCACTCGAGGAAACCTACATGAGCCTGGATACGGACAGATTATGAGCACGGTGATCGAGCCTTCCACCCCGCAGCCGGTGCAGACATCGACACGGCTGAGCCCGTGGACCGCGATCCGTACGGTCTTCTCACTCGAGATGAAGCAGCGTCTGAGGGGTAGAGCCTGGTACTGGATGCTCGGCATCTGGTTCGTCGTCATCGGTTTCATCTTCGTGCTTGGAACGGGGATCCTCGGGGCCACCGGCAACGAGGGCGGCATTCTGTTCGATCTCGTCGTCGGTTTCGTCCTGTTCTTCGGTCTGCTCGTAGCCCCCGGGCTCTCGGCCAATGCCGTCAACGGCGACCGGGCCGGAGGAACACTGGCGATCCTGCAGGTGACCCTCGTGAGTCCCGGGCAGTTGCTCACGGGGAAGTGGTTGGCATCCTGGGTGGGATCCCTCGCCTTCCTCGTCCTGAGCAGCCCCTTCATCTTCTGGGCTTTCGCGCTCGGGGGAGTGGAGGTGTCCGAAGCTCTCGTCTCCCTGCTCATGCTCGCCGTCGAACTCGGAATCCTGTGCGCTATCGGCGTGGGCATTTCCGCACTCGCCGACAGGCCCCTGTTCTCGATCGTCAGCACCTACATGGTGGTGGCGCTGCTCACGATCGGCACGCTGATCGTCTTCGGGCTGAGCAGTGCGCTGGTGACGGAGGAGGAGACGACGACGTCGTCGTACTACAACTTTCCAGAGTCGGCGTACCGGGATGACGGGACGATCGACGAGACAGTCGAACCCGAATGCATAACACAGACCTATGTTGCACCGGTGGCACACACGGAATACGTGGCCTGGCTCCTCGCGGCGAATCCGTTCGTGGTGGTCGCTGACGCGGTGCCCTACAACCTGCCGGACGAATCGTCGTTCAACGCCCGAGCCGGTACCTACGGATACGAAGGGGACTACTACTCACCCGGGGTCATGGAGTCGGCGAGCCAGCTGGTCCGTGCTGCGCAGGCGGGACCGGATCTGGACGTCACCTGCGAGGAAGTCGAAGCTGCTTATGCACCGCTGCCCCAGCAGACTCCTATCTGGCCGCTCGGGCTCGGCATCCAGGTAGCCCTCGCCGCAGTGCTCCTCCTGATCGGTCGACGCCGACTCACGATGCCGGCCAAGCGCCTCGCAAAGGGCACGCGGATCGCCTAGCGCTTGTCCACACGAAAGGGCACCTGTCAGGTCATGACGCGGCGGCCCTCGAAGGCGCGGCCGAGGGTCACCTCGTCCGCGTACTCTAGGTCTCCGCCCACCGGCAGCCCCGATGCGAGGCGGGTCACCGGGATCCCGATGGTCTTCAGCATCCGCACCAGGTACGTCGCCGTCGCCTCACCCTCGAGGTTCGGATCGGTGGCGATGATGATCTCCTGGACCTGGTCGTCCGAAAGACGCGCCAGCAATTCGCGGATCCGCAGCTGATCCGGACCTATCCCGGCGATCGGGTTGATGGCGCCGCCGAGCACGTGATACCTGCCGCGGAAGGAACGGGTGCGCTCGACGGCGATCACGTCCTTCGACTCCTCGACCACGCAGATCATGGTCGGGTCACGGCGGGGATCCCGGCAGATGGCGCAGCGATCCTGCTCCGCGACATTGCCGCACACGGTGCAGAACTTCACCCGCTCCTTCACGGTCGTGATGGCCGTGACGAGACGCGCCATGTCCTCGCCGTCGGCCTCGAGGATGTGGAACGCGAGGCGCTGGGCTGATTTCGGGCCCACCCCCGGTAGGCGTCCGAGCTCGTCGATCAGCTCCTGGACTGCGCCTTCGTACACGGTTCTCCCTCTTCCGACTGTGGTGCCGTCATCTGACCCTGTGCATCGACGGCGTCCTGCTGCACAGCACCGTCCACGCACCAGGTGATACTCCGATGCTGGTGTTGCTCCATTGTCCGCCCTGCCGAGGAGGCCGTCCGCCTCGGAGCACGGCGTTTACGCCGTGAGCGTTGCAGCTGATCGCGCGCATTCCTACAGGTTGTCGGGGGTTCGCTCCTCGACCAGACGTCCACCCAAAATGCGCTCGATCGCGGCACGGCCCACGAGGCCGGATTCCTCGAGGGTTTCGTCGTCGGCGCTGGGCTCGTCCTCGACGAAGCGAGGATCGACGCCGTTCCCGCCGGCGGCTGTTTCCTCGGCACGCCTGCGCTGTCCCTCGTCGAGCAACTGCTGGTAGCGGCTGACCGGCTTCTGCCGGACGGCTACCGGCTCCTGCCTGTGAACGCTTGGTGCACCGCCGGGTCCAGCGGCGGAGACATCGGCGCGGACCGGTGCGGCCGGGCCGTTCCACCCGCCGGCGCCGACCGGGGCGCCGCCGGCGTGCAGGGGCATACCGGCGGACCGGCCGGACGCGGCGTCAGCGTCTGTCGAGGGAGCCGACGACTCCGGCGGACTCCACACCACCGAGCGGGAGGACTGCGCGGCGGGGGCAGGGTTCTCCGCCGCACTGTCCGGGCGCTCCTGCCGGGAGGGTTCATCAGGCGCAGCCTGTGACGGCACCCCTCGCGACGACGACGGCGGATCCTCGAGCGCCGGTCGAGCCCGTGTCGGCGGAGCCTGTGTCGGTGGGGCTGAGGCTCCGTCGGAGGCCCTGCTGTCACTACCTGATCCACCGCTGCGTTCGGAAGGATCGTGCGGCACCGACCCCCACGCTGCCCCCGGATCGAACGCGTCTTCCGGGGGCTCCACGAGTGCCCATGAGTCGTCATCGGTGGACGGGTCCCATGCGCTGACGGCCTCCTCGCGCGCCCGTCCGCCCGCCGACGCTCGGTCAGGAGCCGCTTCCCGAGGAGCGTTCCCGTTCTGATGCGGGGTATCAGGGGCCTTGTTCCCAGGCCCTCGATCACGGGACGTCCTCTGCTCGGGCAGTGGAGCGCGGGCATTACGGGAGAGTACACGGCCTTCCTGGTGACGCTGCCCACTCTCAGGCGCCGCAGCGGCGGGCCGAGCCTGCTGGTCCTGCCCAGGCCCCGGGGCTGTGGCTACAGGGTCGTGGTCGTTCTGCCGGCGCTGTCCGGGGTCCGGTGCCGGGTTCGCGTCCGGACGGGTTCGCTGTTCCTGCCGTGGACCGGTGGCCGCAGGCGCGTCGGTGCGTTGCGAGGGTGATGCTGCGGGCGTGCGGCGCTGATCACTGGTGGGGGCCGGCGGGCCGGCTGGTACTTTTGGGTCCCCCCCACCTGCTCCGCCGGCGTCGTGAACGGCCTCGATGGAACAGCTGAGGCCGAGCACCTTGTGGATGGCCTGCTTCACGTTGTCCATGTGCGCACCGCGTTGGAAGCCGATCGCGTTGCCCTGGTTCGCGAAGGCGAGCACCAGTTGATTGCCGTCGAAGGAGCGCGGAGCCGCCGCCACATTGACGATCAGCCAGGTGGCGCGCTTGATCCCCGCGAGCGTGGTCATGATCTCGGGCCAGGCGCGGCGGATCATCTCGATGTTCTCGCTCGCGGTGGACCCCTCCCGAGCAGGTGTTGCCTCGGACGCCGTGTCCTGATGCGCCGCCGTGTTCTGGCTGTGACTCGCCTCGGACGCCGTGTTTTGATGCGCCGGCGATCCTGCCTGCTGCTCCGTGCCGGACGGGGCAGCAGGTGCAGGGGCGGTTGTTGCAGCAGCGTGGTCCACATCGGATGATTCTGCTGCTTCGCCGGAAGCATCCGGGATGGGAGTCTCACCGCTTGCAGCGGGCTGATCCGTGCCGGCGGTCCTTTCAGCGGCTGCGGGCCGGTCCGTGCCGGAAGGCCCCGGTTGGGCCGGATCGAGCGGTGCCACGGACGGCCGGTCCGCGTCGGCCGACGCGGAGAAGCCGGCCTCCGTGGAGACACCCCAGCTGGCACCCCAGTCGGCCGATGCGTCGGTTGTGGCGGGCGAACTGTTCCGCGCAGCGGCGGGCACAGCGGGGGCGTGCGGGTCGGGCTCGGCCGGAGCCGCCGAGGGAAGTGACCACTGCGCGGCGGCTTCCTCCGCGTTCCGCGGAACGCCTTCGAGCCGCGAGCGCTCCGGCGGTCGTGCCGCCGCTTCGGCAGCGGGCTCGACGACGGGGTCGGCGCCTGGCTCCAACGGCTCGGCGACCGGGGCGCCGCCGGCGTACTCGAGCCGGCGTTCGATACGATCCACCCGCGCCAGGGTTCCTCGGACGGTCGCGTCGGCCGCAGGCAGCAGCAGCCTGGCACACAGCAGTTCCAGGTGCAGCCTCGGGGAGGTGGCCCCCGTCATCTCGGTCAGGGCGGTGTTCGTGACGTCGGCGGCCCGGGAGAGCTCACCGGCACCGAGCTGGTTGGCCTGGGTACGCATGCGGTTCAGCTGGTCGTCGGGGACGCCGCGGAGGATCGACGCTGCGCCTTCGGGCACGGCATTGATGACGATCAGATCGCGGAAGCGCTCGAGCAGATCCTCCACGAACCGGCGGGGATCATGTCCGGTCTGGATGACACGATCGACGGCGTGGAAGACCGTTCCGGCGTCGCCGGCCGCCATGGAGTCCACGACGTCGTCGAGCAGCGACGCGTGCGTGTACCCGAGGAGCGAGACCGCGAGCTCGTAGTCGAGGCCGTTCTCACCGGCGCCGGCCATGAGCTGATCGAGCACGGAGAGACAGTCGCGGACCGAACCGCCTCCGGCGCGGACGACGAGCGAGAGCACCCCGGGCGCCACCGGCACGTTCTCCTGCCGGCAGAGCAGGTCGAGATACGCCATGAGCGGCTCGGGCGGCACCAGGCGGAACGGGTAGTGATGGGTGCGCGAGCGGATGGTACCGATCACCTTGTCGGGCTCCGTAGTCGCGAAGATGAAGAGGATGTGCTCCGGCGGCTCCTCCACGATCTTCAGCAGGGCATTGAATCCTGCGGACGTGACCATGTGGGCCTCGTCGATGATGAAGATCTTGTAGCGGTCGCGCACCGGGGCGAACGTGGCGCGCTCGCGGAGGTCACGGGCGTCGTCGACACCACCGTGGCTCGCGGCGTCGATCTCGATGACGTCGAGGCTGCCGGAGCCGTTGCGGGCGAGTCCCACGCAGCTGTCGCACACACCGCACGGGGTGGACGTGGGGCCCTGCGCGCAGTTCAGGCAGCGGGCGAGGATCCGCGCGGACGTCGTCTTGCCGCAGCCGCGCGGTCCCGAGAACAGGTAGGCGTGATTGATGCGGTCCTTGTCGATGGCCGCCATCAGCGGATCCGTGACGTGCTCCTGGCCGATGACGTCCGCGAAGGTCTCGGGGCGATAGCGACGGTAGAGGGCTGTACTCACTGGTGAACCTTATCGGTTGGTGCTGACTGTCGGGGTGCCGGACGGGCGATGATGGCGGGCAGGTGCGCCGGATCCACGACCCACGGATCACGCGGCACCACAGCGGCGTCGAAGACGTCGAGCGCCGCCGTCAGCGACACGTCGGGCAGATCGAGGGAGCGGAGGATCAGCCCCAGCACGGTCGACGGCGGGTGGCCGAGGGCCGCGAGGTCCTCCAGTGTCACAGCGCCGTCGCGTTTTGCCAAGCGCCGCCCCTGCTGTGTGAGCGCGAGTGGCACATGGGCGTAGCTGGGCACCGGGAGGCCGAGCAGTGAGGCGAGATACGCCTGCCGGGGCGCGGACGGGAGCAGGTCATCACCCCGGACCACCTGATCGATCCCCTGGGCCGCATCGTCGACGACGACGGCGAGATTGTAGGAGATCACGCCGTCGTTCCGTTGCAGCACGACGTCGTCCACCGGGGCCCGGACGGTCCCGGCCAGCACGTCGTCGACGCTCCAGGTGTCGACGGCGGTGCGTAGGCGCAGGGCGGGAGGCCGTTCCGCGCGCCGTCGGGCCCTCTCACGCTCGCCCAGAGTCCGGCACGTGCCGGGATACAGGCCCGGCTCCGCGTGGGGAGCGCTCGCGGCTTCGGCGATGTCACGGCGCGTGCAGAAGCACTCGTAGACCAGGCCCTGGTCGCGCAGCTGCTCGAGGGTTCTCGTATAGCGTTCGGTCTGCTCGCTCTGCCGTACGACCGGGGAATCGGACGTCAGTCCCAGGGCGGCGAGCTCGGCCAGCTGCTCGGTCTCCGCTCCGGCGCGAACGCGGTCGAGGTCCTCGATGCGGATCAGGAAGCGGCGTCCCGTCGAACGGGCGAAGAGCCAGGCGAGGACGGCGGTGCGCAGATTGCCCACGTGGAGCGGGCCCGAAGGGCTCGGCGCGAACCGGCCGGCGCCCGTCTCTGCCACTGTCCAGCCTCCTGTAACCATGCTTAACGGTAAGACCCCCCATGCACCTGTCAGAGCCCGCTTACCCTTGCTACCTTCCGGTCCTGGGGGAGTTCACAGGGTGACACCACATGAGGGGCCAGCAAGCAGTCTACACAGTCGCCTGTGCGGCTTTCGAATCGGCTCCGGGCCCTGCGCCCAGGCTGTGATTCGGCAGGATCCGCTTGTATGGGTAGTCTTGGATCTGCTCCACACGAGGAGGATTCGCCTAGCGGCCTATGGCGCACGCCTGGAACGCGTGTTGGGTTCACGCCCTCGGGGGTTCAAATCCCCCATCCTCCGCTGTAGTACCACGGAAGGACCCCGGCCCGTCGGTCGGGGTCCTTCCGTGCTTCATGCCGTCGAGGTGCCGGTCATTCCACGCAGTCTGCTGATCCGCTTCTTCGCCGCAGCCTCGGCCTGGCTCTCGGGGCCCAGGCCCAGCCGGATCACGCCGAGGACCAGCCGCACAGCCGTACGGATGGGCAGGGGGATCGGTCCGAGGGAGGGGACTTTCAGCCCGAGCATCTCGCGGTGTCTCGGCTCGAGGGTGGCCACCGCTCCCGCGAAGAGAACCTGGTACCCCAGACGCTGCGAGCGGGGCAGCGGCGGACGGCGGATGTAGGTGAGTGTCTCCTGTACCTGCGCGCTGTTGACGAGATCGCCGTCGAACGCTTTGAGCTGATCCCTCAGCCCTTCCTCGGACCGCGGTGGGTCGTCGAGGCCCATCAGTTCCCCGGCCGCCGCCCATTCACTGACATACGCGTCGACGCCGCCCGGGATGGGCCCGCCGTACGCCTTGTGCGCTGCCACGAACGCGTCGGTGAAGGCCAGATGAACCCACCTGATCAGCTCCGGGTCCGCTGCGGAATAGGGCTTCTCGTCGCCGTGGCTGTCGGTGTACGTCCCGTTCACCCTGGTGTGCAGGCGCTGGACGAAGGTTGAACCCTCCTGCGCCGCGGTCCTCGACCCGTACGTCACGGTGAAGATCCACCGGATGGTGTTGGCGAGTCGGCCGAGCGGTTCCTTCCGGAAGCTCGAGTGTGCATAGACGCCGGCCATGGCGCCGGGATGCAGGGCCTGCAGCAGGAGTGCGCGGATGCCGGCGACCGTCGGGGTCATCGAGCTGTGTACCGTCCAGACCGCCGAGCCGACCGCGAAATAGCCGGCGTCGTCGCCCTTCTCGAACTCGAACTGCCACTGCGGGATGGTCGGATCACCATCGGTGAAGGTGGTCCGGAGCTGGAGCTTCCACGTGTCGATGATTCCCATGCGGTGACTCGTCCTGTCCCTGGCCGTGCGGCCCGTCAAAACCCCGTCGGGGCCGTCGTTCCTTCCAACGTACCTCCGTGCCTTTTTGCTCCTGCCGTGCTGAACCAGCCTCAGAGCAGCAGCTCGTCCTCGGTCTGGCCCGCGCCCCAGGACAGTGCCGCGACGCAGCGGGCGAGGAACGCGGCACCGGCCTCCTCGTGGATGAGCGGGCTCTCCGTGATCACCTCGTAGGGCGTGTCCGGGACGCCGTCGGCGGGGCGGACGTCCACGTGCGCGACGTCGAACCCCTGTCCGTGCAGGTAGTCGGCCATGGCGTAGTCGGTGCGCGAATCCCCGACGGTCCGCCAGGTGTGGGGGAGCTCCATGAGCGGAGCGACGAGCGTGAGGGCCCGCTCCGCACCGAGATCCTTGCCCACGCGCACCGATTCGATGTCGGTGGAGATGATGGTGGGGTCGATCCGGTACCCGATCTCCCCGGAACTGTCAGGATCGTCGCGCTCCAAGCGGCGGGCGCCCATGTCGTGGCTGTGCATGACGTCGAACACGTCCTGGTCGAAGTGTGCCTGGCCCTCGAGGTAATCGGGATTCGTGGCATCGAGCGACTGCTCCACGGAGACCATGGCCAGTTTCGTCTCGTCGAAGAACATGAGGTGCGAGTACTTCTCCTCCACAAGATCCCGGATGTCATCGGCGAAGCTCGTGGGCAGCGCCAGCTCCTGGTCCACGAAGACCTCCCCGGCGCCGTCGGACGTGAAGGAGAACCACGTTCCGCCCTTCTCGCAGACGGCGTGGAAGGTGACCCCGGTCGGTATCCCGACGGCAAGCATAGGCTCCATGACCTGTGTCCGGATGAAATGGTCCGAGCGGCCCGTATTGAACACCACGGGCCAGCCGGCCGCAGCGAGGAGGAGTAGATCCGTGATGATGCCGGGCGGCACCGTACGGGTCACCGGGCTGGCGATCGGACCGTCCACGTCGAGCAGGAGTCCCTGGACGGGGTGGTCCCTGTGAGCAGGCGGGGCAGGGGCGTCGGGCAGGGGATCGAGCGGGGCGTCGGTAGGCATGTCACCAGTATGTTCTCGTTCGGTGCGTGGCTCCCACTCCGAGGCCCGTGACACCGACCTAGTGCCTCCGGTTGCGCGAACAGAACTCGATGATGCCGAGTTCCGCGGCGATCTGCCCGATGGTCGGGCCGTTCACACTTGCAGGCGACATCGTCACTGAGTTCCTGCAGATGGGACACGGCACAGTGTCAGTCCCTCCGACGAGAACGCACGGAGGCACACATCAGGTCATCTGTCCGTGCAGCAGTTCCGTACGCACAGAGGGGAAGCTTGCGTGGCGCCGGGTCGGCGGGGCTTTGCGGCGGTCCAGCTAGGGCTCAGTAGACTCATGAAATGACCATGGGGAACCGTCCACCTTCACCTCGAAGCAATGCGCTGCGCGTAAGCTTCGCAAGCATCGTTCTGGCCCTGTCCGCGATCGTCATCGCCTTGACAGCAGATGCCTGGTATCTGGCTCTGGTACCACTGCTGTTGATTGCCGGAGCCGGGGGCACCATGTTCATGGGTATCAACTTCCTCCGGGGCGGCGACCATCCCAGCAGTTCGAGGTAGTCCCACTGACCTCCTCGAACGGAAGCTTCTGAGTTGACCACTCATCGCACCCTCTGGTTCGTCGTCGCCGCATTGTGCGTCGCGGCGGCAATCGTCATTTTCGGTGGACGTACGATGCTTGTCGAGAACCTGGGTGACTCTACCTACAGGGCCCTGATCATCGGCGCCTACGTGCTCCTCGCCGGCGCTGCAGGCAGTCTCACAAGAGCTTTTTCGTCCGGTGATGACGAGCCCGACGATGCCGCGGAGGACACCGGACCGCACCAGGGGTTCTGACCCGGCATCTACCGCTACCGGTCGGACATCCGCAGTCGGGAAACCTCGATGTCACCATGAGAGACTCACGCCATGAGTACAGAGTCGCCCGGGATCGTCGTCGTCGGTTCCATCAATGCTGACCTCTCGATCACCCTGGAGCGGCACCCGCAGCCCGGTGAGACGGTGCGCGGCCGGACACTGACCGTATTGCCCGGCGGCAAGGGCGCCAATCAGGCGGTCGCGGCGGCGCTACTCGGAGGTGACGTCGCCTTGATCGGTGCCGTGGGATCGGACGAGTACGCCGAGCCAGCACTCTCGGTCCTGTCGACCGCAGGCGTCGACCTGCGGGCGGTCCACCGAGTGCCGGGATCCACGGGCATCGCCGTCGTCGAGGTCTCCGACGACGGCGAGAACACCATCGTGGTGCTGCCCGGAGCGAACGCCGAAGTAACCCCTGCGCTCGTGGCCTCCTGCGCGGAGACCATCGCGGGTGCCGCCGTCGTCGTCGTGCAGGGTGAGCTTCCCGCAGAGGCCACCGAGGCTGCCATGCGCCTGGGTCCGGATCGGGTGATGCTCAATCTGGCGCCGGTGATCGACCTCGACCCCGAGGTGCTCCTCCTGGCCGACCCGCTGGTGGTCAACGAACACGAGGGGGCGCTGGTGCTGGCCCGACTCGGTGGTCGCGAAGCCGCCGATGAGCAGGGTGTCGTCGAGGGGCTGCTGAAGTGCGGGCTCGCGTCGGTGGTCATGACGCTCGGCGGCGCAGGTGCCCTGGTGTCCGACGGAGGTCCTGTAGCTGCGGTGCCCGCCCCGCGTGTGGACGCCGTGGACACCACGGGCGCCGGCGATGCCTTCGCCGGCGCACTCGCCGCACGGCTCTCGGCGGGAGCCACCCTCGAGGACGCCGTCCGCTTCGCCGTGCGAGTAGGTTCCTACGCCGTCCAGCGCTCCGGCGCCCAGCGCTCCTATCCGGGGTTCGACGACGCCCTTCCCGCACTGCCCGGCGAGTAGCGGTACTGGCATAACCATTGGGCCACGACACGACGGGCGTGGAGGGCCCTCGTTCCATTGATCGAGGCAAGTACCTAGGCTGGGACAGTGATCTTCAGGAGCAGCATCGCCGGCGTGACTCATGAGTGAGCAGGAATCGCCGCGGAAGCAGCGGGCGCGGGCCAGGCGCGACCCCAGGGAATGGCACGGTCAGCGGATCGTCACGGAGACCGATCTCGGCAGTACCTTCGCGACGGACAACGCCGCCGCTCGCCGCCTCGCCTCAAGGCGCCGGATCCGCCACGGCGTGGTTCTCGTGGTCCTCCTCGGTCTGGTGACGGCCGGGATCTTCGTTGCTGTCGGCCTCGCGCGCGGCGACATCACGTTCGACGCACTCGAGCCGTCGTCGACGCCGTCCCCGACATCGACCTGCCCCGCCGGACCGTTCGAGATGCAGGACCCGAGCGCCATCACCGTGGACGTCTTCAACAGCACGCCCATCGACGGCCTCGCGGGCACCGCGGCGGAGCAACTGCGGAGCCGCGCCTTCGCAGTGCGGCAGATCGGCAATCGGGACGTGGGTCCCACGGGCATGACCGCGATCATCGTCGCCGGTGAGGGCGGCCGCGCCAACGCGTTCACGGTGCAGCGCGTCATCCCCGATGCGATCTTCGTCCCCGACGAACGCGAGGACCGCACGGTCGACGTCGTCCTCGGCTCCGCGTACACCGGCATCGTGGCACCGGAGGAGGTCGAGACGACGCCGGCCGGACTGTTCTGCGGCGGTGAGGAGAACCGGACGGCGACGCCGGACGCCACGCCGACGGCACCGTAGAGGTCCCTCTCCCGAGGCTCACCTACACCGAAGCAGGTTCCCTGCGGTCCCGGAGGTACTTCGAGTAGGCGGTCACGGTCAGGAACGCCGGGAACTGCTCGCTGAGGGCAACCTCCTCGAAGATCTCGCGGGCCGTGTCGAACTGGTCCCCGTCGAACCTCGTCAGGGCGCTGAACTCCTCGTCCAGCAGCTCGGTGACCCACTCCCGGCTGATGATCTCGCCGTCGTCCGTGATGGCGCCCGCATTGATCCACTGCCAGATCTGCGACCGCGAGATCTCCGCGGTGGCGGCGTCCTCCATGAGATTGTTGATCGCCGCAGCACCCTGCCCACGCAGCCAGGACTCG
>JARIBG010000044.1 GCA_029257465.1 Arthrobacter sp. | reverse complement strand
ATTGCTGTTGCTATTCTGTTTGCTGTGCCTGCAGTAGCGGCCACTGAGGAACCTGCTGCTTTTGCCGAACAAAATGAGTTCGGGGCAGTGAATTATAAGCAATCAGGAAAGCTGGGATTGAAAGCTTCTCCCGCGCAAAATGAGAATCTATCAGTGCCAAGCGTCGCCGTTCAGCCTGCCGCGCTACCCCAGGACGACGGCATCGATTACACGTATGAACGCGCCTGTACTGCGAATGTCGGAAGCGACCTCGATCCTGCCACCTGTCCGCGGATGAATGCTCGGTGCGATGCTCAGGATGGTGGCGTGCTGGTCAACTGGATCGAGGTGGACAACAACGTTCAACCGGCGAACCGCACTCCGACGGGCCGATCCTCATGCATGTACCCGGGGGAGCCTCCCGTTGCACCCGTCGAGGGGGCGCCGGCCGAGGAGGAGGCGCCGGTCGTGATCACGCTCGAGGAGTTCCAGAAGCAGCCCGTGCTGGCGGCGGTGATCGTGTCCCAGCCGTTGAACTTCGGTCTGAAGAACGCGCACTCGAATATCTTCGCGGAAGCCCAGGAGCAGGAGTTCGCTTTTGATTTCGAGGACGCCGCGATAGTCCTCAAGGCCAGGCCAGTCTCCTACCAGTGGAACTACGGTGATGGAACAAGCCTGACAACCCTGGTGCCGGGTGGACCCGTGGAGGGCAATGCCTTCGATACCGAGACGCCGACGAGTCACCAGTACGCCCAGACCGGAGATTTCGATCTCACGCTGACCACGTTCTTCGCCGGTGACTACTCGGTGGATGGCGGACCGTTCCAGCCGGTTGCCGGAGAAGCGGCCGTGATTTCAGAGCCCCACCTGATGAGCATCTGGCGCACGAAGGGCCACAGCGTGAGCCAGAACTGCATCGAGAATCCCAGCGGAATCGGCTGCGAACCACCTACGCGCTAGTTCACACGAGCAGCGGGTCAACCCCGCACTCGTAGACCGCACCAGCCGGTGACGTGGCGACCAGCACCCCTGCCCCCTGCTGCTCGTAGTGCCAGATCCCCTCACTCTTGAGCATGTGATGCTTGCGGCACAGGTGAGCGAGATTGTCGTGGGAGGTGGGTCCGTCCTGCGACCACGGCCGGGTGTGATCGAGCTCGCAGCGCGATGCAGCCACGGAGCACCCGGGATGACGACACGTTCTATCACGGACCCGCAGCCATTTCTTGAGATCCGCCGGAACCGCGTAGGAGGTGCGACCCACGCTGAGGACCGCCCCGGTCTCGGGATGGGTGAGCAGGCGGGTGAACGACGGAGCATGGGCGGCCAGGCGCCGGGCTATGTCTGCGGGGATGGGACCGTAGCCCTCGAGATCTGCGGGAGCATCGTCGACGCCCATGAGGGTGAGGACCGGAACGGTGACGTTGATGTGTGCCCGCACCGGCGCGTGATAGGCCGCGCCGCCGGCTACGCGACCAGAGCCGGCGCCTCCGGCTACGCGATCCGAGCCGGCCATGTCGGAGTCGTCCGACGCGGATCCTGGTCCGAAGGCAGACCACGGTCCCTTGTCGATCGCATCGTCGAGCAGCAGATCGGTCAGGACATCGGTGCGGAGCTGGGGGAGCGTGCGCTGTTCCCCGGGGCCCTGCACCGTTCGGGCGAACCTAGTGAGCCGGGCGTCGATCGCTGTTGCATCGGAGGCGCTCAGGAGAACATGAAGCCAGGCCATGGCGTCGTCCGCCGGCTCGAACTCCACCCGTCGGCGTGACGATGCGGCCCGGCGACGTCCCTCGAGGGCATCGGGATGCACCTCGCTCCTGAGCTTTCGTGCACGGTACGACAGGCGCGGGACGGTGGTGGCGACAGCGATGGGAAGCAGCCTGTCCTCGACGAGCGCGGCAGTACCCTCAGGCAACCCGGCGTACTCGTGGACGAGGGCCGAGGCGTGGCTCCAGGAGATCTCGCCGCCTCGCAGGGCCTCCAGTGTCCGGGGGTGATGATTCACCAGAAGCGCCGAATACTGGACGAGGCGATGCGCCGAGCGTTCGGAGATCCGCAGCAGGCAGGCAATCTCGGTGGCCGTCGTCATATCGGCGATATTCGTCTTCCGACGTACCGGACGAATATTGCGTTCTTGGGACCTGGATTCGCTGGAATACGCATGATCGAGCAGGCGATCCTCGAAGAGCTCCCGCAATTGTTCGGTGCTGGAGGCGATCTCGGCGTCGATACGGGCCTTCTCGGCGCTCAGGGAAACGATTCGAGCGGAAAGACGCTCGAGTTCCTCCAATTGCTCCGCGTTCGTTGCCATGGATCTATTATCTCGTGCACCACCGACATTTCTGCGCCCGCAGGGCCTGAACTGAGTTTCTCCGGGCTGATTATTCAAAAGCTTCGCACGGGGAAGCTGGGAAGGAAGGTGTGCTCCACGGTGACAGGACAGTCTCGGAGCCCTTCTGCAGCTGGTCGCCCGGACGATAGACTGGATCCATGACTATGCCCGCTGATCCTTTCGAGAACGACCCCCTGGAGTCCGGCGCCGGCGGCTCCACCGCGACGATCGAACGCGAGGAACTCCGTCAGGAGGTCGAGCCCGGCGACGCGGAACGCTTCGCGCACTACGTCCGCAAGGAGAAGATCATGGAGTCCGCATTCAGCGGCGAGCCCGTGATCGCCCTCTGCGGCAAGGTCTGGACCCCCGGACGTGATCCCGAGAAGTTCCCGGTGTGCCCGGAGTGCAAGGAGATCTACAACGGTCTGAGGCCCGGCAAGGACGACCCGGAGAAGTAGCCAGACCGGGAGTGCACCAGCGCGGCCCGGGAGAAGCAGGCGAAGAACACAACTACCAGATCGACGAGAACACCGGGTGCGATGAAGAAGGCCACGAACGACGCCGTCGGTGCGATGTCACCCGAACTACGACCGCTGACCATCGGCATCCTCGCCATCATCACGTGCGCGGCCTTCGAGGCGATGGCGGTGGTCACCGCGATGCCGGCCGTGGCCGGCGAGCTCTCCGGCGAATCGAGCTATGGTCTCGCGTTCTCCATGTACCTGACGGCGTCCCTGCTGGGGATGGTCGTCGCGGGCTCGTGGTGCGACCGCAAGGGCCCCGCCCCGGCTCTCGGAGTCGGGATGTCGCTGATGATCCTGGGTCTTTTGGCGGCGGGGGTGGCTCCGGATTTCTGGCTCGTGACCGTCGGACGCGCTGTGTCCGGCCTCGGCGGTGGGTTCATGATCGTAGCGGTGTACGTCGTGATCGGACGGTCCTTCCCGCAGCAGGCACAGCCTGTCATCTTCGGGTGGCTGGCTGCTGCCTGGGTGCTGCCGGCGCTCATCGGCCCCTTGATCGCGGGCTTCGTCACCGAGCATTTCGGCTGGCGGTGGGTCTTCCTCGGCGTCGCGCCGATCGTGCTCGCAGCGTTCCTCGTCGTCTGGCCCAGGACCAGCAGGATCGGCCCGCTGGAGTCTCCGGACACGGACTCGGCCAGAGCGCGGGTCCTTCGGGGATTCGCCCTCGCCGGCGGTGTCCTCGCGGCTCAGTGGGCGGTGGTTCGCCTGGCCGAGGCGGATCGCCCCGATATGGGTACGGTGTGGGGCCTGGCCGTCCTGGCAGTGGCGGGGATCGTCGTCGTGGTGATCGTGCTGCCCGCCCTACTGCCCAGGGGCACGATGGTGCTGGCACGTGGTCTGCCCAGCATCATCGCCACCCGCGGCTTCGTCAACGTGGCGTTCTTCGGGACGGAGGCGTTCATCCCGCTCATGCTGGTCACGTCGCGCGGCATCAGCGCGGGAACCGCGGGCCTGACGCTCAGCGCCGGTGCGCTGGGCTGGAGCGCCGGGTCGTTCGTGCAGGCACGCGTGAGCTTCGATCGGAAGTGGCTGCTCGTCGCAGGGTCCTCGATCCTCTCGCTCTCCCTCGGCGGGTTCGCACTCGCGACGACGGCGCAGGTGCCCCTGGGTGTGCTCGCCCTGGTATGGACCTTCTCGGGCTTCGCCATGGGCATGACGCTCTCCAGCACCTCGGTCCTGGTGCTCAAGCTGTCCGTGCAGCAGGAACAGGGACGCAACTCGGCGGCCCTGCAGATCTCCGACCAGCTCGGCGGAGTGGTCGGAACGGCCGGGGCAGGAGCGCTCTTCGCCCTCCTGCGTGATCCCGCGAACCCTGGACATATCCCCACCTTCGTTGCGATCTGGCTGGCTCTGTGGGTGTTCACGGCAGCGGGTATAGTTTCGGGTCTGAGAGGGGCCAGCTCACCCGCTGACGGTCCCGGTCTCACCCCCAGCAAGTCGATGGAAGGTACTGTCCCGGCGTGAGTAGTGACACCCTGTTCGGTGCCGGCGCAGCCCTGCCGCCCGCGTATCCCGAACACGCGGCGTGGGGCACCGCCCCCAAACTCCGCCAGTGGCAGAGCGAGGCTCTGGAGAAGTACTTCCGTGATTCTCCGAGCGACTTCCTCGCCGTGGCCACGCCGGGTGCAGGCAAGACGACGTTCGCGCTCCGCGTGGCGACCGAACTCGTGGACCGCGGCGTCGTCAATCGTGTGACCATCGTGGCTCCCACGGATCATCTCAAGCGCCAGTGGGCCGATGCCGCCGCGCGTGTAGGGCTCGCGATCGACCCGAACTTCAAGAACGCAGACGGACGACACGGTGGGGCCTTCATCGGCGTCGCCGTGACGTACGCGCAGGTCGCCAGCAAGCCCATGCTGCACCGGGCCAAGACCGAGGCTGCCCGCACGCTCGTGATTCTCGACGAGATCCACCACGGCGGTGACGCACTGTCCTGGGGCGACGGCATCCGCGAGGCGTTCGACCCCGCCGTCCGTCGACTCGCCCTGACCGGCACCCCCTTCCGCTCCGACACTGCCGCGATCCCCTTCGTGGAGTACGCCGAGGACCGCGACGGCATCCGTCGCTCGAAGGCCGACTTCAGCTACGGCTACGGGCAAGCGTTACGGGACCACGTGGTCAGACCCGTCATGTTCATGGCCTACTCGGGCCAGATGCGCTGGCGCACCAGTGCGGGCGAGGAAATGGCAGCCTCGCTCGGCGAGGCAGCAGTGACGAAGGACATCACAGCGCAGGCGTGGCGGACCGCCCTGAACCCGACCGGTGAGTGGATCCCGTCCGTCCTGACAGCGGCGGACAAGCGGCTCACCGAGGTCCGGCGCACCGTGCACGACGCCGGCGGCATGGTGATCGCGACCGATCACGACGACGCCCGCGCCTACGCCGGTCAGCTCAAACGCATCACCGGCGAGTCGCCGACCGTCATCCTCTCCGACGACGCACGCGCCTCCTCGAAGATCGAGGAGTTCTCTACCGGCGAGAAGCGCTGGATGGTGGCCGTCCGCATGGTCTCCGAGGGCGTCGACGTCCCGCGCCTTGCCGTGGGGGTCTACGCGACCTCGACCGCCACGCCGCTGTTCTTCGCCCAGGCCGTAGGGCGCTACGTCCGTGCCCGACGGCGGGGTGAGACGGCGTCGATCTTCCTTCCCTCGGTTCCCAATCTGATGGCTCTGGCCAACCAGCTCGAGGTGGAGCGGGACCACGCCCTCGACCGGCCCGAGAAGGACGACGAGGGCTTCGGTCTCGAGGACGATCTGCTGGAGGCCGCCAACCGCGAGGACAAGGCCTCCGACTCCCTGGCCAAGCAGAAGTTCGAGGCCCTCGAGTCACAGGCGTCGTTCGACCGCGTCCTGTTCGACGGCGGCGAGTTCGGAACCGGTGGCGAGATGGGCAGCGAGGAGGAGCTCGACTTCCTCGGCATCCCCGGTCTGCTCGACGCCGATCAGGTGGGCCACCTGCTGCGACAGCGACAGCACGAGCAGCAGTCGAGGCGCAAGAGCGGGCCGACGGTGGTACCCGCGGACGAGCCTGCCGTGGTCGATCACCGCCGGCTCACGGAACTCCGGGGGCAACTGGCGAAGAATGTCTCCGCCTGGGCCGCACGCACGGGTATGCCGCACGGCCAGGTCCACACGGAGCTGCGCCGCCAGTGCGGCGGGCCGGCCGTTGCACAGGCGAACGAGGATCAGCTCCAGCGCCGGCTGCAGAAGCTCCAGGACTGGTTCATCGGGAAGAAGTAGGAGCCCGCCGGCGGCACAGTGCCGCAGGACGGCGTCCTGCTACTGGCTCAGCGCACCAGATCGGCGCCCGCCGACTCCAGCTCGTCCAGGGTCTGCTCGGAGCGATCCTCGTCGACGCCGCGCGTCAGCGCTGTGAGCACCGAGACCGAGTACCCTGCCTCCAGCGCGTCCAGAGCCGTGGCGCGGACGCAGTGGTCGGTTGCGAGGCCGACGACGGCGACGTCGTCCACTCCGCGCTCCCGCAGCCAGTCATCGAGCGTGAGCGGAGCTTCCGTCGGTTCCACGGCTTCGCCGCTCAATTTCTGCTCGCCCGTCGGCACCTCGTCGTCGGGAGCCTTCACCCCTTCGAAGCCCGAGTACGCGGCCTCGAACTGGCCCTTGCGGAAGATCGCGTCGATACTCTCGACGTCGAGGTCGGGGTGGAACGCGGCACCCCTGGTGTCTGCCACGCAGTGGACCGGCCAGGAGTCGACGAAGTCGGGTGTCTCGGAGAAATGCGCCCCCGGATCGATGTGCCAGTCCTGCGTCGCGACGACGTAGTCGTAGGATCCGGCATTCTCGTCGATGTGGTCGCTGATGTCCGCTGCCGCCTGGGCCCCGCCGTCGACGGCGAGTGAGCCGCCCTCACAGAAGTCGTTCTGGACGTCGACGATGATCAGTGCTCGTGTCATGATGCTGCCTCCTCGTACTCGGTGGGAATGACGGCCTCGCCGCGCTGCAGGCGCCGCGAGGCACCCGGCAGCTCGGCGACGGATCGGGCGTGCCGCTGTGCCGCACGCGTGACGGCGTCGGGTCCGGTCCAGCCGTCGAGGACCACCCCGTCCGCGACGAAGCGTTCTACGAGCTGGCGGTCGTTGCCGTCGTTGGTGGGGCTGATGCCGATACCGACCACTTCCGCTTCTGCGATGCCCTTGGGGTCCAGGCGCCGCAGTGCGTGTTTCAGTCCGCCCACCGAGGCCTTGTTCTTCGCGGCCTTGGCCACGGGGACGAAGGCGCCGTCGTCGTCCTGACGACTGACGAGCTTGTAGACCATGCCGGCCGTCGGCGCGCCGGAGCCGGTGACCAGGGAGGTCCCTACTCCGTAGGAGTCGACGGGCGCGGAGGCGAGGAGACCGATCGCGAACTCGTCGAGATCGGAGGTGACGACGATCCGCGTGTCGGTGTTCCCGAGCTCGTCCAGGAGCTGGCGCACCCACCGGGCCTGCGTCACGAGATCGCCCGAGTCCCGCCGGTCGGCCCCGAGTTCGGGCCCCGCGACCGCGACGGCGGTCCGTACGCCCTGTTCGACGTCGTAGGTGTCCACGAGGAGTGAGGTTCCGCATCCCAGCGAGGCCACCTGCGCCTCGAAGGCCGCCCGTTCGGAGTCGTGCAGCAGGGTGAAGGAGTGGGCAGCCGTTCCCACGGTCGGGATGCCGTACCGGCGTCCCGCTTCCAGATTGGACGAACTCGCGAAGCCTCCGATGATCGCTGCCCTGGCCGCGGCGACGGCGGCCTCCTCGTGGGTACGGCGTGAGCCCATCTCGATGCAGGGCCGGCCCGCGGAGGCACCGGTCATGCGTGAGGCAGCCGAGGCGATCGCGCTGTCGTGGTTGAGGATCGACAGCACGAGGGTCTCGAGGATGCAGGCCTCGGCGAAAGTGGACTCGACCGTGAGGATGGGGGAGTGCGGGAAGTAGATCTCGCCCTCGGCGTAGCCGGAGACGGAGCCCGAGAAGCTGAAGTCGGCGAGCCAGGCCAGCGTCGTGTCGTCGACGATCCGCTGATCGCTGAGGAACCCGAGCTGATCGTCCTCGAAGCGGAAGGCGGCCAGTTCCTCCAGCAGACGGCCTGTGCCGGCGACGACACCGTAGCGGCGCCCGGCCGGGAGGCGGCGGGCGAAGGCCTCGAAGACCGAGCGACGGTGCGCGGCACCGGAGTGCAGGGATGCCTGCAGCATCGTGAGTTCGTAATGATCGGTGAAGAGCGCGCTGTTCGGCGTCCTCGGGGACCGCGGAGCCGGGCTCGCGGCATCGGGTGAGGCTGTGGTCGGGGCGTCAGTCACTGTCAGAACGATAGCCGGGGCTGCGCCGTGTGCGTAGTCGACCACGGGCTCCGGCCACGGCGACCTACACGGCGACTTAGACTTGGCGCTATGACAGTAGGCTTTGCAACCGGTACCGACACCCGGGAAGAGGTGCGGACGGTCGAGAAGACCGATCTGGACCAGCCCTGGGTGGTCGTGGTCTGGAACGACCCCGTGAATCTGATGAGCTACGTGAGCTACGTGTTCCAGAGTTACTTCGGCTACAGCGCGGCCAAGGCCCGCACCCTCATGCTCGAGGTCCACGAGCAGGGGCGCTCCGCGGTCTCCTCGGGAACCCGCGAGAAGGTCGAACAGGACACGGTGGCTCTGCACTCCTACGGGTTGTGGGCCACCTTCGAAAAAGCCGGAAACGAGTAGACCGACCCATGGCGAAACCGTTCAAGTCCACCCGTCGCGGCATCACCGGAGCGCTGGAACCCGGGGAGGCGCGCCTGCTCGGTGCCCTGCTCGACGACGTCATCTCCATGCTCGAGCCCGAGACGGGTCCCAGTGAGGATCCGCTCGCAGCGCTGGTGGGCATGTCGGACGTCGACGCCGAGGCCACCGCCCCGGACGATTCCGCCGTGCGGCGGCTGCTGCCCGACGCCGTCCGCGGTGACGACGACGAGGCGCTGGCGTTCCGCCGGCTGACCGAGCGCTCGCTGCGCGAGCAGAAGATCGGTGCCCTGCGCGGAAGTGCGCTGATGATCGAGTCGAACCCCATGACGCTCAATGACGAGCAGGCGAGGCTCATGGCACAGGCCCTCAACGACGTCCGACTCGTGCTCGCGGATCGCCTGAGCATCGAGACGGAGGAGGACGCCGAACGCCTCCACGACATCGCCGACTCCAAGGACGTCGACAACGTGGAGTCCTATCTGGCCCTGGTCTACAACTTCATCACGTGGCTGCAGGAATCGCTCGTGCAGGCGATGCTGAAGGCCTCGAAGCTGCAGCGCTGATCCACACGCCCGCCGGCCGCCGTGCGCAGGGCGCTGTGACCAAGGCCACGGGCCGACGAATAGTTTTCATCGGCGACACGCCCTAGTGTCAGTGGTCATGAGTTCCCAGCGAACAAGCATGGACCGCAGCGAAGCACCCATCGGGATCTTCGACTCCGGCGTCGGGGGCCTCACGGTTGCTCGCTCCGTGATCGACCAGCTCCCGCACGAGTCGATCATGTATGTCGGTGACACCGCCAACGGCCCGTACGGGCCCCTCCCCATAGCCCGGGTCCGTGCCAACGCACTAGGTGTCATGGACGAGCTCGTCGACTCCGGGGTGAAACTCCTCGTCATCGCGTGCAACTCCGCCTCGGCCGCGGTGCTGCGCGACGCCCGGGAACGGTACACCGCGAGCTACGGGATCCCGGTGATCGAGGTGATCCAGCCCGCCGTGCGCCGCGCCGTCTCCTCGACCCGCTCCGGCCGGGTGGGCGTGATCGGCACGACGGCGACCATCGGCTCCCGCGCCTACGACGACACGTTCGCCGCCGCGACACATCTTCGCCTCACGTCCGTGGCCTGCCCGGCGTTCGTCGAGTTCGTGGAGGCCGGCATCACGGGCGGCCCGGATCTGCTGCGCACCGCCGAGGAGTACCTCGCTCCGCTGAAGGCCGCGAAGGTGGACACGCTGGTGCTCGGATGCACCCACTACCCGCTGCTCACCGGTGTGATCTCCTACGTGATGGGAGACGACGTCACCCTCGTCTCCAGTGCCGAGGAGACGGCGAAGGACGTCTACCGCGCTCTCGTCTCCCACGGCCTCGAGCGCACCGGGACCGACCCGGGAACGTACCGGTTCGTCGCCACGGGAGATGCCGCGAGCTTCGAGGTGCTGGCCCGGCGCTTCCTCGGCCCGGAGGTCCTCAGTGTGCAGCATGTGGACCACGTCGCCGCGCAGTACCCCACGGGCAGCCTCGCTCGGATCACGCCGGACATGATCGCCGCAGCGGGAGGGCGGCGCGCATGAAGCTCACGATCGTCGGCTGCAGCGGATCCTTCCCCGGCCCCCAGTCCCCGGCCTCCTGCTATCTCCTCAGTGTCGAGTGGGAGGGCCGTACGTGGCGGGTCCTGCTCGATCTGGGCAACGGGTCGCTCGGAGCACTGCAGCGCTACACCGATCTGCGGGGCATCGACGCCATCTTCCTCTCCCATCTGCACCCCGACCACTGCATGGATCTGTGCGGTCTCCATGTCGCGGTCCGATGGGATCCCCAGGGGTGGAACCTCCCGCGCATCCCCGTCTGGGGACCGGCGGCCACGGCCGACAGGATGGCCACCGCCTACGGACTCGACCCCGATCCCGGGATGCACGAGGACTTCGACTTCCGCTCCTGGGCGGACCGTTCGGCAGTGTCGGTGGGTCCGTTCAGGATCACCCCCTACCAGGTACTCCATACCGAGGAGGAGGCCTACGCACTGCGCGTCGAGGCGCCCGGAGCAGATATGGAGGGCGGCGCCAGCACGCGGGTGCTGGCCTACTCGGGGGACACCGACGCGTGCGAGGGCGTCGTGGACGCAGCCCGCGACGCCGACGTCTTCCTGTGCGAGGCGGCCTTCCACGAGGGGCGCGACGACGCCATCACCGGGGTGCATCTGACCGGTCGGCGCGCCGGTGAGATCGCAACCCGCGCCGCCGCGAAACGACTGCTCCTGACGCACCTGCCGATCTGGAACGACGCCAATGTCTCGATGGGCGAGGCACGGGGGAGCTACGACGGCCAGCTCGCCGTCGCCGTGGCCGGTGTGTCCTACCGGGTCTGAGCTCGTCGGGCGTGCGCGTCTAGACTGGAAATCATGACCTCAGCGAATCCCTCACCCGAGGCTGCCACCGGCAGCACCCCTCCTGATCTGCGTGCCGATGGCAGGACGCCGGATGAGCTGCGCAGCATCACCATCACGCGCGGCTGGTCGAAGCAGGCCGAGGGTTCGGCGCTGATCGAGTTCGGCAACACGCGCGTCCTCTGCACGGCGTCGTTCACGACCGGTGTGCCGCGCTGGCTCAAGGGCCGAGGCACCGGCTGGGTGACCGCCGAGTACGCCATGCTTCCCCGGGCCACGAACACGCGCTCGGACCGCGAGTCCGTCAAGGGGAAGATCGGGGGCAGGACCCACGAGATCTCCCGCCTGATCGGCCGGTCGCTGCGCTCGATCATCGACACCAGGGCCCTCGGGGAGAACACCATCGTCCTCGACTGCGATGTGCTGCAGGCCGACGGCGGTACCAGGACAGCAGCCATCACCGGTGCGTACGTGGCTCTCGCGGACGCCATCAGCGACGCGAAGGCCAGGAAGCTGATCCCCGCCTCTGCCTCGCCGCTGACCGATACCGTGGCCGCCGTCAGCGTGGGCATCATCGACGGCGTCCCCATGCTCGATCTGCCCTACGTCGAGGACGTGCGCGCCGAGACGGACATGAACGTCGTCGTCACCGGTTCGGGGACCTTCGTCGAGGTGCAGGGTACCGCCGAGGGCGCTCCCTTCGACCGCGCCGAGCTCGACGCCCTGCTCGACCTCGCCCTTCAGGGGACTGCCCGGCTCGCCGGGATCCAGCAGGACGCCCTCCGGGACCCGACCGGTGCCTGAGGTACCGCAACCACGGCTCGTCCTGGCCACCCGGAACGCGGGCAAGCTGCGGGAGCTCCGTGAACTGCTGCGTGGGCAGGTGCCGGGGCTCGACGTCGACACGCAGGTGATCGACGCGGCGAGCGCCGGCGCCCCCGACGTCGTGGAGAGCGGCGTGACCTTCGAGGAGAACGCTCTGCTCAAGGCCGAGCAGACTGCCCGCGCCACCGGGGTCCTCGCCGTCGCGGACGACTCGGGCCTCGCGGTCGACGTCCTCGGGGGTGCCCCGGGAATCTTCTCCGCCAGATGGGCCGGTGGTCACGGCGACGACGCCGCGAATCTCCACCTCCTCCTCGCCCAGCTCGCGGACATCCCCGCGGAACGCAGGGGGGCAGGCTTCGTGTGCGCTGCGGCGCTGGCGCACCCGGACGCCACCGAAGGCACCAGCCACACCGAGACCGGCACGCTCCGCGGGCACCTGCTCGAGACCCCACGAGGCACGGAAGGCTTCGGCTACGACCCGATCCTCGTTCCGCTCGGACTGGAGCGCAGCTGCGCCGAGCTCTCCTTCGAGGAGAAGAACGCGATCAGCCATCGGGGCATCGCCTTCCGGGCCCTCCTGCCCCACCTGGTCCACGCGCTCGCCTGAACAGCAGCCAACCTCTCTGACACCATCGCCCGTTCAGCATCCACCGCCCTTTCAACATCCACCGCAAGCCGTCGGTCCTGCACGACCGACGAAGAGGAAGACACATCGTGAGCATCTCCCGGACCATCGGCGCAGCTCCGCTCGCCTCCGCGACGCCGACGTCGGACGGCTCCTCCCTCGGCAGTGTGGCGGACTGGGCCGTGAATCTCATGGAGACCATTGGCGCGCCCGGCGCGGGGCTGGCCATCGCTCTCGAGAATCTCTTCCCGCCGCTGCCGAGCGAGGTGATCCTTCCCCTGGCCGGGTTCACGGCGAGCCGGGGGAACTTCTCGCTCGCGGAGGCGATCATCTGGACCACGCTGGGCTCGGTGGTCGGAGCCCTCGTGCTCTACGCCATCGGCGCCTGGCTGGGACGTGACCGCATGCGCCGGCTCGTCTCGAAGGTGCCCCTCGTGGACCTCGAGGACGTCGACAGGGTGGAGGCGTGGTTCGACCGGCACGGCTCCAGCGCCGTCTTCTTCGGCAGGATGATCCCCATCTTCCGGAGCCTGATCTCGATCCCGGCCGGGATCGAGAGGATGGCCGTGGGCAAGTTCCTGCTGCTCACCACCGCCGGCAGCCTGATCTGGAACTCGATCTTCGTGCTGGCGGGCTTCTACCTGGGGGAGAACTGGAGCGTGGTCGAGGAGTACGCGGGAATCTTCCAGCGGATCGTGATCATCGCCGTTGCCCTGTTCCTCATCTACTTCGTGGTGTCGAAGATCCGCAAGTACCGGCAGAAGCGGACCTGATGAGCGATGAGCAGGAGCATTCCGGCGCATCGGAGTCGCTGATCCGGATCTGGCCGCTCTTCGGCCTCGTCATCACCACGCCGCGGCTCGTCCTGACCCCGGGGGAGACCCAGGTGCAGCAGGACCTCGTCCTGTCCCACGAGGACTTCATCCGGCCGCACTGGGATGCCGGGTTCCGCGGTGTGGCTGCAGCGCGGACGCTGCTCATGCCCGACCCAGCCTGAGCACGCCCTGGTGCAGGGCAGGGGGCGCCCGGGCGGTAAAGTAGAGGCGTGGGAATCGCGTTCACGGCCATCGACTTCGAGACAGCAAACGGCTTCCGCGGCTCACCGTGCGCCGTCGGCCTCACGAAGGTCAGGGACGGGCGCATCGTGGAGGAAGCCTCCTGGCTCATGCGTCCGCCCGTCGGCCATGATCACTTCGACTCGCGGAACATGGCGATCCATGGCATCTCCTCCGCCATGGTGCAGGATGCGCCGCGCTTCGGCGACCTCTTTCCGGAGATCGGCGGCTTCATCGGCGGAGATGTCCTCGTGGCACACAACGCGGCGTTCGATCTCGGCGTCATCCGCTCCGCGCTCGAGGTCTCCTCACTCCCCGGCCCGGCCTGGGACTACGCCTGCACCGTGGTCCTTTCCCGCCGGAGCTACTCACTACCGTCCTACTCGTTGCCCTTCGTCGCCGAAGCGGCGGGAGTGCCCCTGCTCAACCACCACGACGCCGTCGAGGACGCCCGCGCGTGTGCGGGCATCATGATCGACATAGCCGGCCGCTTCGACGCCGCATCGGTCGAGGAGGTCCTCGAGATCCACAGCCTTCCCCTGTCACGGACGGAGCAGTACGCTCCGGGCGTCGATGAACTCTCGAAGGCCACGCGGACCGCGCTGGTACGCGGCTCTGCACCGACCGGCTGGTCCGGCTGGCCGGAGGAGGGGGCAAATCCCGCTCCCAATCCGCGGGCCGACCCGCGGCACCCGCTCTACGGGCAGACGGTGGTCTTCACCGGAACCCTCGGTATACCGCGTCCCCAGGCGAAGGAGCGCGTCGCGGGGCTCGGAGCGCAGCCGGCCAGTTCCGTCACACGGCGCACCACCGTCCTCGTGGTGGGCGACGGCTTCGTCGCCTCCGATCTGCGCCACGGGCGGGTCACGGGCAAGGCCCGGCGCGCGCTCGACCTCAGGGAGCGTGGCCACGCCATCGACGTGTTGTCGGAAGCGCAGTTCCTGCAGCTGACCGAAGGACCGTGACCGGCTAGCCCGGTCAGGCCGCTGCAGGATCCTCAGAAGCGGAGTTCGACGCCGGTCAGGGCAGCGGAGAGGTCGATGAGCCTGGAGGCGGCGTTGCGCTCCCGCGCATGGGCCTTGACCGGTACCAGGGTCGGGTCACCCTTGAGCTGGAACCAGCCGTCCGGGCCGCAGTAGGCGCCGTTGGGAAGCGACCGGTCGGTCACGGCGCGCACGAGCGGCCAGGCGCCGTGATCCTTGCCCTGGGCCACCCGGGCCATGACGCGCTGTCGCCACCGGGGCGCCTCCTCGTGTGCGGCGACACCGGGACGCTCGGGGGTGAGCATCCCGAGTGAGAAGCCCGGATGCGCGACGACACTCGTGGCCCTGCTGTCCGTCAGTTCCAATCGCCGTGCCAGCTCGAAGCCGAAGGAGGTGACGGCGAGCTTCGACGTGGCGTAGGCGCGCGCGTTGTTGTACGAGGACGGCTGCAGGGAGTTCGGGGTCAGCCTCGCCCAGCGATGGCTGATGCTGCCGAGGTGGACGATCCTCGTGCCGGCGGCGGTGAGCGTGGGCAGCAGGTGGGCGATCAGCGCGTAGTGGCCCAGGTGATTGGTGCCGAACTGCAGCTCGAACCCGTCCGCCGTCGTCTGCCGCTCGGCGGAGCCGACCACGCCCGCGTTCGCGAGCAGCCCCGTGAGAGGTCCTCCCGCCGCGATCGCGTCCGCGGCGGCCCGGACGGAGGACAGGTCGGCGAGATCGAGGGCCTGGACGGTGACGTCGGCGTCGGGATGACGCGCGCGGATAGCGCTGACGGCCCGGAGGGCCTTCTGGCTGTTGCGCGAGGCCATGACCACCCCGGCACCGGCCGCAGCGAGCTGTTCACAGGCGAAGTACCCCAGACCGGCGTTGCCGCCCGTGACGAGGATGCGCCGGCCGGTCAGGTCAGGGAGAACGCGAGGATTCCACATGCTTCCACCCTAGGTGCCCGGGCCCATCGCTCGTGGACCTCGGGTAAAGGACTCCCGGGCACAGGACTCCCGGGTAAAGAACTTCCAGGCACGGGACTCCCGGGCACAGGACTCCCGGGCACTCAGGCGCCCGTCGTCGCCCTCACGAGCGTCCGCGTCATGGTCCGGACGACCCCGGGGATGCCGGAGGAGGACAGGTACGACGCCGGAAGAGCACCTGTCCCGTGGAGGGCGCCCATGATGCCGCCCGCCAGCGACGCCGCGATCACCGGTGAGGCGTCCGGTCCGGCTGCAGAGATCGCCTGGGTCAACGCCTGCGCGAACTGCTCGTCGGGCGACGCTGCGGCGGCAGCGCCTGCGCGCACACCCTCTACGGCGGCGTCGAGGGTCCCCGCCGCAGTCGGCGCGGCGGACGGCGAGGAATCAGGCACCGGCGGTTCGGCGCGTCCCAGAGCCTCGGCGAGAGAACTGCCCTCGATCACGAGGGACCGGATGATGCCGCTGTACGTGGCTGCGGGCTCCGTCGCCCCGCTCGTCCCGTGGGTGAGATGAGCGCCGTCGACCGTGAGGCGCTCGACCATGCTCGCGGGGATGCGCGGGACCAGACCGAAGGGAGCCGAGCGCATCAGGGCCCCGGGTCCTGCGGACCGGGCATTCAGGGGCCGGGATCGCGTGCCCATCTCACCGGTGAGGAGTGCGCGCACGGTGTCCGGGTCGGGATGCGGCGCGGGCTGCAGAGCACTCTGCTGATCCAGCCAGCGTGGCGGGGGTGTCGGGGCATTCGGGGGGAGGTGCTCGCCCTGGCGTTCCAGCCAGCGCAGGTAGGCCAGCCACAGGCACGCGGTCTCGTCGGCCGCCACGCCGTCGTTGGCCCACTCGAGCGCCTCGATCAGTCCGTCGACGGTGTAGAGCGTCAGGGACGTGGCGTCGGAGATCACGACGGCGGCGGGATCACCGAGCGCGGCACCGGGAGCGAGCGCGGGACCGGGGTAGGAGACGCCCGTGGCATGGAGTGTGCCGTAGGCGTCTCCTGCCATGGTCCCGAGGAGGCACCCCAGCACCCTGTCCTCGTAACCGGGCGACTCCGCTGGAGAAGAAGTGCCGTCGGTGCTGGTGTCTGTGCTGGTATCGGTGCTGCTGTCCTTGATCACGTGACCAGTCTAGGGAGACGGCGGAGTCCCACCACGCCGGTTCCGTGAATGTCGCTTCGCGGCGGTAGCGTGCAACGCATGAGGATCCTGCACACATCGGACTGGCACCTGGGACGGTCCTTCCACGGCACCGGCATGCTCGAGGCCCAGCGGATCTTCATCGACTCCCTGGAGAAGACCGTGCGTGAGGAACAGGTCGACGTCGTCCTGGTGGCCGGTGACGTCTACGATCGCGCCCTGCCCGCGGTGGACGTCGTCGCCCTGTTCGACGAAGCGCTCGAACGCCTGACCGTGGCCGGAGCGCAGGTGGTCATCAGCAGCGGCAACCACGACTCCGCCACCAGACTCGGATTCGGCGGGCGCATCCTCTCCCGAGGGGGAGTACACCTGCGGACCCGGATCGAGGACATCGCGCATCCGGTGATCTTCCCGCTCGGAGCCGGAGCGGAACTGGCGGTGTACGGCGTACCGTATCTGGAGCCCCGCATGGTGGCCGAGCCCCTGCACGCCGACGGCGCCACGCACACGGCCGTCACCGAGGCCGCCCTCGACCTGATCCGCGCCGATGCGGGAGCGAGGTCTGCTGCTGGACGCGTGGTGTCGATCGTCATGGCGCATTGTTTCGCGGCCGGGGGCAGCAGCTCCGACAGCGAGCGGGAGCTGGCCATCGGCGGTCTGGGTTCTGTACCCCTGTCACTCTTCGACGGCTTCGACTACACCGCCCTGGGGCACCTGCACGGTCGGCAGAAGCTCTCCGAGACCGTCCGCTACTCGGGGTCCCCCCTGGCCTACTCCTTCTCCGAGGTGGATCAGAAGAAGGGAGCCTGGCTCCTCGAGGTGGACGCCGAGGGTGTCTCCGCGGTTCGCGCCGTCCACTGGCCCGCGCCCCGCGCGTTGGCCGTGTTCAGCGGGGAACTGACGGAAGTACTGGTCCGGGAGGATCTCGCCTGGGCCGAGGGAGCCTACTGCCACATCACGCTGACCGATCCTGAGCGACCAGCCCGCGCCATGGAGCGCCTGAGATCGCGCTTCCCGGAGACGCTCGTGCTCGCCTTCGACCCGGAGGGCGGCGGACAGGAGGACTCCCGGAGCTACAGCCGCCGTATCGCAGATGCACGGGACGACGCCGAGATCTGCAGCGGTTTCCTCGAGCACGTCCGGGGCAGGAAAGCGTCCCCGGAGGAAGAGACCCTGATCAGATCCACAGTCGACGCCGCGCTGAGCCTCGCGCACGAGCGCTAGGGAGGGCTCATGAGACTGCATCGGCTCGAACTGCAGGCCTTCGGACCCTTCGCCGACCGCCAGAGCGTGGATTTCGACGTGCTCTCGAATCAGGGTCTGTTCCTCCTCAACGGCCCGACGGGAGCCGGGAAGTCGAGCGTGCTCGACGCCGTCTGCTTCGCCCTGTACGGGTCGGTGCCCGGCGTCCGGCAGGGTGCCAAACGACTCCGGAGCGATCACGCGGACGCCGCGGTTCCCCCCGAGGTCTCGCTCGAGTTCTCCGCTGCCGATCGTCGCTTCCGGGTGGTCCGGTCGCCGGCGTGGGAGCGGCCGGCACGTCGGGGGACCGGCACCACCACCGAGCAGGCGCGGACGCTCCTCAGTGAACTCATCGGCGCCGACTGGGTGCAGAGATCCACCCGGAACGACGAGGCGGCGCTGGAGCTGCAGTCGGTCCTGGGGATGGACAAGGAGCAGTTCACCAAGGTGGTGATGCTCCCGCAGGGAGAATTCGCCGCGTTCCTGCGCGCCGATGCCACCGCCCGCAGAGAGCTTCTGCAGCGACTCTTCTCGACCACGCGCTTCGAGGACCTCGAGCGGTTGTTCGCGGAACAGAGCCAGCTCCTTGCGCGCGATGTGGCCGAGCAGGAGAGCACACTGGATCAGCTTTTCGGGCGTGCCGTCGACGAGGTGGAACGCCATGGTCTCGGAGGTACCGCGACGACGGACACCGATCCGGCCCAGGACCGGGCCGCGTCCATGCAGGCGCTGATGGATGCACTGTCGCGTCGGCGGGACAGCATCGCCGAGGAGTACACGATCCTGAGGGAACAGAGCCTGCTCGCCGACGATGCCCTGGCCGCGCTCCGGCGCAGACGCACACGTCACGATCTGCTCGTCTCGCTCCGACGGCAGCGCAGCGAGCACGCGGAACGGGCGGTGGAGATCGGTGAGCTCGCCGCTGCCGCCCGTCGTCATGATCTGGCGCAGTCACTCGCCGCCGGCCTCCGCCTGCACGACGAGAAGGTCTCCGCCGTCGACCGGGTCGCCGCCGAGCAGGCTGCAGCCCTCGAGCGCACACGCAGCAACGCCATTGCCGCTGACTATTTGAGTGCGGAGTATTCGAGATCGGAGCACCGGGAGGCCGGGAGCCGGGAGGCCGACGATCTTCAGGCAGAGAATCCTGAGGCCGTGCCCCGCATACCGGGGAAGGATCCGGAGCCCTCCCACGAGGCACTCACCCGCGCCGGCGCGGCGTCGTCCTCTGCTCTGGCCGTCCTGCGCGCGGCGCTGCCCGATGAGCAGCGGCTGCTCGACCTCCGCACGGAGATCCACGCACTGGCCGCGACGCTCCGCGAGCTCGACGACGGTACCCGCGAGGTGACAGACGCGCTGGCCCTGATACAGCACCAGCGCACGATCGATCTGGAGCGGCTCGAGCCCCTCCGCCGAGCCGCTGACGGACTCGCGCACCTGCGCGCCGAGCTCGCCGCTGCGACCATCGCCGAGCACACCGTCCAGGAGTACCGGTCGGCGCAGGCGCGCCGCGCTACCGCCGACGAGCGGCTCCATGAGGCCTCGGAAACCTTTCTGACCCTGAAACAGCAGTGGCTCGCCCTGCTGCAGCTCAGGCTCGAGCAGGCGGCGGACGAGCTCGCCGAGCGCCTCGTGGACGGCGAGCCGTGCCCGGTCTGCGGCAGCCCCGATCACCCGGCCCCCGTGATGCCTACCGGCGGGGACCGGGTCACGCTCGATGAGGAGCAGGCCGCTCGCCGCCAGCAGGACGACGCGGACTCCGCGGTGCACGCAGCGCGTCAGACCCGAGACGCCGCCGCGCTCGCCGAGGCCGAGCTCCACGCACTGATCGGGGAGCTCTCGCCCGACGCGGCAGCGGAGGCCGCCCGCGTAGCGGAGCAGCGAGTGCACGGGGCCGAGACGGCCCAGGCCGAGTACACCACGGTGGAGCACGACGTCGACCGGCTCACGGGAGAGGTGGAACGGCTCACCGCGGAGCGCGATGACCTGCGCGAGCGCGGTGCCGGCCTCGGGTCTCGGCGGTCCTCCCTGCTCGACCTGGAAGCAGAGCTGGACCGGCGCCTCACCGCTCTGCTCGCCGGTGCCTCGTCCCTGAGCGGGCGTATCGGGGACGTGCAGGGAGCCTACGACGATCTCGAGGCTCTCCGGCAGGCAGGGGAATCCCTCGTCCGTGCACGCACCGACCAGGCCGATTCGCACCGTCGCCTCGAGGAGGCACTGCGCGAGACGCGGTTCGACTCCATCGAGGAGGCCCGGTCGGCGCTTCTGCCGGAGGACCGGCGGGAACGGATCGAGCTGATCGTGAAGGAGCACGACGTCCGCGGACACCACCTGGATGCCGCCTGGGACGACGACGCCGTCCGGGACAGCCGGGCCGAGGAACAGGACGGCCTGACCCCGCCGACAGGGCAGGACGAACGAGCCGCAGCTGACCATGCCGACGAGCTGGGGGCACGCGCGCAGCGGGCAGGTGTCGACGTGGAGGTGCTGGGGCACTCGGTGGCGCAGCTCGAGGCGTATCTGCGCCGGTTCGAGATTCTCGAGCGGACGGCGGAGCCTCTTCGTGAGCGGGCGCGGATGGTCTCCGCCGTCGCCGAGACAGCTCGCGGCGCAGGAGAGAATCTGTACAAGATGCCGCTGGCGACCTACGTCCTCGCCTCACGGCTCGAGCAGGTGGCAGCTGCCGCCACGGAGCGTCTCCTGCAGATGTCGGACGGCCGCTACCAGCTCGTACACAGCGACGCCCGGGCCGGCAACAGGCGGTCCGGTCTGGGTCTGAATGTGATCGACGGTTGGACGGGCAACAGACGCGACACCTCGACGCTCTCGGGCGGGGAGTCCTTCATGGCCTCTCTCGCCCTGGCCCTCGGACTCGCCGACGTGGTGCAGCAGGAGGCGGGCGGTCTGGACATCGAGACACTGTTCATCGACGAGGGTTTCGGGTCCCTCGACGAGCAGGCACTCGAGCAGGTCATGGATGCCCTGGAGGGCCTGCGCAGTGGAGGCCGCGTGGTCGGTCTGGTCAGTCACGTGCCCGAGCTGAAGCAGCGCGTGGGTGCGCAGCTCCAGGTGGTGAAGGGGCGGCAGGGATCGGTTCTGCGGCTGGTGGGTCTTCCCGCCACGGAGTGAACATCGTGTAAACTTCATCTGTTACGGGTCGGGCGCATCGGGAGGGGGGACGATGCGCGTTGATCGCACCCGGAAAGTACATGTACCAGAATCCTTCACCTGCCACGCCGGAATCCCCGGCAGCTGACACCTCACCGGCGGACAGCACCGCCGTGCGTCGCTCCCGACTCGGCAGATTCGGCGTCCTGCCCCGACTCGCGGGGCCATCCTTCCTCACCATCGGGTTCTTCGCCCGGCTTCCCCTCGCGATGCTCACGGTCGGAGCCCTGACCCTCGTCACCACGGCCAGCGGATCCTACGCCTCAGGCGGTTTCGCTGCCGGCGCGGTCGGTCTCGGCTCGGCGCTCGGCGCACCCCTGCTCGGCTTCCTCGCCGACCGGTTCGGTCAGCGGATCGTCCTGCTGGTCTCGGCGGTCCTCAACACACTGGCCATCGCCGGTCTGGTGGTCCTGACCCTGACGACGACCGAATTCAGCCCGGCTGCGCTCGCCGTCGTCCTGGTCTCGGCCTTCGCGGTGGGCTTCACCTGCCCGCAGATCGGCCCGCTCGCCCGCGTGCGCTGGATGGCCATGACGCGGCGCGGTCCGCGTGGCGCGCTCGACACGGCGCTGTCCTACGAGGGCACCGCCGATGAACTGACCTTCGTCCTCGGGCCCGCGCTCGTGGGTCTCCTCGCGAGCCTGATCGCTCCGTGGCTCCCGCTGGCCCTTGCGGCCGTGCTCACCATCACTCTCGTGAGTGCCTTCGCCGTCCACCCGACCGTCCGCTGGAGCGACGAGCGGGTCCTACCGGCCGGCGATGCCGCCGAGGAGTCAGCAGATCGCGGAATCCGACCGGCGTTCGTCCTGCTGCCGGTCGCCGGGATGCTGGCGATGGGCACGTTCTTCGGTTCCACGCAGACGTTCCTCACGGCCTTCACCGGGCAGTTCGACGCCGCCGAGTCCGCGGGTCTCGTCTACGCCACCCTGGCTCTGAGCTCGGCCGCCGCAGCGCTCTCGGTGGCGTACTGGTCACGGAGATTCCAGCACACGCACCGGTGGATCGTCTCGGCGGTGGGTATGACGGCGGCCGCATCGGCCCTCGCCCTTCCCGATGGCATCGCAGGGATGGTCGTGGTCCTGTTCGTCCTGGGATTCTTCGTGGGACCGACCATGGTCACGATCTTCTCGATCGGTTCCGTCGTCGCCCCGCGCACCAGACTGGGGACCGTGATGACCTTGCTCGCCAGCGGGATCGTTGCAGGCACCGCCCTCGGGTCCGCTCTTGCAGGGGTGCTCGCCGAGACGGCCGGTGCCGCAGGCGCGTCGATCGTGCCCGTGGGCGCAGCAGCGGCCCTACTCGTGATCGGTGGGCTGTCCGCCGTCGCGCTCAGGAAGGTCTCCCAGGACTGAGGCGTCACCAGCTGCCGGGCGGCTGTCCATCCCCCAGGCGGGAGCATAGGATCGAGGCAGCTCACGGCGCAGCAGGAACACCGGGCGCAGCAGGCCACACGATCCAGGAGGACACATGAGTACCGAAGGCGTACAGCACCGGGACCAGGACATGAACCAAGACGACGACAGAGACAAAGCCAGAGACAAAGACGGAGCTGCGGATACGACTGCTGGGGAGCAGCCGGACGGCGCTGGGCCCGAGGGCACCATCCCGGCGGGCGGGGACGGTGTGGCTGTCACCTCGAGCGACGAGCCGAGCCACTTCAACCCCGAGGAGGACGAGGGCGGCACCGAGCAGTAGAGCAGCAGCAGCAGATGCAATGAGCAAGGCAGCGCGCCACGATGCGCGGGCAAGACTACTATGCGAGACTACTATGCGAGGAAGTCGAGTGCTGCCAGCTTGAAGGCCCTCGAGGTGATCGCGTTGGAGTGGTTCCTACCGGGCAGGCGGGTGATGGTTGCCTGCGGCGCCCACGCCTGAAGGTCATCGAGTCCGACGGCGTAGGCGTCCTGATCGCCGGCCACGAGCAGCACCGGCATCGACGGGACCGCGCTTTGCGGATCGAACGGTTCCGTCTTGACGGCGGAGATCATCGCGAGAAGCGAGGGCAGATCGTTACCCGGGTCCAGCTGGGCCATTCGCAGTAGATCCGCCGTGACGGGATCCTGCGTCACCGGTCCTCCCGCGAGGAAGCGCTCGGCACCCTCGAGATCGAACGTGGCCAGTGGGTCCGAACGTCCCGGTCCGCCGAGCACCATTCTCCGGACGAGCTCGGGCTGGGTGGCGCCGAACTCCCAGGCGAGGCGCGAACCGAGGGAGTAGCCGACGACGTCGACACCGGACGTCGGTGCTCCTTCCCGCAGGGGTCGCACCTGCTCATCGGCCAGCACCTGCAGGATGTCCGCGCGGATCCTGCTCGGCACGTACGCGCCGGCACCGGTCGGCGCTGCACTCTCGCCGTGCGCCGGCAGATCCATCATGATCACATTCCTGCCCGCATCGTTGAGGAACCGGACCCAGCCCGTGTCCACCCAGTTCTGCCGCGACGACGAACCGAACCCGTGCAGGAGCAGGACCGGGGGAGCAGGCACTGCAGCGAGCGCGTCACTGCGCACGATGGACAGCTGTGGGTCGTCACCCTCGACGGAGTGCATGGCGCGATGATCCATGACCTCATCGTAGGGGTAGGACCCCGTGCCCCCGACCGGGGACCACACGCCGTCGGTCAGCCGGCGGGCAGCAGAGCCGCGTAGTCGACGCCGGTCAGCTCGACGCTGCGGTTCCAGAGGCGCACGGCGGTGTCGCGATCCAGTACGCGCGGCACGGGTGCCACCAGTCGCGGTGCACCGCGCAGCTCTCCGGGGCCGGACGGGCCGTAGAAGTCACCGCCGTGGACCTCCGGGGCGGTGGCCGCGTAGAGCGTGGGCAGTGCACCGGCTGCATCCGACTGCGTCGCGAGCTTGAAGAAGGCACTGAAGACGTCGAGCACGGCGGGCGTGTTCATGCCGGCCGTGAGATTCGTGCTGGCCATGCCGGGATGCGCGGCAACGCTGACAAGATCCCACCGCGCGGCACGGGCGCGCCGGTCCAGTTCCGTCATGAAGTAGAGATTGGCGATCTTGCTCTGGCCGTACGCCTTCCAGCGACGGTACCCGTGCTCCCACTGCAGATCGTCGAAATCGATCCGACCACGCTTGTGGGCCAGACTCGACAGGGTGACCACGCGCGCCGATCCGGCCTCCTGCAGCTGCCCGAGCAGGAGGCCCGTCAGTGCGAAGTGCCCGAGGTGATTGGTGCCGAACTGGAGCTCGAAACCATCGGCGGTCGTAGCCTTCGGCGTCGCCATGATGCCGGCGTTGTTCACCAGAAGATGCAGGGGTCCGGTCAGTCCCGCCGCGAACTCCCGGACGGAGGCCAAGCTCGCCAGATCGAGGATGCGCAGCTCGACGCGCTCGCTGCCGGTCTCCTCGCGGACACGCTTCTCGGCCTCACGTCCACGCTGTTCGTCGCGACACGCGAGGATCACCTCGGCTCCGGCCCGAGCCAGCCCGATGCTGGTCTGCAGGCCGAGACCGCTGTTCGCGCCGGTGACGACCACCCGTGTGCCGGTCAGGTCGCCGATGGCTTCTGCTGTGAAGTCGTTCATGGAATCCCTTTCACGCCGGAGCGCCTGCCCGGTCGGATAGTGCCCGTCCGGCGTCGAGAAGTCTCGCCCGTACCAGCATAGGGTCGGCCCGATCCTCGTGGACCCTGGATCATCACCGGCTCAGTCGGGCGCTGATCCTGTCGGTCAGCGACTTCAGCTGTTCCATCTCAGCGGCATCCAGCACCGGTGCCAGGACCTCCTGGATGCGGTGGACATGGACGGCGCCGATACGCCGCTGCAGTGCGCGTCCGGCATCGGTGAGAGCCAGTTCCACACCGCGCTGATCGCTCTCCGCGGGCCGCTTCTGCAGCAACTTCCTGGCCTCGAGCCGGTCCACCATCCTGCTCAGACTCGGCTGACTGATCAGCAGGTGGTGATTGAGTTCGTTCAGGCGTGTCCACCCGGTGGGACGTCGGCTCAGGTTGAACAGGACGTCGTACTCCGCGATCGGCAGCTCACCGAAGGCGGGGTCCTGCCGGATACGGCGCATCAGGGCCACCTGTGCCCTGAAGAGCGACTCCCAGGTCTCCGCCGACTGACGCACCGAGGGCACGCCGTCGCTCACGCCATCACCTCGTTCCACTGGCAAGACTCCGCTCCTTCTCCGCCGGCACCTGATCGGCCTCGCGTCGCAGCGCCCGTTCCTCCCGGCGGCCCTCCACGAGACGGTAGAGCACCGGGACGAGGATCAGGGTCAGCGCGGTCGAGGAGATCAGTCCACCGATGACGACGACGGCCAGGGGCCGGGAGATGAACCCGCCCTCTCCCGTGAGGCCGAGAGCCATCGGGATGAGAGCGAAGATCGTGGCCAGCGCCGTCATCAGGATGGGACGCAGGCGGCGTCGGGCTCCCTCGCGGATCGCCTCCGGGACGCGCAGTCCCGGGACACCGTCGTGCGGGCGGCGGTACTGATTGATGAGGTCGATCAGCACGATCGCATTGGTGACCACGATGCCCACGAGCATGAGCATACCGATCAGCGACGGCAATCCGAGCGGGATACCCGTGATCAGGAGCAGGGCGATCGCCCCGGTCGCGGCGAAGGGGATGGACACGAGCAGGATCAGGGGCTGCACCAGGCTCTTGAAGGTGGCGACCATGATGACGTAGACGATCGCGATGGCCGCCCACAGTGCCAGGAACAGCTGCGCGAAGGACTCCGCCTGCTCGGTCGAGGCACCGCCGATGGTGGCGCTCGCCCCATCCGGCAGATCGATGCCGGCGAGCCGCTCGCTCACTGCCGTGGAGAGGGTGCCGAGGTCGTCCTCGGCAGGCGTGATGGCCACCCGGGCCGTTCGTTCGCCGTTGGAGCTGGTGATGGACAGCGGCACCTCGACCTCCTCGACCGAGGCGACGTCCGTGAGCGGGATCGGTCCCTGCGCCGTAGGCAGCTGCAGTGTGCGCAGCTGCTCGAGGCTCGTGATCTCGGTGCCCTCACCGATGAGGACGGGGAAGTCGTCGGCGTCGAAGCGCACGGTCCCGGCGGGAATGGGGCTGATGTTTCCTCCGAGGAGCCCGGCGATCTGCCCCTCCGTCAGTCCGGCCTCGGCGGCGGATGCGCGGTCCACGTCGACCTGGACCTGCGGCTGGGCCGCGGAGAGGTTGCTCGTCACGTCACTGGTTCCCGGAAGATCCCTCATGCCCTCCAGGACCGCGGCATTGGCATCGTCGAGATCGTCGCGCTCCGAGGCGGTGATATCGATGTCGATCGTGCTCGCGGTTCCCACGCCGCCCTGCTGGCCCGACAGGGAGATCTCCCCGACACCCTCTAGCTCGTCGAGCTCGTCGCGGATCCTTTCCTGCAACAGCTCCTGGTCCGCCTCCTCGTCGGTAATGACGGTGAAGGACGCGACGGAGGAACCGCTCGAGAACTGCGCGGCGAAGCCGCCCTGGGCGTCTCCGACCGTCAGCTGGACGTCCTGGATCTGAGGGTCTTCCTCCAGGAGTTCCTCCGTACGGCTGGCGGCATCCGTCGTCGTCCCGAGGCTGGTGCCTGCCGGGAGGGTCTGCGTGATGGAGAAGCTGTTCTGCCCGGTCCCACCGAGCAGATTGGTCGGTAGGAACGGTACCATCGCAGCCGTTGCACCGAGGACGATCAACCCACTGATCAGGGTGATCACCGGATGACGCTGGGTTGCGCTCAGGATCGGCAGATAGCCCCGCTGGAGTCGGGAGGGGCGCTCGGGCGACGCCGCCTGGTGGGCACCGTCCTCCTGCCGGCCGATGGAGTGGCGGGCGACGTGGTCCAACGCCGGTACTTCCTCTGCCGCGTGTTCTGCGTGCACTGCCCCAGCCTTCTTCGACCGTGCACCGGAGGTCCTCGGCAGGATCCAGAAGGCCAGCACCGGGATGATGGTCAGCGAGACCGCGAGCGAGGCCAGCAGCGCGATGCCCGTCGTCACCGCGAAGGGTCGGAAGAGCTCGCCCGCCAGACCGCCCACGAAGCCGATGGGTGCGAAGACCGCCACGGTGGTCAGCGTCGACGCCGTGATGGCCCCGGCCACTTCCCGCACGGCCGTGAGGATCGCCTGCCGCTTCTCCTCCCCGTACCCGAGGTGACGCTTGATGTTCTCGATCACCACGATCGAGTCGTCCACGACCCGGCCGATGGCGATGGTCAGCGCCCCGAGGGTCAACAGATTGAGCGAGTAACCCGCCACGTAGAGCCCGATGAAGGTGATGAGCAGGGACAGCGGGATCGAGATGGCCGTGACGAGGGTGGAGCGCACGGAGAGCAGGAAGACCAGGATGATGAGCACGGCGAAGCCGAGGCCGAGGACGCCCTCTGTCGTCAGATCGTCGATGCTGCTCTCGATGAAGGGTGCCTGGTCGAAGACCACGGTGATCTCGGCGCCGTTGCCGAGCTCGGCTTCCAGTTCCGGGATGAGGTCGTTGATCTGCTGGGAAATCTCCACGGTGTCGCCGTCGGGCACCTTCGTGACGGTGAGCGCGAGCGTCTCGACGCCGTTGGTGCGGGTGACCGAGGTGGCAGCGTCGTCCGCCAGGGAGACATCGGCGATGCTGCCGATCGTGACCACCGGTCCGGAGGCGGGAGCCGGGTCCGTCGCATCGGGAAGATCGGCGGGAGCTGCCGCGGACGGTGGAGTCGCGGGAGAGTCCGGGCCGCCCGTGGCCGGCGCGCCGGGCTGCGAGCTGGCGTCGCCGGAGGAACTTCCGGACGCGGCCGGCAGGACGGGCAGCGCCTCGATGTCCTCCAGCGAGCCGATCCGGCTTCCCGCCTGGATGGTCAGGGACCGCGGATCGTCCTCGAGCGTACCCACGGGGAACAGGGCGCCGTTGTCCTCGAGCGTGCTGGTGAGGTCACCGATGGTCAGTCCGGCGTCCTCGAGAGCGCCGTCCCGTGGCAGGATCGCCACGTGCTGCGTGGTCCCGCCCGAGATGTCCGCCGTCCGGACGCCCTCGATCTTCTGCAGGCGGGGCACGGTCAGCCGGGCCAGGTCGCCATTGAGCTCACTGAGGGACTCGTCGGAGGACACGGCCATGAAGACGATCGGCAGGTCGCTCACGCTGCCCGCCAGGGACTGGGGCTCGACCCCGTCCGGCAGGGCCGGCCGGACCGCCGAGATG
>JARIBG010000032.1 GCA_029257465.1 Arthrobacter sp. | reverse complement strand
GGAAGAAGACCGCAGCGATGGTCACCGCCAGATAGCCGTAGACGGCGTAATCGAACCATTCGACGAAGTTGCCGATGAAGCTCGCCGCAATGACTCTCCTGCGGGTGCTGCTGTCCACCGTGATCGGTTGGGCCATTTCGTCCACGCCCGTGGACGACGCCCCTGCCGGGACCGACCCCCGCGGGTTTTCGCGCTCTGCCATGAGTATGCCTCTCGCCTTGATTGCGCTGAAAGTATGGTTGCGCCGGATGCAACCTTGTTGCATAACCGTAGAAGTGGGCGAGATCACAGTCAAGGGTTGTGGCGCGATATTTCCGCGCACGTCGTGGAGTCAGGCACACGAGGCCGGCATGAGCACCCCTTCGGGTGGCATACGAAGAGGCCGATCGAAGATCCGATCGGCCTCTTCCACCGGTGGAACGGTGGCTCCTAGCGCAGAACCACTGTCCTGTTCCCGCGGAGGATCACGCGTCCTTCACAGTGCCAGCGCACGGCGTTGCTGAGTGCCTTGCACTCTGTGTCCCTCCCTGCCGCGACGAGGTCCTCCGGTCCGTAGGTGTGGTCGACCTCCACCACCTGCTGGGAGATGATGGGTCCCTCGTCCAGCTCGCTGTTCACGTAGTGCGCGGTGGCACCGACCGTCTTCACACCGCGGGCGTACGCCTGGTGGTAGGGCTTGGCTCCCTTGAAGCTGGGCAGGAACGAGTGGTGGATATTGATCGCGCGTCCGCCCAGCTCCCGGATCAGCCCGTCGCTGAGGACCTGCATGTAGCGCGCGAGCACCACGAGTTCCACGTCGAACTCCTCGACCAGCTCGAGCAGGCGCGCCTCCGCGGCAGGCTTGGTGTCCGCCGTGACGGGAACGTGGAAGAACGGAATGCCGTGCCACTCCACCAGCGCCTCGTGATCCCGGTGGTTGGAGACCACGGCGACCACCTCCACGTTCAGCTCGCCGTTCCTCACGCGGTACAGCAGGTCGTTGAGGCAGTGTCCGAACTTCGAGACCATGATCAGCACTCTTCGCCGGGCGCTGTGCGGTTCCAGCCGCCACCGCATCCCGAATCCATCCGCCACCGGCTCCAGTGCCTCGCGGAGGCTCGCCGCCGTGGTGCCGGCATCGGATCGGAAGTGCAGTCGCATGAAGAAGTGCCGTTCGGATGGTTCGCCGAACTGCTTGCTGTCGATGATGTCGCAGCCCTGCTCCAGCAGGAGTCCGGACACCGCATGGACGATTCCCGGCCTGTCCGGGCAGTCCAGTGTCAGGACGTACTCGTCCGCTACCTCTGCGCGCTCCATCGGCTCAGCACTCAATGACGTTCACGGCCAGGCCACCCCTGGAGGTCTCCTTGTACTTGGACTTCATGTCGGCTCCGGTCTCCCGCATGGTCTTGATCGCCTTGTCGAGGGACACCTTGTGACTGCCGTCCCCGTGCAGGGCCAGGCGTGCCGCATTGATGGCCTTGACGCTCGCGATGGCGTTGCGCTCGATACACGGGATCTGCACCAGCCCGCCGACGGGATCGCAGGTCAACCCGAGATTGTGTTCGATGCCCACTTCAGCGGCGTTCTCCACCTGGGCCGGTGTTCCACCGATCACCTCACAGAGACCCGCGGCGGCCATGGAGCAGGCCGAACCGACTTCACCCTGGCAGCCCACCTCCGCCCCGGAGATCGAGGCGTTGAGCTTGAACAGGATGCCGACGGCGGCCGCTGTGAGCAGGAAGCGCACCACGCCGTCGTCGTCAGCGCCCGGCACGAACTTGGTGTAGTAGTGGAGCACCGCGGGGATGATGCCCGCGGCGCCGTTGGTCGGCGCCGTGACGATCCGGCCACCTGCCGCGTTCTCCTCATTGACGGCGAGCGCGAACAGATTCACCCATTCCATGGCACGTAGCGGATCGGTCACCCCGAGGTCCGCGCTCAGGGTCTGGAACAGCGACGGCGCGCGGCGCTTCACCTTGAGCCCGCCGGGCAGGATCCCCTCGGCAGCGCAGCCGTTGTCCACGCACTCGCGCATCACGGCCCAGAGTCCGAGCAGTTCTTCCCGCAACTCCGCCTCCGTGCGCCAAGTGAGCTCGTTGGCGAGCATCACCTGCGGGATGGTCATCCCCTCGCGCTCACAGATCTCGAGGAGTTCGTCGGCGGACGTGAACGGATAGGGCAGCACCGTGGTGTCGGCCACCACGCGGTCGGTCGCCTCGGCATCGCCGTCGACCACGAAGCCCCCGCCGATCGAGTAGTAGCTCCGCTCGCTCAGGATGGCGCCGCGGTGATCCAGGGCGCGGAAGGTCATGCCGTTGGGGTGTGCGGGCAGGGATTTACGCCGGTGCAGCACCACGTCCTCGTCCCAGTTGAAATCGACGCGCTGACTGCCGCCCACCCACAGTTCGGCATCGAGGGCCGCGGCGGCCACGAGGTCGTCCGCCGCCTTCGTATCGACCGTTTCGGGATCCAACCCCTTGAACCCCAGGACCACCGCCTTGTCCGAGCCGTGGCCCCGGCCCGTGGCACCGAGGGAACCGAATAGTTCTGCCTGGACCCTCTGGGTGGAGCGCAGGATCCCGTCCTCCTGGAGACCGTCGGCGAACTGCTTCGCCGCGCGCATCGGCCCGACGGTGTGCGACGACGACGGACCGATACCGACGGAGAACAGGTCCAGGACGCTCAGTGCCACTAAGGCACCTCGGGTGAGGCGTACTCGCGCATGGCGTCCAGGAGCCAGCGACCGAGGAAGTCCGCGAACGAGGCACGCGGGAAGATCCGGTAGCTCTCGTCCCCCGTCTTCCACAGGATCACCGGGATCTGGCCGATCTCGGTGGAGAACGCTGTGCCTGCAGCGAAGACGCGAGGGTGCAGATCGAGCGAGCACCCCTTTTCCAGAACGGCGCGGGCGCGGGATCCGGTGAGCTCGAAAGTGGTGCGGTTGGCGGAGAGATCCACCACCTGGCCCTCCCCGTCACCGAGGGCATCCCGCAGCGACTGGATGAGATCCCCGCCGAGGGCCTCGTGGGCTTCCATGGACGCCACCACCAGGAATTCGGTGGGACCGAGCCACAGCACGGAGGTGCCGCTGTCCCCGCTGACACCACCGGAGGTCCCGGGCAGACCACCCGTGATCGCCGAGATGCGCTCGCTGACCTCGGAGCCGTGCTTGACCCTCACCCCGACCATGGTCAGGAACGGCTCCTCGCGCAGTTCGGCGACGCCGGCGACGGACCCGGCCTCGAAGGCGTCCGCCAGCGGTGCGGCTGGACTCGTCCTGCGGGAGAGATCGTTGTCCTGGATTGCATGAGCTGTTGTCTTAGCCATCTTTGCGGTTCCCTTCGGGGTCGAATAGCACGGTTTCTGCGACGACGACGTCGACGATACGGTCTCCGGTCACGGCCGTCATGGTCTCCCCGATGCGCTCGCGACCGTTCTTGATCAGTGCCAGCGCGAAGGACCTGCCCAGCGCCGCACTGTGGTAGCTGGAGGTGACGAAGCCCTGCATGTCGACCTTGCCCTCGACCGGATCGATGGACCGGTCCTTCTCCACGAGCTGCGACCCCTCCGGCAACCGGTAGCTGCCGTCCACGGGCAGCACGCTCACCAGGTGCTTGCGGTCCCCGCGCTGGATGTCCTTGCGGGCATAGGATCGCTTGCCCACGAAGGACTTGACCTTCGAGACCACCCAGTCCATACCTGCGTCCTGCGGGGTCACGGTGCCGTCGGTGTCCTGACCGACGATCGGGTAGCCCTTCTCGGCGCGCAATACGTGCATGGTCTCCGTGCCGTAGGGCGTGATGTCGAACTCGGCGCCTGCTGCGGCAACCGACTCCCAGGTGTTGAGCCCGTACCAGGCGGGCACGTTGATCTCGTAGGCGAGTTCACCGGAGAAGGAGATGCGGCAGACGCGTGCACGCACGCCCGAGGCGAGCGTGGTCTCGCGGAAGGTCATGAACGGGAAGGCTTCGGCCTCCAGTCCGCCGTCCTCCGCGAGCTCGGGGGCCACCTTGGCGAGCACATCCCGTGACTTCGGTCCCACGACGGCGATGGTGGTCCACTGCTCTGTCACGGAGGTGCACTGCACGTCAAGGTCCGGCCACTCGGTCTGCAGCCATTCCTCGAGCCAGTCGAGCACCTTCGCGGCCCCTCCCGTGGTCGTGGTCATGAAGTACCGGTCGTCGTCGAGGCGCAGGGTCACGCCGTCGTCGAAGATCATGCCGTCCGCCATGCACATCACGCCGTAGCGGGCCGAGCCGGGCTTGAGCTTCTTGAACGCGTTGGTGTAGATCCTGTTCAAGAACTCACCGGCGTCCTTGCCCCGGATCTCGATCTTGCCCAGCGTGGTCGCGTCCATGAAGCCCACGGAGTCGCGGGTGGCGGCGCACTCGCGCAGCACTGCCGCATCCATGTCCTCCCCGTCCTGCGGGTAGTACCAGGGGCGCTTCCACTGCCCCACGTCCTCGAACAGGGCACCCTTGGCCTCGTGCCAGGGCTGGATGGACGTCTTGCGGGCCGGATCGAACAATTCGCCGCGCTGGCGACCGGCTAGTGCCGCGAAGGCCACGGGCGTGAACGGCGCACGGTAGGTAGTGGTACCGATGTCGCCGATCCCGCGGGAGGCCTCGCCTGCGGTGCGGAGCGCAGCGGCGATGACCCCGATCGCGTTCACACCGGAGGTCTTCCCCTGGTCGTTCGCGGTACTGATGGAGGTGTAGCGCTTGATGTGCTCCACGGACCGCATTCCGGCGCCGGTCGAGCGCAGGACGTCGGCCACGGTCTGGTCCCGCTGGAAGTCGACGAAGTGGTGGTACCACTCGTCCGGGGTGCCCGTCTGACCGGGTACGAGCCAGAGCTGGCGCGTGGGCGCTGCGACCTTCGGCTCGCCGAGCGACGCCGGCTGCGCCGCGTCGCTGTACCCAACGGCAATGGCGGCAGCCGTTCCGGCGGAGCCACCCTCGAGGAGGCAGTCCTCGAGGGCGAAGCTGCCCCGGCCGGAGCCGACGGACTGCTGATTCGGCACCACGGTGCTCGGCACGAAGGCCGCGAGCTCGTCGTCCCAGCGCAGCTTGCCCTGGCGCTGCGAGTGGAGGTGGACCACGGGGCTCCAGCCACCGGCGACCGCCAGCAGGTCACAGGAGAGCTCCTCGACGCTGTCCGTGAGCTCGCCGTGGTCGGTGATGCCCCGGACCGTCACACCCGCGAGTGCCCCGCCCTCGGCTGCAGCGGTGTCGGCCACAGCGCTGCTGATCATGATTCTCGTCCCTGCTGCTTCCGCCTCCGCGGCCACCTCCGAGAGCTCGGGACGGGCGTCGACGACGGCGGCCACCTCGATACCTGCGGCCCGCAGATCCGCCACGAGCGCGTAGGCGCTGTCGTTGGTGGTGCTGACCACGACCTGCCGGCCGGCCGCGACGGCGTAGCGGTTCAGATACGTGCGTACGGCGGAGGCGAGCATGATGCCGGGGCGGTCATTGTTCTCGAACACCAGGGGCCGCTCGTGGGCGCCGGGCGCGAGGATCACCTCCGAGGCGCGGATGTGCCAGATACGCTGCCGGGACACGCCGGGCGCGGCCGGGCTGGAGAGATGATCCGTGCGGTTCTGGACGGCGATCACGTAGTTGGCGTCATAGGCTCCGAAGGCGGTGGTGCGGTTGAGCACGGTGCACTCGGCGCCCGAGACCAGTTCGGCCTCGACGTCGTTCACCCACTCCAGCGCCGGCTTGCCCTCGATGGTCTCGGCGAGCTCCGGCGCAGTGGAGCTGGAGAGCAGGGAGCCGCCCAGCTCGGACTGGTCGTCGAGCAGCATCACGCGGGCACCGGAGCGCATGGCCTCCCGTGCAGCCATGAGGCCCGCGGGTCCGCCGCCGACCACCAGGATGTCCGTGTGGACGTACTTCTTGTCGTACTCCGCGTGGTCCTCCTCGGGGTCGAGACGTCCGCGGCCGTTCAGCAGATCGGCGTCGAGACCGTCCACGAGCGTGACCGTGGTCGCCGGGAGCATGGACTCGGCCACGTCACCGGGGAAGCGCGGTGAGACACGTACCAGTGCGTTCGGCTCCTCCACGCCGGCGGAGAGGATGCCGCGCGGCCGGTTCTCGTAGAGCGAGCCGCCGGCGGCGTTCCTGCCGTTGGCCAGCATCGCCGAGGTGAGGGTGTCCCCGGGATGGCCCGTGAGTTCCTCCCCGTCGACGGTGAAGCGCCAGGAGATGCTGCGATCGATGCGTCCGCCTGCGGCGAGGCGGGAGTTCTGGGACGTCATTTCGTTGCTCCCTTCGGGGCGGTGGAGGCGTGGGCCGGACCGAAGTCGGTACCCGAGACGCTCGGGCCCGAGGACCCGGTGGTGGTGCTGTCCGCTGCGACACTGGCCGTGCCGTACTCGTCGTCCGGGTCGGTATCGGGCGTCGGCTGGGGGGCGCCCATCGGGTAGATGGCCTGGATGTCGTAGGTGACGGTGTCGCGGAGCATGTTGAACCACTGACGGCACCCTGTGCTGTGCAACCAGCGCTCGGCGAAGGAGCCCCTGGTGTTGTCGCGGTAGAACAGGAACTCGGCCCATTGCCGGTCGGTCAGCTCGTCCGGGTCCTCCGGGTAGGGCACGTGGGCCTGGCCACCGTAGTGGAATTCGGTCTCGTCGCGCGAGCCGCAGTTGGGGCAGGAGATCAGCAGCATGTCCTTCTTCTTTCTAATCCAGTGGTCGCCGGCGACTAGTGGGCCACGGCGGCGGCGCCGTGTTCGTCGATCAGGGCACCTGTCTCGAAGCGTTCGAGCGCGAACGGCTCGTTCAGCTCGTGCGGGGCTCCGGTCGCGATGGTGTGGGCGAAGGTGTACCCCGCCGACGGCGTGCCCTTGAAGCCTCCGGTGCCCCAGCCGCAGTTCACGAACATGTTCTCCACCGGACTGGTCCCCACGATCGGCGACGCGTCCAGCGTGGTGTCCACGACCCCACCCCATGTCCGGAGCACGTGGGCCCGGGCGAAGATGGGGAACAGCTCGACGGCGGCCGCCATCTGGTGCTCGATCACGTGGAAGGAGCCGCGCTGGCCATAGCCGTTGTAGGAATCCACCCCGGCACCCATGACGAGCTCACCCTTGTGCGCCTGGGACACGTACACGTGGACGTGGTTGGACATCACCACGGTGGGGTGCACCGGCTCGTGCAGTTCCGAGACCAGCGCCTGGAGTGGATGGGACTGGATGGGGAGCCGGAAGCCCGCCATCTCCGCCAGCACCGAGCTGTGCCCGGCCGCGCAGAGCCCCACCTTCTCGGTGTTGATCGTGCCGCGGCTGGTCTTGACGCCCGTCACCCTGTTGCCGTCCTTGACGAAGCCGGTGACCTCGCAGTCCTGGATGATGTCGACGCCCATCTCGTCACACTTGCGCGCGAAGGCCCAGGCGACGTGATCGTGCTTGGCGATACCGGCGCGGGGCTGGTAGGTGGCGCCCATGACCGGGTACCGGATGTTGTCGCTGATGTTCAGGATGGGGCACAGCTCCTTGACCTGCTTGGGATCCAGCCACTCGGCGTCGATCCCGTTGAGCTGGTTCGCTCCCACCCGTCGCATGCTCTCACGGACGTCGCCCAGGGTATGGGCCAGATTCATGACACCGCGCTGGCTGAAGAGGAAGTCGTACTCCAGTTCCTCGGGCAGGGCCTCCCAGAGCTTCAGCGAGTGCTCGTACATCGCGGCGCTCTCGTCCCAGAGATAGTTCGACCGGATGATCGTGGTGTTGCGTCCCATGTTCCCACCACCGAGCCAGCCCTTCTCCAGGACCGCGATGTTGGTCATACCGTGGTTCTTCGCCAGGAAGTACGCCGTGGCGAGACCATGCCCACCGCCGCCGACGATGATCGCATCGTAGGAAGGCTTGGGGTCCGGGTTGTGCCAGAGGAAGTCCGGGTGCTCCGGAAGCTTGTCGGCCATGGTCTTATGCTCCGATCGAGGTTGAAAGTGGCGCGAGGTCGGGGTAGAGCGGATGCTCCTGGGCCAGAGTGAGGACACGGTTGCGCAGCTCCTCGAGAACTGAAGCGTCCGCCGATTCCTGCTGCGTTCCGGCGATGAGTGTCAGGGCGATGATGTCCGCGACCTCGACGAATGCCTCGGTGCTGAATCCGCGCGTCGCGAGCGCCGGCGTCCCGATGCGCAGCCCCGAGGTGACCATCGGCGGGCGAGGATCGAAGGGGACGGCGTTGCGGTTGACGGTGATGTCGATCGAGGCGAGCAGATCCTCGCCCTGCTGACCGTCCAGGTCGGAGTTCCGCAGATCCACGAGTACCAGGTGCACGTCGGTCCCGCCCGTGAGAACTCCGATGCCGCGCTCGGCGACGTCCGGGCGTCCGAGCCGCTCTGCCAGGATCCGCGCTCCCTCGAGGGTACGTTCCTGCCGCTCCCTGAACTCGTCCATGGCCGCTACCTTGAAGGCGACGGCCTTTCCCGCGATCACGTGCTCCAGGGGACCGCCCTGCTGTCCGGGAAAGACCGCCGAATTGATCTTCTTCGCGATATCGGCGTCGTTGGACAGGATGATCCCGCCACGGGGTCCGGCCAGGGTCTTGTGCGTCGTCGAGGTCACCACGTGGGCGTGCGGCACCGGAGAGGGGTGCAGCCCGGCTGCGACCAGACCGGCGAAGTGCGCCATGTCCACGAGGAGATAGGCGCCGACCTGGTCGGCGATCCGCCGGAAGGCGGCGAAGTCCAACTGGCGTGGGTAGGCGGACCACCCTGCGATGATCAGTTTGGGCTGGTGCTCCACGGCCAGGCGCTCGACCTCGGCCATGTCCACCAGGTGCGACTCCGGATCCACCCCGTACGCGGCGACGTCGTACAGCCTGCCCGAGAAGTTGATCTTCATGCCGTGGGTCAGGTGTCCGCCGTGGGCCAGGTTCAGGCCGAGGATGGTGTCTCCGGGCCGGATCAGCGCGTGCATCACTGAGGCATTGGCCTGCGCACCGGAGTGCGGCTGGACATTGGCGAAGGCTGCGCCGAAGAGGTCCTTGACCCGGTCGATGGCGAGCTGCTCGATCACGTCGACGTGCTCGCACCCGCCGTAGTAGCGCCGTCCCGGGTAGCCCTCGGCGTACTTGTTCGTCAGGACCGACCCCTGCGCCTGCATGATCGCCTGCGCCGTGTGGTTCTCGGAGGCGATCATCTCCAGACCCTCGCGCTGACGACGGAGCTCGGCGTCGATGCG
>JARIBG010000027.1 GCA_029257465.1 Arthrobacter sp. | reverse complement strand
TCACCGGCGGAGAGGACGGCTTCCTCGGCAGCGCCGCCTCGGCCTTCATCTTCGGGATCGTCCTGGCTGTCCTGGTGGCCATCGTCATCCTGGGCGGTATCAAGTCGATCGGCGCGACCACCTCGAGGCTCGTCCCGTCGATGGCCATCGTCTACGTGCTCGCCTGCCTGTTCGTCATCATCGTCAACATCGATCAGGTTCCCGGAGCGTTCGGCGAGATCATCGGTGGAGCCTTCAACCCGCAGGGTATGGCCGGTGGCTTCCTCGGCGTCCTGATCGTCGGATTCCAGCGCGCTTCGTTCTCGAACGAGGCAGGAATCGGTTCCGCTGCCATCGCCCACTCGGCGGTCAAGACCCGGCGGCCGGTCAGTGAGGGCTTCGTGGCACTCTACGAGCCTCTCGTCGACACGGTGCTGGTCTGCACCATGACGGCTCTGGCCATCATCATCGCCGGGGCCCCCAGTCTGCAGGCGGGCATCGATCAGGTGCAGGCAGGTGGTGCCACTCCCGATGGCGTGACGCTGACCTCGGACGCCTTCGCGACCGTTCTGCCGTGGTTCCCGATCGTGCTCGCGATCGCCGTGATCCTCTTCGCCTATTCGACGCTGATCACCTGGTCCTACTACGGGCTGAAGGCCTGGGAGTTCCTGTTCGGTCGCGGCAAGACCGCAGAGCTGACCTACAAGATCATCTTCCTGTTCTTCACGGTCACCGGGTGTGTGCTGACGTTCAGCCAGGTCATCAGCTTCGCCGATGCGGCCCTGTTCGTCTGCGCCTTCATCAACCTGCTCGGTGTCTACTTCCTGCTGCCGGTCATCAAGAAGGAGATGCGCGAGTACCTCGCCGATCGCAAGAGCGGCAAGCTCCTGGAACTCGGCGTCGAGCGGAACGAAGTGCAGACCGAGAGGTAGGGATTCCCTTCCCGTCACCTCGAGTGCCCCCGCCGGATCGCCACAGGATCGCAGGCGGGGGTATTCGCTTGCCCGGAGGGAACCGCCGGTTGTCGGGCCGACGGCCTAGAATCGATGCACCATGGATATGCTCTTCGATCCCTACCTCTCCCCTCCGACGCCCGACGAGAAGAAGCGGGCACGCGACGCCGCGATGGCCGGCGAGAAGCCCGCGCAAGCGGTCGATGCGGTCGATGCCGCTGACCCGGCGACGTCGCACGTGCCCTCCCGCGTCGGAGTCGACGAGAACCGGGCGCGGGAACTGCTCGCGGGCCTGAATCCCCAGCAGGAGGAAGCAGTCAGGCACGGCGGTTCGCCCCTGCTGATCGTCGCGGGAGCAGGATCCGGCAAGACCCGCGTGCTGAGCCACCGGATCGCGTACCTGCTGGCCACAGGGCGCTCCCACCCCGGACAGATCCTCGCCATCACGTTCACGAACAAGGCTGCAGCGGAGATGCGCGAGCGCATCGAGGCACTCATCGGCGATGTCGCCAAGCGCATGTGGATCTCGACGTTCCACTCCTCCTGCGTGCGCATCCTCCGCCGCGAGGCCGCATCGGTGGGCCTGAACTCCAACTTCTCGATCTACGATTCCGCCGACACGCTGCGGCTGGTCACCCTGGTGGCCAAGGGGCTCGATCTGGATCCGAAGAAGTTCGCCCCCAAGGCGATCCAGCACAAGATCTCCGCGCTGAAGAACGAGCTGATCGACGAGGAGAGCTTCGCCTCCGACGCCGATCCCACCGATCCGTTCGAGCAGGCCGTAGCCGAGGTGTACTCCGGCTACGCACAGCGCATGCGCCAGGCCAACGCCATGGACTTCGACGACCTGATCGCCCAGACGGTGTTCATGTTCCGCGCATTCCCCGGCGTGGCCGACTACTACCGGCGCCGTTTCCGGCACGTCCTCGTGGACGAGTACCAGGACACCAACCACGCGCAGTACGCCCTGGTGAGGGAGATCGTCGGTGTGCCCGGCGAGTCGACCGACGACCCCGCGGAGCTCACGGTGGTCGGCGACTCCGATCAGTCCATCTACGCCTTCCGAGGCGCAGATGTCCGCAACATCGTGGAGTTCGAGAACGACTACCCGAGCGCGCGCACCATCCTGCTCGAGCAGAATTACCGATCCACGCAGAACATCCTCAGTGCGGCCAACGCGGTGATCTCCCGGAATCCGAATCGACCCGAGAAGCGGCTGTGGACCGCGGAGGGCAGCGGCGAGAGGATCGTCGGCTACGTGGGGGAGAACGAACACGAGGAAGCACGGTTCATCTCGGAGGAGATCGACCGGCTGCAGGACGAGGAGTCCATCCGTCCCGGCGACGTCGCCGTCTTCTACCGGACCAACGCGCAGTCGCGGTCCATCGAGGAGATCCTGCTGCGGGTCGGGCTGCCCTACAAGGTGGTCGGTGGTACGCGCTTCTACGAGCGCAAGGAGGTCAAGGACGCGCTGGCGTACCTGCGGGTCCTGGTGAACCAGGACGACGTCGTCAATCTGCGCCGCATCCTCAACGAGCCCAAGCGCGGCATCGGGGACCGCGCCGAGTTCGCCGTCGCGGCCCTGGGCGAGCGCGAGCGGATCAGTTTCATGCAGGCCCTGCGCCGGGCGGACGAGGCGCCGGGCATGGCCACCCGCTCGATCAACGCCGTCGCCGGGTTCGTGAAGCTCATCGACGACCTCGCTGAGGTGGCCGACGGCTCCGGAGCCGCTGCGGCTCTCGAGGCCGTGCTCGAGCAGACCGGGTACCTCGAGCAGCTGCGGACCAGCAGCGATCCGCAGGACGAGTCCCGCGTGGAGAACCTCGCGGAGCTCGTCGCCGTCCTCCGCGAGTTCGAGCGCGACAATCCCGAGGGGACGCTCGGCGACTTCCTGGAGCAGGTCTCCCTCGTGGCCGACGCCGACCAGATTCCCGACGCGCCCGAGGGATCCCAGGCCGACGTGCAGCGCGCGGTCGAGGAGGCCCGCCGCCAGGGGGTGGTCACCCTCATGACCCTGCACACCGCCAAGGGGCTCGAGTTCCCCGTGGTGTTCCTCACCGGCATGGAGCAGGGCATCTTCCCGCACCAGCGCTCCGCCACCGATCCGAAGGAACTCGCCGAGGAGCGGCGACTGGCCTACGTGGGCCTGACACGCGCGCGACAGCGCCTCTACATCACGCGCTCGGAGGTGCGCAGCATGTGGGGTCAGAGCCAGTACAACCCGGCAAGCCAGTTCGTCAGCGAGATTCCCGAGGAGCTCATCGACTGGAAGCGGGAAGGCACGGCCAAACCGGCCTGGACCACCGGCGGCAGTATCAGTGGCCCGCGCTTCAGCGGATCCTACTGGGGCGCGAGCGGAGGGGGCTTCTCAGGGGGTACGACGCCGGCCAAGGCCGTCGGACGCGTGCAGCCGCAGAAGGAGGTCGTCTCGGTCGTCGCCGGGGACCACGTCAACCATGCGACCTTCGGGAACGGCACGGTGCTCTCCGTGGAGGGATCCGGCGACAAGACCGTCGCGAAGGTCCGCTTCGACGTCGGCGAGAAGCGACTGCTGCTGCGCTATGCGCCGCTGACGAAGGCAGCCTGACGCCACGTACGAAGCCGGTGGGCGCGTGCGTCGCCTCAACGAACAGGACTGCATTTCTACGCCCGATAGAACTGTGGCCTTGCTCACCGAACCGCTACTCTGGGAAGGGCCGCCGGCCTACGAGGGCTACAGTTCCCTCTTGTACACCGACTTCGACGAAGAAGGACACGAGCTAAGTGGACCTGTTTGAATATCAGGCGCGCGATCTTTTTGAGGCACACGGCGTTCCCGTGCTCGCCGGCATCGTGGCGCACACCGCAGAAGAGGCAAGAACGGCAGCCGAGAAGATCGGCGGCGTCGTCGTCGTCAAGGCCCAGGTCAAGGTGGGTGGCCGTGGGAAGGCAGGCGGCGTCAAGGTCGCCAAGACCCCGGACGAGGCATTCTCCTTCGCTTCCGACATCCTCGGGATGGACATCAAGGGCCACACGGTCCAACGCGTGATGATCGCCCAGGGTGCCGACATCGCCGAGGAGTACTACTTCTCCGTCCTGCTCGACAGGTCCAACCGCAACTATCTGGCCATGTGCTCGGTGGAGGGCGGCGTGGAGATCGAACAGCTCGCCGTCGAGCGACCCGAGGCTCTAGCCCGCGTCGCGATCGACGCCGGCACCGGGATCGACCAGGTCAAGGCCGAGGAGATCGTCGACACCGCCGGATTCGCACCCGAGGTCCGCGACGGCGTCATCCACACCATCCTGAAGCTCTGGGACGTCTTCGTGAAGGAGGACGCCACGCTCGTGGAGGTCAACCCGCTCGTCAAGACCGGCGATGGCGAGATCCTCGCCCTCGACGGCAAGGTCACCATCGACGAGAACGCGGACTTCCGCCAGCCCGGCCACGCCGAGCTGGAGGACAAGGACGCCGCGGATCCGCTCGAGGCCAAGGCCAAGGAGAACGACCTCAACTACGTCAAGCTCGACGGCCAGGTGGGCATCATCGGCAACGGCGCCGGGCTGGTCATGTCCACGCTCGACGTCGTCGCCTACGCGGGCGAGGCCCACGGTGGAGTGCGTCCCGCCAACTTCCTCGACATTGGCGGCGGAGCCTCCTCCGAAGTGATGGCCGCCGGTCTCGACGTCATCCTGAACGACAGCCAGGTCAAGAGCGTCTTCGTCAACGTCTTCGGTGGCATCACGGCATGCGACGCCGTCGCCAATGGGATCGTCAAGGCACTCGAGATGCTCGGCGACGAGGCGAACAAGCCCCTCGTGGTCCGTCTCGACGGCAACAAGGTCGAGGAGGGCCGCCGCATCCTTTCCGAGGCGAACCACCCGCTGGTCACCCTCGCCGACACCATGGACGAAGGCGCCGACAAGGCCGCCGCGCTCGCCTACGGAAAGTAGAGGATTCCCCCATGTCTATCTATCTCAACAAGGACTCACGGGTCATCGTCCAGGGCATCACCGGAGGCGAGGGCACCAAGCACACCGCCCTCATGCTCAAGGCCGGTACCCAGGTGGTCGGTGGCGTCAACGCCCGCAAGGCAGGAACGTCCGTGACGCACGACGACGTCACCCTGCCGGTCTACGGCACGGTCGAGGAAGCCATGAAGGAGACCGGCGCCGACGTGTCGATCGTCTTCGTGCCGCCGGCCTTCACCAAGGACGCCGTCGTGGAGGCCATCGAGGCCGGCATCGGTCTCGTCGTGGTCATCACCGAGGGTGTGCCGGTCCAGGACTCCGCCGAGTTCTGGGCGCTCGCGCAGTCGAAGGTCGACGCCGACGGCCAGCAGATCACGCGCATCATCGGCCCCAACTGCCCGGGCATCATCACGCCCGGGGAGTCCCTCGTGGGTATCACCCCGGCGAACATCACGGGTAAGGGCGGTGTGGGTCTCGTCTCGAAGTCGGGCACGCTGACCTACCAGATGATGTTCGAACTCCGCGACCTGGGCTTCTCGACCGCCATCGGCATCGGCGGTGACCCGGTGATCGGCACCACCCACATCGACGCCCTCGCGGCGTTCGAGGCGGACCCCGAGACCAAGGCGATCGTGATGATCGGCGAGATCGGCGGCGACGCCGAGGAGCGGGCGGCCGAATTCATCAAGACCAACGTCACCAAGCCGGTGGTCGGCTACGTGGCCGGCTTCACGGCCCCCGAGGGCAAGACCATGGGCCATGCAGGCGCAATCGTCTCCGGTTCGGCCGGTACTGCCCAGGCCAAGAAGGAAGCTCTCGAGGCCGCCGGCGTCAAGGTCGGCAAGACACCGTCCGAGACCGCGGATCTCCTCCGTGAGGTCTACGCGGGCCTCTGAGCGCTCCTCACCGAGTTCTGAGAGAACAGCCTTCCCCGTTCGTGGGGGAGGCTGTTCTCTCGTTGTACGGGGACGGCCCGCAGGGCTTGTATCCTCGGGCGGGGAAACATCGACGCACCACCCAAGTTTCAGGAGAGATCATGCGCGCCACCATCATCCACGGACCCGGAGACATCCGCGTCGAGGACCGCGAGTATCCGGAGATCATCCGGTCCACGGACGCCGTCGTCAAAGTCACTGCGTCCTGCGTCTGCGGGTCCGATCTGTGGCCCTACCGGGGCGTGCGGCCCACGAAGGAACCGAAGGCAATCGGGCACGAGTTCATCGGCCTCGTGGAGTCCGTGGGCGAGGATGTCCGCGACGTGGCTGTCGGCGACCTCGTGATCGCACCGTTCGTGGACAGCTGCGGCGTCTGCCCCCAGTGCCGCAACGGAGTCACGGTGGCCTGTGACCACCTCGCGGGCTGGGGCAGCACCGACGAGAACGGCGATTTCGTGCAGGGCGCCCAGGGCGAGGCCGTGCGCGTCCCGCACGCGGATGGGACACTGCGCAGGGTCGACGGCATCACGGAGCCCGATGACGCCCTCACGGCCAGTCTGCTCACGCTCTCGGACGTCATGTCCACGGGTCACCACGCCGCCGTCTCGGCGAACGTGGGCCCGGGCAGCACAGTCGTCGTCGTGGGCGACGGCGCCGTGGGTCTGTGCGGCGTGCTGGCCGCGAAGCGTCTCGGTGCCGAGCGCATCATCGCCATGTCCCGCCACGAGGACCGCCAGGCGTTGGCCCGCGAGTTCGGTGCCACGGACATCGTCGCCGAGCGCGGCGACGAGGGCGTGGCGAAGGTCCGCGAGCTGCTCGGCGGCGTCCTCGCGGACTCGGTACTTGAGTGCGTGGGGACCAAGGAGTCCATGGACCAGGCGCTGCGCAGCACCCGCCCCGGCGGGAATCTCGGCTTCGTCGGCGTTCCTGCGGGAGGCCCCGAACTGCCCGTGGGCTATCTCTTCGCCAAGAACATCACCGTGGGCGGCGGGATGGCGCCGGCCCACACCTACATCCCCGAACTGTTGAAGGACGTCCTCGACGGGACGATCGATCCGGGACGGGTGTTCGACGTCGTGATGCCCCT
>JARIBG010000002.1 GCA_029257465.1 Arthrobacter sp. | reverse complement strand
GGGCGGAGGCCTGGATGAGGTCGCGGGTCTGCGAGTCCGGTGTGCCGGGAAGGGACACGATCACGTTCCGGCCCGACTGCGTACTGATCTCCGCCTCGGCCACTCCTGAGCCGTCCACGCGCTGGCGGATGATCTCCACCGCCTGGTCGAGCTGCTCCGGGGTGATCTCGCTGTCACCCTCGACTCGGGGCGCCAGGATCATCTGGGTACCTCCCTCGAGGTCGAGCGCGAGGCGGGGGCTCCAGCTCGCGGTACTCCAGAAGGAGCCCGCTCCGAGGAGGATGGCGAGCAACGCCGTCAGTGCGCCCAGCCAGGTCAGTGTCCGTCTGGCTGCCGTCCCGGGACCGGTACGAGGCATGGTGAATGTCCTTGTTCAGTGGCGCACAGGCGCCGGATCGATACGGATGGACGCGGTGCGGGGACCGCGCGTCGAAAGCCTAGTTGTCCGAGGTCCCGGTGGATCCATCCGGTCCGCGCGTGTCGCGCCGGCCCTGCTCGCGGTTGAGCCGCTCCAGGGTCTGTTCCGGGGTCTCGGTTCCGGCGCAGGTGGCGTCGGCCCCCGCTGCGGTGGACCCCGAGCCCGTGGAGCGGTCCGCGCCATCGGTGCGGTCGATGCCGTCGGTATGGTCGGTGCCGTCGAGACGGTCCTCGCCCTCCACCCGACCCGCGCGTCCGTCACCATCGAGGGAGGAGGCGTCATCGGGAACGGACAGGCCGTCGTAGGCGTCCAGGTCACGGCGATCTGCATCCGTGACGTCGTCCGGCACCACTGTTTCCTGCTGGACGACCTTCGACAGCGCCTGAGTGTGCACGGTGGCGTGGTTGCCGGGGGAGAGCTCGAGGACGGCCCTGTTGTTCTCCTGGTCGATCGAGACGATGGTCCCGAACAGTCCGAACTGCGTCATGACCTCGCTGCCGGGCTCGAGCTGGGTACGCATCTGGGTCACCTGCTTCTGTGCCTTGCGCTGCCTGCGGAACATCGTGAAGATCAGGAACGCCAGGGCCAGCGGGAGCAGGAGACCGAAGATACCGGAGCCACCAGTATCTGGAGAGGGGTTCTGGGCGACTACCGCTGCAAGCACTGGACATCTTCCGTTCGTGGGAGTGGATGTGGGGGCAGCACTGTGCCCCGGCACACATCATGAAAGACCAGTGTAGAGGGCAATCCTGACCGGTACCCCGTCAGCCCTCCGGTCGGGACCAGCGCTCGAACGTCGTATCGGTACCCACGAGGTCGTCCGGGGCCACCGAGAACAGATCCTCGGGCATCGCCGCGGCAACGGTCGGCGGCATGACCAGCCCGAGGTGCTTCCAGGCCGACGCCGTCGCTATCCTGCCGCGCGGCGTGCGCCCGAGCATGCCCTCGCGCACCAGATAGGGCTCCGCCACGGTCTCGACCGTCTCGGGTTCCTCCCCGACGGCGATCGCCAGCGTCGAGAGACCGACGGGCCCACCGTTGAACTTGGTGATCAGGGCCGTCAGGACAGAGCGGTCGAGGCGGTCGAGCCCGCGCGCATCGACCTCGTACATGTCGAGGGCGGCGCTCGCGGCCCGCGCATCGATCGACACGGAGCCGTGCACCAGGGCCCAGTCCCGCACGCGGCGCAGCAGCCGGTTGGCGATACGCGGGGTTCCCCGCGAACGGCCCGCGATCTCGGCGAAGGCTGCGGAGTTCACCGCCATGTCCATGAGCATCGCCGAGCGCCTCAGGACCAGTTCGAGCTCGTCCGTCGAGTAGAACTCCAGATGCCCCGTGAACCCGAACCGGTCGCGCAGCGGACCGGGCAGGAGACCGGCTCGCGTGGTCGCGCCGACGAGGGTGAACGGCGGTAGTTCCAGCGGGATGGCCGTGGCTCCCGGCCCCTTGCCGACGATGATGTCGACGCGGAAGTCCTCCATGGCCATGTAGAGCATCTCCTCCGCCGGCCGGGACATCCTGTGGATCTCGTCGAGGAAGAGGACCTCGCCGTCGGTGAGCGAGGACAGGATCGCGGCGAGATCGCCGGCATGCTGGATGGCGGGTCCGGACGAGATGCGCAACGGCGCGTTCATCTCCGCGGCGATGATCATGGCCAGGGTGGTCTTCCCGAGACCGGGAGGGCCGGAGAGCAGCACGTGATCCGCACTGCGTCCACGGAGCCGCGAGGCCTCGAGGACGAGCGAGAGCTGACGCCTGACCCTCTTCTGGCCCACGAAGTCGTCGAGGTTCTTCGGTCTCAGGGCAGCCTCGACGGCCCGGTCCTCGGGATCGGCTGCCTGCGCGACGAGCGGTGCTTCCTGTCGTCCGTCCTGGGGGTCCGTCATGAGCCGACCTTCGTCCGGGCCGAGCTGCGTGCGCCGTCCTGACCGAGGCGTCGCAGCGTGGTCTTGAGGATCTGCCCCACGTCACCGGTCGCGGCGATCTCGGGCGCGTCGGCCACGGCGGCGTCGATCGCGGCTGCGGCATCCTTCTCGGACCAGCCGAGCCCCATCATGGCGGTGAGGACCTGCCCCTGCCAGGCAGGACCGGACGGTGCCGGTACCGTGTCCAGCGGAACCAGTTTGCCCGCGAGTTCCAGCACGATGCGGCGGGCCCCCTTGGGGCCGATGCCCGGCACCTTGCTGAAGGCCTTGTCGTCGCCCGCCGCCGCAGCGACGCGGATGGCCTGGGGTGCGTGGACCGCGAGGACGGCCAGGGCCAGGCGTGGACCGACACCGCTGACGGCGAGCAGCGTCTCGAAGACCTCGCGCTGGTCGGCGTCCTCGAAACCGAAGAGCGTCATGGAGTCCTCGCGGACGATCAGGGCGGTCGCGACGTCCGCCTGCTCCCCGGGCCGTAACGCAGCGAGGGTCTGGGGCGTCGCCTGGACCTGCATCCCGAACCCGTTGACGTCGATGACGGCGGAGTTCAGCCCGACGTGGGTCACTCTTCCGCGCAGGGAACTGATCATAGAATGCTCCATTACTCTCGCCGGGCCGACCGGAGGTCTGTCCGGTATCGAACACACGTTCTACTCAGCGTAGCGGCGTGGAGCGCTGCGATCGAGTCGCCCTGCGCGAAACCCGCCGCCGATCACGGACCACGCTAGCGTCGTCGCGCCCGTGCCTCGGCCTCGGCCCAGATGCGCTGGGCGGGCGTGACCGTCCCAGGTGCGATCCCCGGCTGCACGCCCCTGCGCCACGCATGGGTGATGGCCAGGGCGAGCGCGTCGGCGGCATCGGCGGGTCTGGGCGAGGTCTGCAGACGGAGGATCTTGGTGACCATCTTGGTGACGGCGGCCTTGTCCGCCTGACCGTTGCCGGTGACGGCGGCCTTCACCTCCGTGGGCGTGTGGAGCGCGACGGGGATCCCGCGCCGCGCGGCCGAGACGATCACGACACCGGAGGCCTGCGCCGTGCCCATGACGGTGCTGACATTGAGCTGACTGAAGACGCGTTCCACGGCCAGGACGTGCGGGGAGTGCAACTCGAGCCAGGAGTCGACGGCTTCGGAGATCACCAGGAGCCGTTCGTCCAGACTCCTTCCCGGGTCGGTTCCCACCACACCGACGGCCACCAGCGTGGAGCGTCGGTTCGGCTCGATGTCGACCACGGCCAGCCCGCAGCGCGTCAGGCCCGGGTCCACGCCCATGACACGGTAGGTCACTGTCTCCCCTGCCCGGTGGCGGTCGTCCTGATGTCAGTCGTCGTTCTCGAGCTCGGCCAGGACATCGTCGGGGAGGTGGGCATTCGAGTAGACGTTCTGGACGTCGTCGAGCTCCTCGAGGGCATCCACGAGCCGGAGGAACTTCCGTCCGCCGTCGGCGTCGAGATCCACCTGCATGGAGGGCACGAACTCGATCTCGTCGGCGTCGTACTCGATGCCGGAGTCCTCCAGCGCATCCACCACGGCGCGCAGATCCTGCGGCTCCGAGATGATCTCGAAGCTGTCGGTGGACTCCTTGACCTCGTCCGCGCCGGCGTCGAGCACCGACATCAGCAGCTCGTCCTCCGTGAGGTCCTTGTGCGGCAGCGTGACCACGCCCTTGCGGGCGAAGAGATAGGAGACCGATCCCGGGTCGGCGACGGAGCCACCGTTGCGGGTGATCCCGAGGCGCACCTCGGAGGCCGCGCGGTTCTTGTTGTCGGTGAGGCACTCGATGAGCAGGGCCGAGCCCTGCGGTCCGCGCGCCTCGTACATGATGGTCTGGTAGTCGACGGCCTCACCGAGCAGACCGGCGCCGCGTTTGACGGCCCGGTTGATGTTGTCGATGGGCACCGAGGTCTTCTTGGCCTTCGAGACGGCCAGCTCGAGCCCGGGGTTCCCCGCGATGTCGGCGCCGCCGGCTCGTGCCGCCACCTCGATGTTCTTGATCAATTTGGCGAAGGACTTGGCGCGCTTGGCATCGATCGCCGCCTTCTTGTGCTTCGTTGTTGCCCATTTGGAGTGGCCCGACATGCTTACGCTTCTCCTCTGATCATCCGGATGAATAGTTCGTGGATCCGCCGCTCCCCCGTGATCTCCGGGTGGAAACTCGTGGCCAGCAGCTGTCCCGAACGCACTGCGACGATTCTAGCGACCGTCTCCACTGCCGTGTCCTCATCGACGGGCACCCGGGCCAGGACCTCCACGCCCCGACCCACCTTCTCCACCCACGGGGCCCTGATGAAGACCGCCCGCACGGGCTCCTCGCCCACCAGCGACGCAAAGGCGAGATCGGTCTCGAAGGACTCCCGCTGCCTGCCGAACGCGTTGCGGCGCACCACCATGTCCAGACCCCCGAGACTCCGCTGGGGCTCACCGAGGCCGTCCACCGAGGGATCGGCGATGACGTCCGAGAGCATGATCATCCCGGCGCACGAGCCGTACACGGGCAGACCCGCACCGATGAGCTCGCGCAACGGCCCGGCGAGACCGAAGACCCGGGTCAGCCGGTCCATCGTGGTGGACTCGCCCCCGGGAATGATCAGTCCGTCGAGCGAGGTCAGCTCGGCGGGCCTGCGCACAGGGACGGCGCGTCCGCCGAGGGCCTCGATCGTCCTGCTGTGCTCCCGGACATCCCCCTGCAGAGCGAGGACACCGACCCGGACGGCGCCGCCCGGGTTCCCGGTGCCCGAGGGTGCGGCGTGGGAGGGTGCGACGTCGGAGGGTGGCGGGGACATCATGCTGCAAGTCTAGGTGCCGCTCGTGGCGGCCCCCGCTGCTGTAAGCCGACCTGTGCACAGCCGGTCACCCTGTGCCGGGGCGGACAGCTCGTCGGCACTGGTGTGACGATACCGGGACGATACTGTGGGGGCATGAATCCCCTTCCAGTTCTCGTGGGCAAAGCTGTGCGCATCGCCTCCCGTCTGCGAGGCGGCGG
>JARIBG010000112.1 GCA_029257465.1 Arthrobacter sp. | reverse complement strand
GCCGGTATCGGGATCGGTGTCCTCCCAGCAGACCTTGTAGACGGAGATCTTCGCTTCGGGAGCAACACCCGAGGACTTGCCGAAGCCACGCCCCGCCGCCCGCTGCTCCACACCGGAATTACCGGCGATGTCACGAGCGTCGGGGTTTTGCTCTTGCCCTCACCTTCTGGGTACCCTTGGCAAGCTAGCGATAGCTGCTGGAGACGTGCCAGAGCGGCCGAATGGGCTTCACTGCTAATGAAGTGTGGGCCTAAAGCCTACCGGGGGTTCAAATCCCCCCGTCTCCGCCAACAGGACCCCCTGGGAACAGGGGGTCCTTTGCGTGTGGGCGGGCCCGCCGCCCGCTACGCCTTCAGGGCCAGCGCGAACGGCAGCACGTCCGATGCCCCTGCTGCCCGCAACGCCCGCCCGGCCTCGGTGATGGTCCAGCGGCTGTCCGCGAGGTCGTCGACGAGCAGCACGGGTCCAGGATTCGCCGCGAACCACGCGGCCCCTTCGGCGGGAACGGCGAAGTGGTCCCAGACCGAGGCCAGCCTGAACGCGCTGTTGCCTCCCGGGGCGCCCTGCGGTGCACCGTGCGGTGTCTGCAGCTGCCCGAGGTACGGGATACGCCCCACGCCCGCGAGCGACTGCGCGAGGGATCCGATGAGCTGGGGGTGCCGCCTGGACGGCACACTCACCACCGCGACGGGCCGCTCCGCCCATCCCCACTGGGCCAGGACACGGACCACGGCGTCGATCACGGACCGGTCGAGGGGAGCGTCCGGGGTGGTGTCGGCCAGGAGCTCACGGAGCCTGGTCCCCCAGCCCAGATCCGTGAGCCGTGCCAGGGCGCGTCCGGGCAGGCTGACCTCCGCCGACTTCAGCTTCCCCTTCAGGGGCACGCCCAGCTTGTCCATACCGCTGGGCCACTGGCCCCTGGGCTCGAGTTCCACCCCGACCCGACTGAGGGCCTGGTTCGCTGAGTCGGATGCGTCGTGGGCCACCTCGTCGGAGTACCAGGGCCCCGCACAGTTGTCGCAGCGACCGCAGGGCTCGGCCGAGGGGTCGTCCAGGGACAGCGCGAGGAACTCCATGCGGCACCGTGTGGTGCTCTCGTAATCGAGCATGGACCGCTGCTCCACCACCCGGGCCTCGCTGATCCGGCCGTAACGCTCGGCGTCGTAGGTCCAGGGCGCCCCGGTGCTCTCCCACCCCCCGGTGACCTTCCGCACCGCGCCGTCGACGTCGAGGACCTTCAGGAGCAGTTCGAGCGGTGTGCGCTTCAGGTTGACGCGCGCCTCCAGCGCCGGGGTCGACAGGACCACGCCCGGCTCCAGTGTCTCCAGGACCCGGAGCGCCGCCTCCTCCGAGGGCATGGACGCCGTGGCGAAGTACTCCCAGATGTCGCGGTCCTCCGCGCCGGGGAGGAGCAGGACGTCGGCGTTGGGCGTTCCTCGGCCGGCACGTCCCACCTGCTGGTAGTAGGCCACCGGCGAGGAGGGCGCTCCGAGGTGCACAACGAAGCCCAGATCCGGTTTGTCGAAGCCCATCCCGAGCGCGCTGGTGGCCACGAGCGCCTTGACCTCGTTGTTCTTCAGCGCGGCCTCCGCGGCCTCGCGATCCGCGGGATCGGTGCGCCCCGTGTAGGCGCGGACGGCGTGCCCGTTCTCCCGCAGCAGGCGCGCGGTGTCCTCGGCCGCGGAGACGGTGAGGGCGTAGATGATGCCGCTGCCCGGGAGATCGGACAGGTGGGTGAGGAGCCAGGCGAGACGCGAGCGTGGGCTGGGCAGGCGCAGGACGCCGAGCCGGAGCGACTTCCGGGCGAGCTCGCCCCGCAGGGTGAAGACCTCCGTGCCACCTGCCCCGAGCTGCTCCTCCACGTCCGCCACCACACGGGAGTTGGCCGTCGCCGTGGTGGCCAGGACCGGCACACCCTGGGGGAGACCCGTGATGAGTTCGCGCAAGCGCCGGTAGTCGGGGCGGAAGTCGTGCCCCCAGTCGGAGATGCAGTGGGCCTCGTCGATCACGAGCAGGCCCGTGTGCCGGATGAGCTCCGGCAGGTGCTGTTCCCGGAAGGACGGGTTGTTCAGTCGTTCCGGGGAGACCAGGAGGACGTCCACCTCGTTCGCACGGAGCTTGGCCGTGATGTCCTGCCAGTCGGTCTGGTTGGCCGAGTTGATCGCCTCGGCGCGGACGCCGGCCCGTGCTGCGGCTGCTACCTGATCGCGCATGAGCGCGAGCAGTGGCGAGACGATCAGGGTGGGGCCCTTGCCCCGGGCGCGCAGCAGCAGGCTCGCCACGAAGTAGACGGCCGACTTCCCCCAGCCCGTCCGCTGGACGACGAGCGCGCGGCGGCCGTCCTCCACGAGGGCCTCGATCGCCTCGAGCTGCCCCTCGTGGAACTGGGCGTCCGGCGACCCCACGAGGGTGTGCAGGATACTGGTGGCTTGCTCGGACAGCGTGGTGGTCGACGACATCGAACCAGTATCCCAGCCAGCTCCCCCGCTCGCCGCGGACGGAAGCTCTTGTGGACACGTGGGCCGGCGCCGCCCCGAAACACTTCCAGACGTGAGTACCCTCTTCGATCTTTCAGCATCCTTCAAGGCCTACGACGTGCGCGGCATCGTGGGCGAGACCATCACGGAGGACTCGGTGCGGGCGGTCGGCGCAGCCTTCGTGGACTCGCTGGAGCTGGCCGGTGAGACGGTCCTCGTCGGCGGTGACATGCGGCCGTCGTCGCCCGCGTTCTCCCGAGCCTTCGCCGACGGCGCCACCCTGCGCGGTGCCGACGTCCTCTTCCTCGGGCTGATCTCCACCGACGAGCTGTACTACGCGAGCGGGACCCTCGACGCCGCGGGTGTCACCTTCACCGCGAGCCACAATCCCGCCCAGTACAACGGCATGAAGATGACCCGCCCCGGCGCCATCCCGGTGTCCTCGGAGACGGGCCTCGAGGACGTGCGGGCGCGGGCCGAGGCGTATCTGGGGACCGGGTCCATCCCGGCGCTGGAGGTGGATCGACGCGGGACGACCGGCGAGCGCGACATCCTCGAGGAGTACGCGCGATTCCTGCGCAGCCAGGTGGATCTGTCCGGCTCACGGCCGCTGAGGATCGTGGTCGACGCCGGCAACGGCATGGCCGGTCTGACCACCCCCGCCGTCCTCGGGGACCAGCTGCTCGAGGCACTGCCGCTGAGCATCGTCCCGCTCTACTTCGAGCTCGACGGCACGTTCCCGAACCACCCGGCCAATCCGCTCGAGCCGGAGAACCTGCGCGATCTGCAGGCTGCCGTCGTGGAGCACGGCGCGGACATCGGCATCGCATTCGACGGCGACGCCGACCGCTGCTTCATCATCGACGAGCTCGGCGAGCCGGTGTCCCCGAGCGCCATCACCGCCATGATCGCGCGCCGGGAGATCGCCCGCGCGCAGGCCGCCGGGGAAGCCGAACCCGCCATCATCCACAATCTCATCACCTCCCGTGCCGTGCCCGAGCTGATCAGGCACGACGGCGGCCGGCCGGTCCGCACCCGCGTGGGCCACTCGTTCATCAAGGCGGTCATGGCCGAGGAGGGCGCCGTGTTCGGGGGCGAGCACTCCGCGCACTACTACTTCCGCACCTTCTGGAACGCCGATACCGGGATGCTGGCCGCCATGCACGTCCTGGCAGCCCTCGGCGAGCAGGAGGGGCCGTTGTCCGAGCTCGGGCGCGAGTACGAGCCCTACGTCTCCTCGGGTGAGGTCAACTCGAAGGTGTCCGATCTCCAGGGGTCCATCGCACGGGCCAGGGTCGAGTTCGAGCAGGACGGCGTGGTGGTGGACGATCTGGACGGCCTCACCTTCACCCCGGGCCACGGCCGCTGGTGGTTCAATCTGCGCCCGTCGAACACCGAGCCCTATCTCCGGCTCAATGCCGAGGCCGAGGACCGGTCCACGCTCGAGGATCTCGTGCAGCGCGTCCGCGCCGTGATCCGCGACTGACGGACCCGGCAACGGCAAGAACCGCAGAACGAAACAGGCCCCCTCCGACGACGGAGAGGGCCTGTCCTGTGGTGCGGTGTGTGTCAGACGGTGCTGAAGCGTCCCTTCAGCTCCTCGAGCTGGTTCTTCATCTCCTCCGGCAGCGACTCCCCGAAGCGGTCATACCACTGTTGGATCCCGACGAGTTCCTCGGCCCACTCGTCGGCGTCGACGCGGACGGCGGCCTCGACCTCGGCGGGGCTCATGTCGAGACCCTTCAGATCGAGGGAGTCACCCGTGGGGACGAAGCCGATCGGCGTCTCGACGGCGTCGGCCGTTCCCTCGAGCCGTTCGATGACCCACTTGATGACGCGCGAGTTCTCACCGAAGCCCGGCCAGGCGAAGCCGCCCTCGGCTGTGCGGCGGAACCAGTTCACCAGGAAGATCTTGGGCAGGCGGGACTGGTCCGCGTCGGCGCTGAGCGTGAGCCAGTGCTTCAGGTAGTCACCGGCGTCGTAGCCGATGAAGGGCAGCATGGCCATGGGATCGCGGCGCACCCGGCCCACCTGACCCGCGGCGGCGGCGGTCGTCTCGGAGGACAGTGTGGAGCCCATGAAGATGCCGTTGGCCCAGTCGCGGGACTGCGTGACCAGGGGGACCGTCGTCTTGCGGCGCCCACCGAAGAGGATCGCGGAGATCTCGACGCCGTCGGGCCTGTCGTATTCCTCGGCGAGGATGTCGACCTGATCGATCGGCGTACAGAACCGGGCGTTCGGATGCGCCGCGGTGTGCTCCATGTCCGGCGTCCACTCCCTGCCCTGCCAGTCGATGAGATGCTCGGGGACCTCCTCGGTCATGCCCTCCCACCACACGCCGCCGTCGTCGGTGAGTGCCACGTTCGTGAAGACCGAGTTCCCCTTGGCGATGGCGCGCATCGCGTTCGGGTTGGTCTCCCAGCCCGTCCCGGGAGCGACGCCGAACAGGCCCGCCTCGGGATTGACGGCCCTCAGTTCACCCTCCTTGCCGAAGCGCATCCACGTGATGTCGTCGCCCAGGGTCTCGACCTTCCAGCCCTCGATGGTCGGGTCCAGCAGCGCGAGATTGGTCTTGCCGCACGCGGACGGGAATGCCGCGGACAGGTAATAGGTCTTGTCCTGCGGGGAGGTGAGCTTGAGGATCAGCATGTGCTCGGCCAGCCAGCCCTCGTCGCGGGCCATGACGGAGGCGATCCGCAGGGCGTAGCACTTCTTGCCCAGCAGAGCGTTGCCGCCGTAACCGGAGCCGTAGGACCAGATGGAGCGTTCCTCGGGGAAGTGGACGATCCACTTCTCCTCGTTGCAGGGCCACGGCACGTCCTCCTCGCCGACGGCCAGCGGGGCCCCGAGCGAGTGGAGAGCGGGCACGAAATCGGCGTCGAGCTCGGTCATGCGGTCCAGGACGGGCGTACCGATGGTCGCCATGATGCGCATCGAGGTCACCACGTAGGCGCTGTCGGTGATCTCGACACCGAACTTCGGTTCCTCGGCGTCGAGGTGGCCCATGACGAAGGGGATGACGTACATGGTTCGCCCGTGCATGGAACCGGTGAACAGACCCTTGAGCTTGGTCTTCATCTCGGTCGGGTCCATCCAGTTGTTGGTGAAGCCGGCGTCCTGCTCCTCCCTCGAGCAGATGAAGGTCTGCTCCTCGACCCGGGCCACGTCCCTGGGGTCCGAGAACGCGGCGAAGGAGTTGGGGAACGTCTCCGGATTGAGCCGCACGAAGGTACCCGCCTCCACGAGTTCGTCGGTGATGCGGGTGTTCTCCGCCTCTGAACCGTCAACCCAGACGACGTCGGCCGGCTGCGTCATCTCCTGCACCTCTTGGACCCAGGCAAGCAGTCCCTGGTGGGTGGTGGGTACGGTGTCGTTCGGCAGCGTACTGCCTCCAGGACTGGTGGGGGTGGCCTCGTCGAGCTGGCGCACGGAATCGCCCATTGGTCTTCCCTTCGTTGGCTGCACGGTGTCCCTCGATGCTAGGGGCGGGATATTCTGGGGTCGGGGAGATCGATGTGGTTCTGCGTAGCGGTTGCCCCGCAGAACCGCATGAGATCGGGGTTCTCCGGAGTGTACTCCTGGCCTTCGCGTGATAAAGGTCACCTAGACCGGTATAGCAGTTAAGAGTACCCCTGAGGAATTAGGCAGAGCAGCGATTCCGCGCTAACGTTGGCTACGGCCAAACGGCCACCGCGTGGAACACAGTCATGATCGACTCGTGATCGACTGATGCACTACGACTGCGTGCGTAGCTCAACGGATAGAGCATCTGACTACGGATCAGAAGGTTGGGGGTTCGAATCCCTTCGCGCGCACCACAGCATGGAGCGGTGTCCGCCGCTCACAGAAGGCCCCGACTGTAAGGTCGGGGCCTTCTGCGTCGGGTTGCCCGCATGTCGGGCGGGTGCCAAGCTCAGCGTATGAGTGAATTCCAGACTATTGATGTCATCGTCATCGGCGCCGGAGCAGTGGGCGAGAACGCGGCCGGTCGAGTAGCAGAGCAGGGCCTCTCGACCGTCCTGGTGGAGATCGACCTTGTGGGCGGCGAATGCTCCTACTGGGCGTGCATGCCCTCCAAGGCCCTCCTCACCCCTGGGTCCGCGCTCGTAGCAGCACGCGGTGTCGGCGGTGCACGCGAGGCGGTCACCGGCTCGCTCGATGTGCAGCAGGTTTTGGAGCGCCGTACCTCCTTCACGAAGAACTGGGACGATTCCTCCCAGGCGGAATGGGTGGACTCGGCCGGCATCACCCTCGAACGGGGACGGGCCACAGTATCGGGCGAGCGGGAAGTAATGA
>JARIBG010000109.1 GCA_029257465.1 Arthrobacter sp. | reverse complement strand
GCCGGTATCGGGATCGGTGTCCTCCCAGCAGACCTTGTAGACGGAGATCTTCGCTTCGGGAGCAACACCCGAGGACTTGCCGAAGCCACGCCCCGCCGCCCGCTGCTCCACACCGGAATTACCGGCGGCGGTGCTCGCGGTGTGCGTACCGTGGTTGTCGATGTCGACCGGGGAAATGACTTCCTCGGGGGCACGCTCCGCCGGCGGGACGTTGTCGAGGAAGGTGTCGGCGAAGTAGCGGGCCGAGACGATCTTCGAGTTGCACAGGCTGCCGTCGAAGTCCTCGCCGACCTGGCACTCGCCCTGGAAGGTGGTGCCGTCGCTCTTGAGCATGGCGATCTTGCCATCCGCCGCGAGGTACGGCTCGCCCACCTTCGGCTGCGCGTTGCCCTTGAGCGGCTTGACCTTCTTGCCCTGGAAGAAGGGGTTGTCCGGGGCGTAACCGGTGTCGATCACGCCGACGACGGTTCCCTTGCCGGCGTTCTTCTTGCCGCCGAACTGGGTCTTCCAGGCTCCCTTGCCACCATCGAGGCCGAGGAAGTCGATGCTCGAGTAGTCCGGGGCGTTCTCGACGTCGGGCGCCACGAGGAGCACGTCGTCGCTCTTGGCCAGCTGGACCGCCTGGCTCGCGCTGAGATCGGCAGCGAACCCGTTGATGGCCGCCGTGTAGGTGCGGGCAATCTCCACGTTCTCCTCGGCGGCGACGTCCTGCTGCTTCGCCTCGAGGAACTCGGAGTACTGCTGGACGTTGTCGGCGGTGGCGTCGAGCTTCTCGCCCGCTTCCGGCTTGGTCGGCGCGATACCCTCGACGCCGCCCTCGTAGGTGGCGATGGGCTTGTCGACGAGTACCACGATGTACTTGCCGTCAGGGTATTGCGCGGGGTCCAGATCCTTGGCCGGTGCCTTCTGGGGCGTGACCGAGGTGGACGGAGCGGGTCCCGCGAACGCAGCGGGAGCCACAGCGGTCGAGGTGACCAGTAGTGGCAGACCCAGAACGATCGCCGTAGCAGCGCGCAGCCTACTGCTGCCCTGCCCGGCTATTCTCCGTTGTGTCATAAGAAGGTAGTGCCTCTCGTAAATGTGCGGGTAGGCCTGAGCCGTTCCCCCCTGTGCCGTGATCTCCTGGATAGGACCCCCTACCTGTGATGACGCTCACAGACGTCACGGCGAGGACAAACTTACCCGAGGCAACACACCTTGACCAGCCAATTCGGGCGGAGATTTCCAGAAACTTCCCAGGGTGTTTACGGCTGCCAGGGCAGGTGATAATGGGAGGATGCCCGATCGCTTCCTGTCCGAAGAAGAGTGGCAGGACCTCCAGCGGAAACACCAGGAACGCGTGACGGTGTTCGCCGCTCCCTACCTCGACCGGCGCTCCCGCGGGGCGAAGCACCCGGTCGAGGACTTTCTCTTCACCTACTACAACCAGAAGCCCGGCCAACTCCTGCGGTGGCACCCCGGAGCGGGCATCGTGCTGCGGGGAGCCGCGGCAGCAGAGCGCGCGGGCTGGAAGTACTACCTCGCCGACGACGACGGCGTCCGCGTGGACACGCAGCGGTTCGCCGACGAGCGGCGCGAGGCGCTCGACTTCGCCCGGGTGATCCTCGCCCGGACAGCAGCACGGCCGGCTCAGTTCGGGTGCTTCGGGCTCCACGAATGGGCCATGGCCTACCGTTCCGCCGTCAACGGGGTGCGCCATGAGTATCTTCAGCTGCGCTTGGGCGCGGGCGGCACGGACGACGTCGTCGAGGCCTCGCGCCTGCGCTGCACGCACTTTGACGCGTTCCGCTTCTATACGCCCGAGGCCGGCCCGCTCAACGAGCACGCTCCTACGCGCCAGACCCAGCGCGACCTCGAACAGCCCGGCTGCCTGCACGCCAACATGGATCTGTACAAGTGGGCGTACAAGCTCACACCCCTGCTGTCGAGCGACGTGGTCATGGACTGCTTCGAGCTCTCCTGGCGTATCCGGAGAATGGACATGCGCGCCTCGCCCTACGATCTGGCCGCCTGGGGGTACTCGCCCATCGCCATCGAGACGGCCGCCGGCAAGGCGGAGTACGTGCGGCTGCAGCGCGGTTTCGCGGAGGAGTCCCAGCTACTCCGAGGCCGACTCCTGCACGATCTGGAGCACGCACTCACCACCGTCTGAGCCGGCACGCACCGCCGTCGCCGGCCGTTGTGCAGACATCAGCCGCTAGGCTGGTGTGTCAGCCGAAGGGGACGTCATGACAAGCACATCCAGGACATCGAACGTGGTCCGGTCGCACCGGATGGTACGCAGCCTCGTCCTCCCGCTCGCCGCGCTGTCCCTCGTACTCTCGGCGTGCGCCCCGAGCGGACCCGGCGCTGAGACCAGCGCCGCACCGAGCACCGAATCGACAGGAACGGAGATCACCGTGCAGCCGTCCAGCCCCGCATCCGATGACCCCACCTCTGCTGCACCCACGTCGCCATCGGCCGACCCGACAGCATCGCCGACGGCCGACTCCACGCCGCAGCCGACGGCGTCCACAGCCGCATCAGCGGACGCCGCCCTCCTGACCATCTCCATCCAGCAGGACGCCTCGGCCGAGCCGATGCAGTACGTCCTCGAGTGCGTCGACGGCGCTCCCGGTCCGGCGTCGACCCTTCCGGGTTCGGAGGCCGCCTGCGCCCGGCTCGTCGAGCTCGGGACGGACTTCTTCACCGCCCGGCCCGAAAAGGACATCATCTGCACGCAGCAGTACGGAGGCCCGCAGACGGCAAGTATCACGGGGGACTTCAACGGAACCTCGGTGCTGGCCTCCTTCGCCCTGACGGACGGCTGCGAGATCTCACGCTGGAAGAAGGTCCAGGACATCCTCGGGGCGCCCGGGGCCCAGTAGGGCCGCAAGCCGGCCCGGACCGCCCCGCGGTCCATCCCCGGTAGACTTGACGGGCAAGCTCGCGGAGCGCTCGTGTCACACCGATACAGCGTGAGACGGCACTCCCGGGCCCCTGCACGACTGCTGGAACCGCCAGCGCTCGCCGCTCATGCACAGGAGTTGCCGGATGCCCCGGATCGTCGTCGACGTCATGCCCAAACCAGAGATCCTCGACCCGCAGGGGAAGGCGATCGCAGGCGCACTCCCCCGAATCGGCCTGACCGACTTCGCGTCGGTCCGCCAGGGAAAGCGCTTCGAGTTGACGGTGGACGGTGAGATCACCGAGCAGATCCTCGAACAGGCACGCCTCGCCGCTACCACCCTGCTCTCCAATCCCGTGATCGAGGACGTCACCCGCGTGGAGGTCATCGAGGAGGACGCTTCGTGACCAGCACGAGCATAGAGACGCCGCTGATCGGCGATTTGCAGCCCATGACCGGCGACGACGGTCCGCTCGCCGCGGTGAGGATCGGCGTTGTGACGTTCCCCGGCTCCCTCGATGACCGCGACGCGATGCGTGCGGTCCGGCTCGCCGGGGGCAGTGCCGTGCAGCTGTGGCACGGCGACCACGATCTGCAGGAGGTGGATGCCGTGATCATCCCCGGCGGCTTCTCCTACGGCGACTACCTGCGTGCCGGCGCGATCTCCCGGTTCGCCCCGCTCATGGAACAGATCACGCAGGCGGCCACCGGCGGAGCGGACGCGCTGCCTGTCCTTGGCATCTGCAACGGGTTCCAGATCCTCACCGAGGCGCATCTGCTGCCCGGAGCCATGATCAAGAACGAGCACCTCCACTTCCTCTGCCGTGACCAGCGCCTGCGCGTGGAGAACGCCGACACACACTGGACCGGCGAGTACTGGGCCGGTGAGGAAGTGGTGATCCCGCTCAAGAACCAGGACGGTCAGTTCGTCGCCGACAATCGGACGCTCGACGAACTCGAGGGAGAGGGGCGCGTGGTGTTCCGCTACGTGGACGAGAATCCCAACGGGTCACGCCGCAGTATCGCCGGTATCTCGAACACGGCAGGGAACGTGGTCGGCCTGATGCCGCACCCCGAGCACGCGGTGGAGGCCGGGTTCGGCCCGGATTCCTCGGCGCGCGGTGAGGTGGGACTCCGCGGCGGCACCGACGGGCTCGGGATCTTCACGTCGGTACTCAGGAAGCTGGTGGGCTAGATGACGGCAGAGGCAATGTCCAGGAAATTCAACATCGACTCGGTGGCGAACGCCGAGGCGACGCCGGGCCAGGAGCTGCCCTGGGCAGAGCTCGGGCTCACGGAGAGCGAGTACGGGCGTATCGAGGAGATCCTCGGCCGCCGGCCCACGGGCGCCGAGCTCGCCATGTACTCGGTGATGTGGAGCGAGCACTGCTCCTACAAGTCCTCCAAGGTGCATCTGCGCCAGTTCGGCGACAAGGTCACCGACGCGATGAAGGAACACCTTCTCGTGGGGATCGGTGAGAATGCCGGCGTCGTGGACGTCGGGGACGGCTGGGCCGTGACCTTCAAGGTGGAGAGCCACAACCACCCCTCCTTCGTGGAGCCGTACCAGGGCGCCGCGACCGGCGTCGGCGGTATTGTCCGCGACATCATCTCGATGGGTGCGCGCCCTGTGGCGGTCATGGATCCGCTGCGCTTCGGCGCGATCGACCACCCCGACACCGCACGTCTGGTCCATGGGATCGTCGCCGGGATCGGCGGGTACGGGAACTCGCTGGGGCTGCCGAACATCGGCGGCGAAGTAGTGTTCGACGCCGTCTACCAGGGCAACCCGCTGGTCAACGCCCTCGCCGTCGGTGTGCTCCGGCACGAGGACATCCGGCTCGCCAACGCCTCCGGCACCGGTAACAGGGTGGTGCTCTTCGGTGCACGCACCGGTGGCGACGGGATCGGCGGCGCCTCGGTGCTCGCCTCGGAGTCCTTCGACTCCTCCAAGCCGTCCAAGCGCCCTGCGGTGCAGGTGGGCGATCCGTTCGCCGAGAAGGTATTGATCGAGTGCTGCCTGGAGCTGTTCAAGGCCTCCGTGGTGGAGGGCATCCAGGATCTCGGGGCAGCAGGGATCTCCTGCGCGACGTCGGAGCTCGCCTCCAACGGTGACGGCGGCATGCACGTGGAACTGACCGACGTGCTGCTGCGCGACCCGTCCCTGACCCCCGGCGAGATCCTCATGTCGGAGTCGCAGGAGCGCATGATGGCCGTGGTCACTCCCGAGAACGTGAGCGCTTTCGAGGCGATCATGGACCGGTGGGCCGTCGAATACTCGTGGCTGGGCGAGGTCACCGACACGGGCCGCCTGATCATCGAGTGGGACGGCGAGACGATCGTCGACGTGGATCCGCGCACCGTGGCCCATGACGGCCCGGTCTACGAGCGCCCCTATCATCGGCCCAGCTGGCTCGACGGCGTCCAGGCCGATGCCTTCGACGCCGAGCAGCCCACTGATCTGCGCGCCGCCGTGCTCGAGCTCATGGCCTCGCCGAACATGTGCTCGAAGGACTGGGTGACGGACCAGTTCGACCGCTATGTGCAGGGCAACACGGCACTGGCCATGCCCGACGACGCCGGGGTGGTCCGGGTCGACGAGGAGACCGGGCTCGGCGTCGCGATCTCCACCGACGCGAACGGCCGCTACTCCTACCTCGATCCGTACGAGGGCGCTCGTCTGGCCCTCGCCGAGGCCTACCGCAACGTGGCGACGTCGGGCGCCGAGCCCCTCGCCGTCTCCGACTGTCTGAACTTCGGCTCCCCGGAGGATCCTGAGGTCATGTGGCAGTTCGCCGAGACCGTCCGCGGGCTCGCCGATGCCTGCCAGGAGCTCGGAGTGCCCGTCACCGGTGGCAACGTCTCGCTGTACAACCAGACCGGCGGCGTGGCGGTGCATCCCACCCCGGTGGTCGGCGTGCTGGGAGTGTTCGACGACGTCGCCCGGCGGACGCCGTCGGGCTGGCGCGAGGACGGCCAGGCTGTCTACCTGCTCGGGACCACGAAGGACGAGCTGGACGGCTCGGAGTGGGCGAATCTGCGCGGGCATCTCGGCGGGCGACCCCCGGCGCTCGATCTCGCAGCGGAGAAGACGCTCGCCGCGATCCTCGTGAACTGCTCGCGCGACGGCATGATCGACGCGGCCCACGATCTCTCCGAGGGCGGCCTCGCGGCGGTCCTGAGCGAGATGGCGCTGCGGTTCGGCGTCGGCGCGCGTATCGGGCTCGACGAGCTGTGCGAGCGCGATCGCATCGATGCCTTCACCGCGCTGTTCAGCGAGAGCCAGGGGCGCGCCGTCGTCGCCGTACCCCGGTCGGAGGAGGTCCGCTACAACGACATGTGTACCGCCCGGAACTTCCCCACGCTGCGGATCGGTGTGGTGGACACGGAGAACGAGGCGCTCGATGTACAGGGCTACTTCAATCTGCCGCTGGACCAGCTCCGTGAGGCGCACCAGGGGACGCTGCCGCAGCACTTCGGCTAGGGCGATGGCACCTGTAGGAACCGGCCGGCTGCTCAGCCGGTCTTCGGCAGCGCGGTGACGACGACGTTCTTGCCCCACAGGTCCTCGGTGTAGCAGCTGATGAGGACCACCCGATTCGGGACGACGTTCCAGATGTCGCTGTCCTTCAGGGTGTTCTTGTCGTGCGTGGTGACGGAATCGACGACGTAGGTGATGGTGCCCGTTGCCGTCGTGAGGAGGAATTCCTCGCCCACGAGGGACTCGTCGCTCAACCGGTTGAAGGGGGCGTCCTTGCCGTCCCAGCTGTGACCGGCAATGTAGGTGGTGTTCGCCGAGCCGTCGCCGGGGACGCCGTAGGAGGTCAGCCAGTAGGCGTCGATGGTGAGCGGTGGGACGAGGGTCTGCGAGGCGAGATCCGTCTCGCTTGGGGTAAGTGGGAGGACGTCCATGTCGATTCCCGCGGCGGGGAAGCTGAACCCGGTGGGCGCGGAGGCCACCGGTCCGCGGTTCGGCTCAGACGGCGTCGTGGTGGCCGTCGTCGAGGCAGCCGGTGCTGGGGCAGGCGGTGTAGCGGCCGACGACGGCGTGGCGACGGCGGACAGGGAAGACGACACCACGCGTGGCGCGTCCTCCGACTGCAGCGGCAGGACCGACGCGGCGATCGCCAGACCCGCGGCCGCTACGAGGGGCAGGGCCAGCCAGCGCCTGCGGAGTGTCTTCCTCAGAGGCTTTCCTGCAGGTTGCGGCATGGAACCGTCGAGCTTCCCATCGACGGTCTGCTGTGTGGGATCGTTGGGCTCCTCGTCGACGGACGCTGGGCTGCCGTGACCCGGCTCGGAACCGGTGCCGTCGGACGCTGTGCTGTCAGGTTCATCGTGGGCGGACGGGATGGAGGTGCCGCCCGTCGGCTCATCCGGCATGCTTCGCTCCTTCATCCCTGCTTCATCCCTGCGGTGTCCTGACTCGTGTCCTGGCTGAGCGTGGTCCGCCCTGGACCCGCGATCCTTCTATCCCGGGTCCAGGCCGAGCCGGTCTCGGTGCTAGCGCTGCACGCGCTCCAGGCGGCGCATCCGCGCGGCCGTCGCGGCGGGGACGGCGACGCCGACGGCCAGCAGCGCGGCGATGAGCGCGAGCGCCGGGCGATTGCCGTCCTCGGACACAACGGCGGTCTGGACGTTCAGCCCCTTGTTGGTGGCAACCGGTGCCGAGGCCGCCGGAGCTACCGGAGCTACCGGAGTCACCGGTGCAACATCGGGGACGACAGCCGGCGCGACGGGTGCAGCAGGTATCACGGGGCTCACGAGGGTGACGACCGGGGCCGGCACCACGGGTGTCACAGGTGTCGCCGGCACCACGACGGGAACCGGGACGGGCACGACGACCGGCGCGAGAGGATCCGTACCGACGGTGCTTGCATCACAGGCTGCGAGGAACGCCTCGAACAAGCCGAGGAGCTGATCAGCCGTGGCGTCGTCCACGCCCACCTGGCCGAGGAGGGTATCGACGCGGAGAGCGGCGTCTTCCAGCTCTTGCTCAGCTTCGATTATCGTCGAATCAGAAAGCGCTGCTTCGAGGGCAGTACCAGCGGCCACGGCATCCCTCTCTGGTTGCTGAGCAGTATCGAGCAGGGCGCGAGCTTCGGTAACCCGCTGATCATTTTCCGGATTGCCGTCAGCGTCCACGTCCTCTGCGGTTGCCAGGGCAATCGCTTCATCGACGTCTTCTTGCGCAGCAGCCACGGCTTCCTGAGCGGCTTCGGCTAGTACGCTGGTGCGCTCTGCCTCCTCATACAGTGCCTCGAGACCGAGCGACGTCGCGATCGCCTCGTACTTACCCTCCGCTGCCACGACCGCGTCGGTCGCCAGTTCCAGCTGATTCACGAAGTCCGCATTGATACCGGCCGCCGCGAGTGCCGCCTCGAACTGAGTGGATGCCTGCAGGCAGGCCGCGTCGCCGGGGGCGGCTGAGGCCAGTGGTGCGCCGAGGAACAATCCTCCGGCCAGAAGGGTTGCCGTCGACCCAGCAGCGACCCACTTCTTCGAAACGATCATTGTTCGCGTCTCCTGATAACACGTAGTACCCACCGGGACATCCCCGACGGCGCAGCTGCGCAATCACAGGGAAGCGGCGACCTCCGAAGGAGGGCGACGCCGGTGTTCGTGATTCCACCGATCGTGAGACCAAGACCCTTGCTCAGTTGCTGGACATGCCCTGTGAGATCGCTGTACGACTCAACATAGGGCCACGGCCACCTGACGGCAAGAGACACGACCCGCCCGCACCCATATCACGTGGATATCGGCCCGGGGTGCTGCGCTCGATGCGACGGAGCGCAGGTGTCAGCCTCCCCCTGCGAGGGTAGCGGCTGCCTTCGTGTACCGCCCCAGCACGTAGCGCTGGCCCAGTCTGGTCATGGGAGCAGCGAGCCGGAACAGCGCATTGGCCGGGATGCTGTAGGCAGAACAACTGAAGAGAACACGATTGTCAGCGGTCAGCTCGGCGTAGAAACCCTCTTCGCCCTTGACCGGATGGCCGCGAAGGGTGCCGTATCCGAACCCGCCGCGCTGGCCCGGGACCGCCCGCCCGGCGCCGTCGAGCTGCGGGTCCCGGGCCCACAGCACCTGACACGGTGCCTTGAGCCTGGCGGGGCCCAGCCCGAGACCCGAGGTCACCTTCACGCCCGGAGCAGCACGATCGGCGTCGGACTGCATGGTCAGACCCGCACCACGGTGCAGCTCCCAGGCGAGGATCCCCTCGGTCAGAGCGATGAAAGCCGCAGAGGGGTCCTCTGCGGGGATCTCCCGGGTCTTCACCATCACGGTGTAGCCGGACGGCCAACTGCCCTCGAGCGTCTCGGGGTAGGGGCGGTCGGTGGCGCCCCTCTCTTCGTACGTGAACGGCTCCATACCTGCTCCTTCGTCCTGGTTCAGCATGATCCGCCCGGTCTGGAGCCGGGGAGACATCACAGCCCGAGGGCCGGCGCCTCGATGGCGGGGCAGGCGTCCATGACGACGTCGAGCCCGGCATCCGACGCCCGCTGCGCCGCCGCCTCGTCGATCACACCCAGTTGCAACCAGACCGCGCGCGCTCCCACTTCGATGGCCTGATCCACCACCGCTCCCACCTTCTCGGAGTTCACGAAGCAGTCGACGACGTCGATCTGCCCCGGTACGTGCGAGAGGCTGGTGTAGCCCTGCTGGCCGTGGACGTCGTCGCCCTTCAGGCTCACCGGAATGATCTCCATCCCGAGCCCGTCCATGACGAAGCGCGAGACGCCGACGGCCACACGGCGCGGATTGTCGGACAGCCCCACCACGGCCCAGCGTCCATGCTCCGTCAGAAGCCTCCTGATCACCTGCGGATCGTTCTGGTGTGCCATGGTGCCTCCCTTGTACTTCTTCCCGGATCGTTCACGTCTGTCATGCACGTCTCGCCCCCTGATCGCCCTCCCGAACAGTTCGGGCTGGCCGAGGACATGTGCGCCATCCTCCGGGATATGCCCACGTCGCGCAACGGCGCGACATCCTCGTAGCACCGGTCACCCGTGCAAGCTGGAGTTCTGCCTCGTTCGCTCGTGCGGATCCGCGGTTCGACGCTAGTGCTGCACGACTTAAAAGGAAGCGGCAGGTGCCCCGTCCAAGCACCTGCCGCTTCCTGCGTGTGATCGTTCCTGGGTTAGCGCGAAACCCGGACAAATGACGCACCCGGGAGATCCGAGAGCGGGTGCTGCATGGTGAGCCGCGCGCCGTTCATGCCGCTGCTGATGACCTGTCCGCCACCGGCGTAGATGGCCACGTGGCCGCCGGTGATGACGAGATCGCCGGGCGCCGGGGTGGACACCGTCGAGCCGAACTGGAAGAACTGCGAAGGAGCGAGGTCTCCGGCCTGGATGCCTGCTGCGCGCAGGGCGACCTCGGCGAGCACGGTGCAGTCCTGGATGGCGCCGGCGGCGAGCTGCGCCTGGGCCGAGCCCAGGATGATACCGCCGAGGTCACCGGCAGGAGCGCTGACGACGGGCTTCGAATTACCGCCGCGGGTGTCGACGCCGGTCGAGGTCAGCTGGTAATCCGCTGCGACAGCGGCAGCGCCATACGAAACCGCTGCAGGAGCGGTGTATGAGCCGGTCGCATCCACGGTAACCTGCTGCACTGCAGGAGCAGCGGCCGGGGTGGTGACAGCGACCTGCTGCACTGCAGGAGCCGGGATGGTGGCGGCAGCCGGGGTGGTGGCCGCGACCTGCTGCACGACGGGAGCGGCCGGTGCCACTGCCACGGGGACAGAGACCGTCTGGACCGGAGCGGCGACAGCGCCCGCGGTGGGGAGGGCGATATTCTGACCCGGCACGATGATCGAGGTCACCGAGAGGCCGTTGACGCTCAGCACGGCATTCAGATCGACGCCGTAGCGAGCGGAGATGGCACCGAGGGTGTCACCTGCAACGACGGTGTGGCTGGTGGCACCTGCAGCAGCCGTGGTGCCCTGCTCGGAGTAGGTCCCGGCATGTGCAGTACCCATGGCGCTGAGCGCGATGCCGGAGGTGACGGCAGCGATGGCGACGGGGCGCCCGATGGTGCTGGCGTGCGCACGGGCTGCGCGTGACAGGCCCTGCAGCGCGATACTTCCGTCGACGGCCGCGCGGTGGCGTGCCGGTGAAGTGTTTCGTGACATGTGTGTACCTCTCCCATGCCTGCGGGGTGAGCTGTCGGGTTCGGATGGGAGACACCCGGCCGCGGGCAGCGCCTGTGGGCGGTGCGGTGCGACTTAACCCCGAGGACGCGGTCAGGAGATCCTGTGCGCCCGGTGGAACCGTGGTTCCCCCGTCTCTGCCTTCGTGTGTGCGGATGTGTCCCGGTTGGCGGCAGAGCTCGGCAATCCATCCGGAAGAGCCTCACGTGGACGGAGGCACTGGATGAGACTAACCACCCTTCGGTGGTTTGTCACGTTCCGGTAACGTCGCCTACTTTCCCGGGCGATCCACACCACGCTGAGTGCCAGCGGTCGAGGTTGCGGGCAGGTCCCGGAGAATCACCCGCGCATCGGCCCGCCGGCGGCGTGGCGTGCTTCCTCGCTGGCGGGCACTACCTGGCCGAAACAGCAGGAACCGCAGCGCATCGACGTCGGGAACGATCATTTCTGCCGTCTCGACCGCCGCCGAGGGAACCCTGCTCGGCTACGACCGGGGTCAGCCCTCGTCTGCGGTCTCCACCGTCGGCCCGGCTTCCGCGGCTCGTGACTCCTCGGACGGGGCGTCTGGCTCCTCGGACGGGGCGTCGAGGGTCGACGTGCGGGGCGATAGCAGCTCCTCGAGCGTCGGAGCAACGTCGAGCATCTCGGTTGGCGCCGCATTCTCCGCACTGGACGGAGGAGGATCGAGCGGAGGACTGGGATCCAGCTGCGGGGACTCGGTTTCCGTCGGCCCCTGCGTGCCGGTTCCCGGCTCGCTCTCGACGGATGGCTCCTCGTTGGCTGCCGGGGTCGGGGCCGGCCCCACCTCGATCGGCGTCGGTGTGGGTGTCGGTGTCAACTGGGCCGCATCGGGAGGAAGGTCAGCGGTCGCAACGGCGACATCAGGGGTCGGGGACTCGGAACCAGGAGCATCGGACACCGGCGCAGGAACCGCAGACGCCATACCAGGAGCATCGGACACCGGCGCAGGAACCGTCGGCCCGACGTCGGACTCGACCTCGAGCTCGACATCAACGTCGACAAACTCGACGTCGTCGAGGAGGAGCACCGACCAGGCAGAATACTCGACAGCTTCAGCGGCAAGGAACGGGGCGCCGTTGAATCCGTCAGCCCAGCCAGTGCTGTGAGATTCCTCGAACAGCCACGCGAAGGCTGCATCAACCTGCACCGAGGCCGCATGGCCCCGCGTACTGTCGGCTACCGTCGCTGCAGCAGCCTGCGAGCCGGGGACGGCCTGGGTCTTCTGCGCAGTCGGATCGGCGGAACTGGGGCTCGTGGGGGCTCCGCCTGCTGCACGGCGCGCAACGTGAGTTCGATCGGCACTTACGGCGCCCTCGGGACGCTCCGCTGCAGCGGCGGTCTCGTCCGGGTGGGTGATCTCGCCCCCGTCGACGGGCACAGGGATGACCGAGTGCCCGGAGGCGACAACCACACCGGTGTCGTGTGCCCGGACCCCGGCGTCGGGGGCGGACCCCGATCCGGGGTGAACCGTCCGGCTCGAGCTGGTGACGCCGTCGGGCTCCGGTGGAACTGCCGGGACTGACCGGGGCGTCGAGCCGGGGGTCGTCCCCGGCGCCGTGGGTGTGTGCGGCCGCGCGAGCGGGGCAGACCCCTGAATAGCACCGGGTTCCGCGTTCAGGAACGGGAAATTCTCGACGTCGGCATCGGCGGAACGACGCACCGGGCGAGCTCCGTCAGCAGCACCTGCGGTCATGGCGCCGGCGCCGTCGACGAGTGCGTCGCGGGAGGCGCCGGCCTGAGCTCCGGGGGCGCGAGCAGCGAGGTCCCGATCGGAGGAATCGGCGCGAGCACGGTCCACGCGGGCACCGACGGCGTTCAGTGCCAGGGAGTCGATGCCACTGCCTCCACCGGCGGAGAGATGGAAGGTATCTGCCGCGACGCCGGACATTCCCACTCCCATGGACACGGCGAGCGCCCCGCCGAGGAAGGTGATGCGGCGCTTGCTCCACCGGCCGGAGGACGGCGTATCGGCGGAGAACAGCGTTGAAAGATCTTTGGCGGGTTCTGGCACGGGACCGGCGCCCAGCTCCCTGATCTGCCCGAGTGCTTTCAGGAGGCAAGGATCGGCGCTCACGCCCACCTCGTCGAGGAGGTGCTGCAGGGAATCGGGTGATGAATTGTCCTGATCAGTCATGGCGCTTCCGATTCGTTGGTTTGTACGAGTTCCTTCAGCCTGAGCAGTCCCCGCCGCTGCAGTTGCTTCACCGACCCCGCTGATCGACCCAGGATCTCGGCGACCTGATCGATCGGCAGTTCCGCGACGATCCTCAGCAGGAGCACGTCGCGCTGCTCTGCCTTGAGCTGCGCCAGCATGCCGCCGGCATCCCCGGCGTCGAGCTTGTCCAGCGCTACCGACTCTGCTGATTGTGCGACGCGCGCGTCGCTGCCGGCCTCATAGCCCACGAGCACCGGCGTCCGGGTCTTCCTGCGGACCTCGTCCACGTATCTGGCGTGAGCCACGGAGAAGGTGAAGGAGCGCAGCCCTGCGAGCCCTCCCGTCACCGCGTGCAGTTTGGAGAAGACCGTGAGGAACACGTCCTGGGTCAGGGCCTCCGGATCCTCCGATCCGCGACCGGCCAGGTACCCCAGCACGGCAGGGCTCAGTGCCCGATACACCGATGAGAGGGCCGCGGGCTCGCCTGCCTGGGCGCGTAGCAGCGCATCATCAGGCAATGGTGTGACCACGGATCGATCCTTGCTCGAACGGGACGGCGACACCATCGTAACCGTCACCCTGCGCTCGGCTGGTTCTCTCCGCGGCGCGTCCTGTCCTGTCCTGCAGCAAAGAAAAGGCCGCACCGAGGCCCGTTGGGGGATAAGCCTCGGCGCGGCGCTTACACAGGGGTAATCGTTGATCGGTCCGGGAAAGTTACGCAGGTCCGGAAACTTCTCCGGTAGCGATCGGGCGATTCCTTCCACAGGGCGGTCACTCGCCGTCCCGGGGCGGAATCAGTGGGCGTCGACGATGGTGTCGTTCCGGCTGAACCGCCGGTTCTGCAGCACCGGCAGGAACTCGCGTACGTCGTCGACCCTCCGCCGGGTGACCTCCGTGGTGACAACACCGCGGTCCTCGTTCTCGAGGTGCACCATCGGGATACCCATCGGGTCCAGGATCGCGGAGTGACCGATGGTGTGGCCGCCGGAGGTCCCTGCCGCAGCAACCCACACCGTGTTCTCGATGGCACGTGCCTTCAGCAGTGTCTCCCAGTGCTCGATCTTGTGTTCGCCCTCGAACCAGGCAGCCGGTACACAGAGCAGATCGGCACCGACATCGGCCAGAGCGCGCGCCTGCTCGGGGAACCGGATGTCGTAGCACGTCATGAGACCCACCCGGAGGTCACCGACCTGGGCAACCTTGATGCCGCCGTCGCCCGGTCTGATCCGCGAGGACTCCTGGTAGCTGAAGGCATCGTACAGGTGCAGCTTGCGGTAGGTGTCGACGATGCGGCCGGTCGAGTCGATGAGGACGAGGGTGTTGAAGGGCCGCGTTTCGCCACTGGGTTCGTACCCACCGGCGACGACGGCGATCGAGTTCTCGGCCGCGATGAAGGAGAGCTGCTGGACGAAGGAGGTCCAGTTGGCTTCCACGGCGTCCTGCAGGGAGCCCTGCACCGCGCCGATCGAGAACATCGACTCCTCGGGGAAGACGATCAGCGCAGACCCTTGCACACCGGCTGTCACCGCGAGCTCACGCATGACGGAGAGGTTCGCCGCGGTGTCCCCACCCGGTCGGAACTGACCAACGCTGACCTTCATACTGCTGACCTCATCTCTGTGCCGTCCGTCCAGCCTACAGACCCTCTCCGGGTTGCCGGGAGTAGCCTGTGTGTCCATGAGGAACCCGAGGAGTGGAAAGCGTGTCCAGCCCGGTCCGGGGCAGGAATCGGTGTGGGACTACCCAAGGCCTCCCAGTGTGGAGCGAGCATCGGCGCGGATCGAGGTGCACTTCGGTGGGCAGCTGATCACGGCGACCAGCGCCGCCGTCCGGGTGCTGGAGACCAGTCATCCGCCGGTCTACTACCTGCCGATCGACGACTTCCTGCCCGGTGTGCTGGAACCCGTGGAGGGGACCACGCACTGCGAGTTCAAGGGCGCGGCCAGGTATTTCGACGTCGTCGCCGGCACAGGACGCAGCCCCCGTGGCGCCTGGACGTACCCCGCCCCGGTACGCGGCTACGAGGAGCTCTCCACACGTGTGGCGATCTATCCCTCGCAGATGGACTCCTGCACGGTGGACGGTGAGCTAGTTCAGGCGCAGGAGGGCGACTTCTACGGCGGGTGGATCACCTCCGCGATCGTGGGACCATTCAAGGGCGGCACCGGAACCTGGGGTTGGTAGGACCCGCACTCGGCTCAACTCTCAGCGTCTGTGAAGCGTGCGTCCATCTCGCGTACATCCGGGTTTGCTAGTGTTCCACGCTGACCCACGACGCAAGGACTCCATCATGGCCAGCAGGACACCAGCACGGAAGCGGTTGCTGCTCGCTGCCGCATTCATCGGATCGGCGGCGCTCCTGAGTGCCTGCGGTGAGGGGGATGCTGACGAGGCACCGAGCGCATCGCCATCCGCAGCGGAATCGGAATCGGCACCCGAGGCGACGCCGGAGTCTTCTGCTCCGGCGGATGCTGCACCACCCGAACCGGATCTCGAGGGCATTCCGGAGGTCGTCGCCGTCGTCAACGGGACGGAGATCGACCGGGACCTGTTCACCACCACGTACGAGGGCCAGTTCGCCCAGGCCTCCACCGCAGCGCAGCTCGACGGGCAGATACTCGATCAGGAGCAGTTGAAGACGAGCGTCGCGGACAATCTCGTGAGTGCCGAGCTACTGCGGCAGGAGGCGGAGAAGCGGGGTATCGAGTCGAGCCCCGAAGCCGAAGCCGCCGCCATCGACGAGCTGCTCGAGTCCAGTCAGCTCGAGACCGAGGAGGATCTCCGGGCGGCCTTCGCCGAGCAGGGACTCGAGGACGGGGAGTTCGACACGCAGCTCGCCGATCAGGTCAAACTCGATGCACTGCTCGCCGAGGAGGCTGGAGACACGAAGCCCTCCGATCAGGAGGTCAAGGACACCTACGAGGCCGCGAAGACCCGGCAGGAGGAAGCAGGCGACACGACGACGCCCATCCCTCCGCTCGACGAGGTACGGCCCGAGATCGAGGCGCAGCTCTCCGGCCAGAAGCTCTCCGAGGCCGCCCAGAAGCTCATTGCAGAGCTGCGGGAGGACGCAGACGTCACCGTGAATCTCTAGCTCACCGCCGGCCACGGCACCGGTCGACGCCCATGGTGAGGCGGCCGCCGGCCCGGCACCCGCCAGGGTCAGGAGCCGATCAGATCGTGGATGACGATGGTCTGGTCGCGGTCCGGGCCCACGCCAATGGCCGAGAACCGGGTGCCGGAGAGTTTCTCCAGCGCGCGCACATAGGCCTGCGCGTTCGGTGGCAGATCCTGAAGGGTACGCGCTCCGGTGATGTCCTCGGTCCAGCCGTCGAAGTACTCGTACACCGGCTCCGCGTGGTGGAAGTCGGTCTGCGTCATGGGCATCTCGTGATGCCGCACACCGTCGACGTCGTACGCCACGCACACGGGGATGCTCTCGATCCCGGTGAGGACGTCGAGCTTGGTCACGAAGTAGTCCGTGAAGCCGTTGACGCGCGAGGCGTGCCGTGCGAGCACGGCGTCGTACCAGCCGCACCGGCGCGGACGACCCGTGTTCACCCCGAACTCGCCGCCCTTGGTCTGCAGGTAGAGCCCCATGTCGTCGAACAGTTCCGTGGGGAAGGGGCCGGCACCCACGCGCGTGGTGTACGCCTTGATGATGCCCACCGCGCGGGTGATCCTGGTGGGCCCGATCCCCGAGCCGACGGATGCCCCACCCGCTGTCGGGTTCGACGACGTCACGAACGGATAGGTTCCGTGGTCGACGTCGAGGAACGTGGCCTGACCACCCTCCATCAGCACCACCTTGCCCTCGTCGAGCGCCTCGTTGAGCACGAAGGTTGAGTCGATCACCAGGGGCCGCAGCCGCTCGGCGAATGACAGGAAGTACTCGACGACCTCCTCCACCTCGATATCGCGCCGGTTGTAGACCTTGACCAGCAGTTCGTTCTTCTGCTTGAGGGATCCCTCGACCTTCTGGCGCAGGATCGATTCGTCGAAGACGTCCTGGACACGCAGACCGAGCCTGGCCACCTTGTCCATGTAGGCCGGGCCGATGCCGCGCCCCGTGGTGCCGATGGCCCGCTTGCCGAGGAAGCGCTCCGTGACCTTGTCCAGCACCTGGTGATAGGGCGCCACGAGGTGGGCGTTGGCGGACACCCGTAATTTGGAGGTGTCCGCCCCGCGTGCCTCGAGCCCGTCGATCTCGTCGAAGAGCGCCTCCAGATTGATGACGCAGCCGTTGCCGATGATCGGGACGGCGTTGGGGCTGAGGATACCGGCGGGGAGGAGCTTGAGCTCGTACTTCTCGCTGTTGACCACCACAGTGTGCCCGGCGTTGTTGCCACCGTTCGGCTTCACGACGTAGTCGACGCGCCCGCCGAGCAGATCGGTGGCCTTGCCCTTGCCCTCGTCGCCCCACTGGGCGCCGACGATCACGATTGCTGGCATGGGATACTCCCCCATTCGGTACGGCATCCTTCCCGCGTAACGGGGGACAGGGCGCCGTGCATGAGAACGCCCCAACCGGCCGCAGACTGCACGCGGCCACTGGGGCTCTTACCGTCCGAGTTTAGCCGAACGGCGACGGGCGTCGAACGGCTCGGGCGTCGAACTGCGACGGGCGCAGGCTGGATCCGCCTCGCGCACGGACAACCCATGGACAATGGGGGCATGGACCGCTTCGTTGGACACATCATCGGTATCGGCACTTCCTCGGGGACACGGCTGGTGATCGGGCGCTGGGACTCCTCGCCGTTCGGCGCGTTCACCGACGTCATGATGGAGGACGTCGCAGGGCACCGGACGCTGCTCGCCCCGACCCAGGAGGTGGCGGACTACGTCGGAGCCACCTACTCGTTCGACGACGTCGCCCTCTCCCCCATCAGCTCCACGCTCACGCAGGAGCGGCTCGTGGTCGACGCAGGTGAGTTGCAGGTCTTCGCCGAGATCGGCGGGACGACCGTGCTCGGACGACTGCTCGGCGTCGTCCCCGCCCGCCTGGCCACGCATCCGCGCTGGCTCGCCCTCATCAATCCGGTCGCGTCGCGGCTGATTCCCGGCGTCGCGACGGCCGGTTCTGCCGGTCACGGCCGCACGGAGTACTACGGCGTCACCTCGGCCCGCGCCGTTCCGGCGGCGACGGCGGCATGGCGGGGTGCCGATCTCGGCACCCTCGCACCCGTGAGCCCACCGGTCCGCTTCGGCTTCAGCTCTGCCCCGCCCCGCCCGCAGCTGGTGTCGGTCACCACGACCATCCGCCGTCCGGAGGAATGAGCCGCGCAGAAGCTCTGGACGGCTGCGATCGGTGGACGTAGCCTATGCGCTCAGACCACCTCCACGCTCAAGTGATGCAACGCCGGTTCGCGTCGAGCCGGCGCGTCCAGCCGCGTCCGTCGAGGTACTCGAGCAGCGGGATCACCACCCTGCGCGTGGTGTCCAGCGCCTTGCGTGCCTCGCTGGTCGTGAACGGCTGAGGTAGAGCCGCCAGTTCGCGCATCGCCAGGGCGGGTGCCCGTGGTAGCAGGACCACGCCGTCGCCGAGCCTCAGCAGGCGCCCACTGCGCTCCCCTGCCGCCAGCTCGCGGCTACCCAGCCCGAGGACCTTCAGGTCATGGGCTTCAGGAGCAGCGAAGGGGCCCGCGCTCAGGCGCTTCTCAAGGGCTGCGATCCCCGCTTCGGCCGTTCCGAGGTTCTGACGCTGACCGGGCAGAGTGATGAAACCATCGCGGTAGTGAAGCCCGGCTTCCCGGACAACAACTTCCAGCAGCACGCCGGCCGACCCCAGGAGATCCCGGCCGGCTCCGTGCGACAGTCCGGCGGCCAACGGGTCCTGCTTCGCCAGGTGCTCCACGGCACTGCGCAGCTTCCGCCGCCACGCGTCGAGCGCCTCTTCGTGCACCCACCAGTCGCCGAAGGCCCTGACGCCGTCGGGCACCTCACCCAGGCGGGAGATACCCATCCTGCGCAGCTGACCGACCTGCACCGCGCCGCGGCGAGCAACCTCCGTCAGCGCATCCCCGTGGGGCGACATCCCTGTCAGGGCTGCCGTCCGCCGGGTTCCATCGCCGCGCCGGTCCAGCGCCGGCGGGTCGACGTCGAGAATCTGGGCCCCCGCCAGGACTCCCCGGCCGCCGGCCGCCCGCAACACCAGGCGGTCACCGACTTCGAGTGGGAACCGCCGGTCGAGCGTCAGGCGGGCGTGGTCGTCTCCGAGGGGGCGGACCCGGCACGGCACGACGGCGGTACCCACATGGACGAACAGCTGGCCGGGAGCGTCGGTGAAAGAGGCCCCCGTGGTTCGCCGAACGTCGACGGTGCCCACCGCCGGCCAGCTGTCTTCAGTGAGGAGAACATCCCCGCGATGGATCGCTTCCGCAGAGAGCCCTGCCCTCAGATTGATGGCGACGCGACTGGTGGGACCGATGGAGTCGACAGCCTCGTTGCGGCTGTGCAGTGCCCGAACAGACACCACGTCGGTTCCCGCGGAACCCGAGAGCACGAGGCGGTCACCCCGCGCGAGAGTACCGGAGGTCAGCGTGCCGGTCACCACCGTTCCGGCGCCGCTGATGGTGAAGGACCTGTCGATCCACAACCGGACCCGGGCGGCCGGTTCTGGTGGGGGCAGGGTCGACAGCATGGCGTCCAAGGCACTGCGCAGCTCATCGAGCCCGGTCCCGTTGACGGCGGAGACGGCGACGGCCGGTGCGTCCTTCAACCCGGTGCCCTCGAGTTCCGCCCGAACGCGTGCGAGTACCTCGTCCGAACCGCGCGGCGCTCGGTCGCTGCGCGTCAGGACCACGATTCCATGGGTGATCCCCAGGGCTGCTATCGCATCCCGGTGGTCACTGGACTGGGCCTGCCACCCTTCATCGGCGGCGACGACGAAACAGACCGCCGGCGCGGGTCCCAGCCCGGCCAGCATGTTGCCGAGGAACCGTTCGTGTCCGGGCACATCCACGAACGACACATCCCGGCCCGATGGGAGCCGAGTCCACGCGAACCCCAGGTCGATGGTCAGCCCCCGACGGCGCTCCTCCGCCCATCGGTCCGGCTCCATGCCGGTCAGTGCACGTACCAGTGTGCTCTTGCCATGGTCGACGTGCCCTGCGGTAGCAACGACGAACATCGTCAGCGACTTTCCGTTCCCGGCGTTTCGCCTGCACGCCCCAGAGCTGCCAGCACAGCCGCGATCAGCTGCTCGTCGTCGTCCTCCGGAACGCACCGCAGATCCACCAGGCACGCACCATCATGGACCCGAGGCAGCACGGGCGGATCCCCTGTGCGCAGCGGCCGGGCAACGCTTTGAGGAAGCTGAGCCGCCCAGCCCGGCAACGGCACATCCGGGCCTCCCCCGCCGCCGACCCGGCCATCGTGTTCGACCACCGCGCACCCCACAGCTTCAGCGAGTACCTCCGTGCGTTCGCGAAGCCGCGCAGGATCAGCGTGCAACGCTGCGACCACCGGCGTCACCGGACCGGAGACGGTCGCCTCCAATGCGGCCAACGTCAATTTGTCCGTGCGCAGTGCCCGAGCCAGCGGATGCCGAGCCAGTGTCTCGATCACCTCCGCGCGACCGAGCAGGAGTCCCGCCTGCGGTCCACCGAGGAGCTTGTCCCCGCTGACGGTGACGACGTCGGCTCCGGCCTCCAACGCACTCGCGACGTCGGGCTCGTCGGGCAGCATCTGGTCGGGCTCGAGCAGGCCGCTCCCCAGATCCACCACCAGAGGGATGTTGTATTCATCGGCCAGCGACCTGAGCTGGTGCACGTCGACCCCGGCGGTGAATCCGCTGATCCGGAAATTGCTCGGGTGGACTTTGAGTAGGCAGCCGGTCCGGTCCCCCAGCGCTGCTTCGTAATCGCGCAGGTGCGTGCGATTGGTCGTACCCACTTCCCGCAGACGGGCACCGGTGGATTCGATCAGATCGGGAAGCCTGAAACCCGCGCCGATCTCGACCAGTTCCCCGCGGCTGATCACCACCTCACCCAGGCCTGCCAGAACAGTGGTGGCCAGCACCAGGGCGGCCGCGCCGTTATTGACGACGAGCGCGCTCTCTGCTGCCGGGCAGGCGCGCAGCAAAGCCTCTCGTGCACCGACACCGCGCCCGGACCGGGTCCCGTCGACCAGATCCAGTTCGACGTCCACATAGCCGGCCGCGGTGAGCAGAGCCTCCCTGGAAGCCTCCGACAACGGCGCGCGTCCGAGATTCGTATGGACGATGACACCCGTGGCGTTCAGCACCGACTTCAAGGAAGTGACCTGGCGCGAGGACACAGCGGCCAGGATCCTTGATTCGACGTCCTCCGGCGCGATCTCGCCGGAGCGTGCCAGGGCCTGGAACTGCTGGACGATGGAGCCGATGACGTCGCTGCCGAGATGGGCCCCGGCACGTCGGAGCTCCGGGTGTGAAAGGAGCCTGTCGGTCCGCGGAATGAATCGACGCGGATCGTCTGCGCCCACAGCGCTCCTTCGGGTATACCAACAGCACATGGCGGAGGCGGACGGGAATCGAACCCGCCAGACCGAGATACTCGGTCTCACCGGTTTTGAAGACCGGGGGGCCCACCAGGACCCGGACGCCTCCAAGAAAATGCTAACACTGCTGAGCACGCCTAGACTGGATGCATGGAAGACGGGGCCTCGGACGTGGATCAACAACAGCCCGGAGACGTACGACTCACCGGCTTCGCACACGGTGGAGGATGCGCCTGCAAGATTCCTCCCGGCGAACTCGAAGACGTTGTCAGCGGCCTGACCGGGCAGCGGCACCCCGACGTCCTGGTAGGGCTCGACGGCGGCGATGACGCCGGCGCTGTGCTGGTCCGTGAGGATCTCGCAGTACTCTCCACAGCGGACTTCTTCACTCCGGTCGTCGATGACGCCTACGACTGGGGCCGAATCGCGGCAGCAAACGCCCTGTCCGACATCTACGCCATGGGCGGCAGTCCCATCACTGCCATCAATCTTGTCGGCTGGCCGCGGGACGTGCTGCCGATGGAGTTACTGGCCGAGGTCCTCCGCGGAGGGCTGGCAGTGGCCGACGAGGCCCATTGCCCGGTGACCGGAGGGCATTCGGTCGATGATCCGGAACCGAAATACGGAATGGCGGTCACCGGGATCGCGGACCCCGCCAAGCTCCTTCGCAACGATGCTGCCCGTGCGGGCCTGCCCCTCACGCTGACCAAGCCGATCGGCCTGGGTTTGCTGAACAACCGGCACAAGAACACCGGTGAAATTTTTCCGGAGGCCATCGCGACCATGGTCGCCTTGAACCGCGACGCCTCCGAAGCAGCGGTGCAGCACGGGCTGCGGGCCGCGACGGATGTCACCGGTTTCGGGCTCCTGGGTCATCTCTACAAGATGTGCCGGGCCTCGGGTGTGGGCGCGGTCATCGACCACACCGCCGTGCCGCTGGTCGACGGCGCCCGCGAAGCATTGCGGGACGGCTTCATCTCGGGTGGCACCCGCCGCAACCTGGAATGGGTCCGCCCCCAGCTGAGTTCGGCAGCTGGAATCTCGGAGGAGACCCTGCTGCTGCTCGCCGACGCCCAGACCTCCGGGGGGTTGCTCGTGGTCGGCGAGATTCCGGGCTATCCCGTTGTGGGACATACGACCGAGGGACAGGGCGTCGACATACGCTGATAGGCGCCTTCGGTCTGCTCATTCACTGGTCGTGATGGAGTCATGGATGATCCCTGCCCGACGTCGGGCGGCGAGACGGTTCTTCTGTGGCTCGATGATGTACCGGGGATCCTCGGTGGAGTGAAGGCCGGCGCGCAGGATGCCGAAGCGCGTCAGTACGGAGGCCCCCAGCAGAGCAGCACCTGAGAGTACCGCGATGATCCTGTGCCTCCCGCCCAGAAGAGTGCCGGCGCCCCCGATCACTGCCAGCCGCTGACTCCAGGTGAGCATCCGCCCCGGTGCACCCAGGTGCAGGGTCTCGGCGACGACCGGGTCCATGTTCCGCTCCATCGATCTGGTCGCGATCAGTTCTCCGCCGACCCCGAGCAGTGCCATTACCCGGGCCGGTCCTGCCTCCTTCACTGGAGTGGTGATCATCGCAAGGCCCGCGGCCGCGAGGCTGGCCGAACCGACGAAGACCATGGGCAGATCCTCCCGGGCGGCGTTCCAGGTCGGATTCGCCGTATCCGAGAGGAGGACCGCGGTATAGACCGACAGCGGCGCCGCGAACACCGCCGCTTCCGCCCCCGCCGGCCCCTCAATGCTCCGCAACACCCGGCGTAGCGGTCCGAGCGGAAGCCGCGAACCCGTCATCCGGTCAACCTCCGAGGCAGCGCAGACTCCTGCACCCGTACCGAACGCCGCCAGGATCCACGAGCCCACGCTCATGGGAGACGTGAGCTTGATGGTACGGAGCATATTGAGGAACCGCTCGGGACGGCCGAGGTCTGCCACCAGCGCCACAGCTCCGGCCCCGGTTGCTGCCAGGGCAGCGAGCCTACTGTTGCGGCGCAGGATCAGCCGGCCGGTCACCTGACCGCCGAAGCCGAGCAGCGCGGAGCCGCCTGCCACCCCTCCAAGGAAGAGGTAAACCGCTATGGGGTTCCCCCAGGGTGGCGGTTTGACCACCGACCGGCCGTAATAGGACGTGAAGGCGACCTCGGGGACCACCGTTGGCTCCGCGCGACCCTGGCCCGCACCAGCCCGACGGCGTTTGCCGTCCCGCTTCCGGCGGCGGGCCGGCTCAGGCGGCCTGTAGTCGTCGAAGTCGGAGACCGTCAATTTCGGCCCCCTACCACGAAGGCTGCAGCGACGGCGGCCAGCATGCCGGCTGCAGCCATACCAGCCCGCTTGTACATCCGTGGCAGATCCATCGTGGGGACCCGGGGATCGGGCGGCAACCCGTATACCTCCGGTTCGTCCAGCAGCAGGAAAACGGATCCGGTGCCGCCGACACCATCGGAGTCGTTGGCGCCGTAGAGCCGCGCCTCCGTCAGACCCTGGGCATGCAGTTCCGCTACCCGCTCCTTTGCAGACGCGACCATGTCCTCGCGTTCGCCGTACTTGATGGATGTCGTCGGGCAGGCCTGCGCGCAGGCCGGAGTCTGGTCATCGACCATCCGGTCGTAACACAGGGTGCACTTCTGGGCGACGCCGACATTTCGCGTCGGCGCCTGTTCTCCCGGGGTGAAGTCACGGTCCGTCTTCGGACCGGCCGTGCCGTTGCTCCGCCGTTCGATCACGCCGAAGGGACACCCCGCCACGCAGGTTCCGCAGCCGTTGCAGACGTCGTCCTGCACCACCACAGTGCCGTGTTCCGTTCGGAACAGCGCACCGGTGGGACAGACATCGAGGCAACCGGCGTTGGTGCAGTGCTTACAGACGTCCGAGGACATGAGCCAGCGGAACTCGTCCGTGTCCGGCGGGGCTGTGTCCGTACCGGACAGATCCGACGGCCGGTCTTGTCCGGGCGGCCCGATTTTCGGCATGCCGAGACTGACCAGGGCCTTGCCCGACTCGCGGGCACGGTCGATCTGCTCACGATCCTGCTCCACGAAGGCCACATGGCGCCATGTGTCCGCACCGAGCTCGCCCGTGTTGTCATAGGAGGACTCGAGCAGTTGGTAGTCCGAGTCCGCAGGATTTCGGTTCCATTCCTTGCAGGCGACCTCGCAGGCCTTGCACCCGATGCAGATCGACGTATCGGTGAAAAAACCCTTCCGGGGATGCCCGCTGTGCCTGAGGTGGTCCGGAGATTCCGTCAACGGGTCCATTCAGTTCTCCTCCTTGGTTCCCTCGCCCGACACCGGAGCGGATCCGGTGAGCTTCTGGTTACTCGTTTCCGGCGTCAGCCCCGCGCGGGCCTGGTACTCGGCGACCAGCGAGAGGAGCTCCGCACCCTGTGGCCGACGACCCGGGACGATGGTGCACGAACCCACCTTGGACTCCTGGATCTGCACGTTGGCATCCAGCGTCACGCCCACGAGGTCGTTGACGGCGTCACCGGAGACCACAGCGTCCTGTCCGACACCCCAGTGATAGGGCAGGCCGATCTGGTGGATGGCCTGTCCACCCACCGCCAGCGGCTTCATCCGATCGGTCACCAGCACCTTCGCCTCGATGGCAGAGCGCGGCGAGATGATGGTGGCCCATCCGTAGGGTTCCAGTCCACGCTCGGCCGCCAGCTCGGGAGATACCTCGCAGAACATCTCCGGTTGCAGCTCGGAGAGGTACGGCAGCCATCGGCTCATCCCGCCCGCCGTGTGATGCTCCGTCAAGCGGTAGGTGGTGAACACGTAGGGGTAGACCTCCAATCCGCGGTCGCCGGCACTGGGCGCGCTGAGATTGTCCGCGCGTGGGAACACCACCCGGGTGGGGTTCTGCTGCTGCCCGTAGAGCGGATTGGACACCGGAGATTCCTGAGGCTCGTAGTGTGTCGGCAGTGGTCCATCAACCATGCCCTTTGGCACATAGAGCCATCCTTTACCGTCGGCCTGCATGATGAACGGGTCATCACCGGCGAGCGCAGCGACTCCCTTGGCGTCGCGATCCGGAACAGTGCCGGGGGCGAGATCCACGGGGAAGTCGGGGACGTCTGCTCCGGTCCACCGCTTCTGCTCCTCGTCCCACCAGATGTATTTCTTGCGTTCACTCCACGGCTTGCCTTCCGGATCAGCCGACGCCCGGTTGTACAGGATGCGCCGGTTGGCCGGCCAGGACCAGCCCCACTCGGAAGCAACGGGTCCCTGTTCCTGACCGGGCTTGCGGTCGGCAGCGTGATTGACGCCGTCGGCATAGACCCCTGTGTAGATCCAGCATCCGCCGGCGGTTGAGCCGTCTGCGCGCATCTCCGTATAGGAAGAGAGCGGCGTTCCCGCCTTGTCCCCCGTGAGATGGCAGCCGTTGATCTCGGCGAGGACCGCTTCGGGATCGGGCTCGCCGTGCTCGTCGAGGGGATAGTCCCAGGTGAGATCCAACAACGGACGGTCCCGCTCATCGGTCGAATCTGCCAGCTTCGCTCGGATCCGCTTGCCGAGTTCGAAGAAGAACTTCAGTTCGCTCTGGCAGTCTCCCGGCGGCTGCACAGCCTGGTGCCGCCACTGCAGCAACCGCTGGGTCTGCGTGAAGGATCCTGCTTTTTCCACGTGGGTGGCACCCGGGAGGAAGAAGACCTCGGTACCGATCTCCTCGGTTTTCAGTTCACCCGTGGCGATCTCCGGACCGTCCTTCCACCAGGTCGCGGTCTCGATCAGGTTGAAGTCCCGCACCACGAGCCATTTCAGGTGTGACATCCCCAGCCGCTGCAGCTTGCCGTGGGCGGATCCGATGGCAGGGTTCTGGCCGAAGACGAAGTAGCCCTCGACGTCGTCCTCCAGCATGCGCATGACCGTCTGGTAGGTCCCGTGGGGACCATTGATGCGGGGCATGTACTGGTAGGCCCATTCGGAGTCCTCCGTGGCTGCATCACCCCACCAGGCTTTGAGCAGGCTGATCGTATAGGCGTCGGCGTTTGCCCAGTACCCCTTTCCGTCCGGCGCGAAAACCTCCTCCAGGTACTCGTCGAGGCTCCCCATCTCGGCCTTGGGCATCGGGAGATAACCTGGCAGCAGATTGAACAGGGTCGGGATGTCGGTGGAGCCCTGGATGCTCGCGTGGCCGCGCAGTGCCATGATCCCGCCACCCGGCCTGCCCACGTTGCCGAGCAGAAGCTGCAGGATCGCTGCGGTGCGGATGTACTGCGCACCCACCGTATGGTGGGTCCAGCCGACGGCATACGCGAAACAGGTGGTGCGGTCACGACCCGAATTCTCGGTGATCGCCCGCGCCATGTAGTCGAAATCCTCAGCCGATATGCCGCAGGCCTCGTGCACCATCTCCGGGGTGTACCGGGAGTAGTGGCGCTTGAGGATCTGGAACACCGTCCTCGGGTTCTCCAGCGTGGTGTCCCGTTCGAAATCGCCGCTCATGGGCGCCCCACCACTGCCGTACTGGTCGCCTGCAGCGCGGGCCGAGGTGTCCGCGCCGTGCTCGGAACCTCCCTCGCCCTTTTCAGCCGACTTGTCCTCGTACGCCCAGGAGGACAGGTCATACTGCCCGGTCTCGGGATCGTAACCGGAGAACAACCCGTCCAAGTCCTCCGTGTCACGGAAGTCTTCTCCCACCACCGTCGCCGCGTTGGTGTAGGCGAGTACGTAGTCCTTGAACCACAGATCCTCGCTGAGGACGTAATTGATCAGGGCACCGAGCAACACGATGTCGGAGCCGGCCCGGATGGGGACATGCTTGCTCGCAACGGCGCTAGTGCGCGTGAACCGTGGATCGACGTGGATGACCTTCGCGCCCCTGGCCTTGGCCTCCGCGACCCACTGGTATCCCACGGGGTGGCATTCGGCCATGTTCGAACCCTGAATGACGATGCAATCGGAGTTCGCCATGTCCTCGAGCGTCTGTGTGGCTCCACCGCGCCCAAATGAGGTTCCCAGACTGGGAACCGTTGCGGAGTGTCAAATACGCGCCTGGTTCTCCAGCTGCACGGCTCCCGCGGCTGTGAAGAGCTTCTTGATCAGGTAGTTCTCTTCATTGTCGAGCGTTGCCCCACCCAGGCCGGCGATGCCCATGGTGCGCCGCAGTGCCTGACCCTGCTCATCGTTCTCCTGCCAGGTATTGCGACGTGCCTCGATGAACCGGTCGGCCACCATGTCGGTGGCGGTCTCCAAGTCGAGCTCCTGCCAGTCCTTGGCGTACGGCGCCCGGTACAGCACCGCCGTCTGCCTGCTGGGTGCGTTGACCAGTTGCTCGCTGGCCGACCCCTTCGGGCAGAGCCTTCCTCTGGAGATCGGAGAATCGTAATCCCCTTCAATCTGGACGACCTTCTCGTCCTTGACGAACACGCGCTGCCCGCACCCGACGGCGCAGTAGGGGCACACACTCTGCACCACACGATCCGCAGTGGATGTTCGGGGGGCGATCTCGCGGGTTTTCTTCGACGTCACAGCTTCCCCGCGACCGAGCGGATCGCTCGACCGAAGCTGCCGTACCACGGGCCATTCCAAGAAGCTGAACCTCGACATACCGCGACATTAGCGCACGGGGTCGGGTAGCAACAGATGGGATGATCCGATCGGTCAGGAGTTTGACGAACACCTTCCGCGGTGTAAGGGGCTCAGGGAGGCACGCGCCGGCCGGGCTGGTCGCATCGGGCAGTGCCTGGATCCGGTGGAGCGCTGCACCGGGTCAGTCGGCCGTGCGGGCGGTCCGTTCGCGCGCGACCAGATAGTGCGGCCAATAGCGCACACCCGTGGGGAGCAGGGGTATCGCGAGGCGCACCATACGGCGCACGACGGCGAATGCCACCTGCTCCCGACCCCGCCACGGCAGTGCGTAAGCCTCCCGCAGCGCCGGAGGGAGGAGGCCTGCGGCCAGGAGCGAAGGAATCCTCCGGAGCGGACGCGCAAGAAGTGGTGGGTCGGGCGCGAGGACCTGTCCGCTGATCAGCCGTGCGGTCGGGCCGACGTCGAGCACCGTTCTCACGTGGTGCTCCACATACCGGTCGAGTCCGGCGTAGTCAGCGGGCAGGAGCGCATCGGTCACGCCGAACAGCCGGGCGAACTGTCTCATGTCGTGGTAGTAGGCGTCGCGTTCCTCAGCGGTGATGGGGCGGAGAAAGGCCTCCGTCACCTCGAGTGCTGACCAGACGAGTGTCGCGAACACCCACAGGGACAGCTCCGGATCACTCGCCCTGTACGCCGTTCCAACGGGGAGGGAGGCGCTGGGGTGCGGGAGCGCGCCCCGTACGGGGCGGTGCCTGAGTACCACGTGCTGCACCGTCGCCCGGACCTGCGCCAGGTCGCCGAAGGTGACGGTCAGGACGGCGTCGAGTGTTCCCCGGAGGCGCCGCAGGGGGTCCGTGGCGAAAGCACTATGGGAGCGGACCCCCTCGCCTACGAGCGGATGTGCCACCTGGAGCAGCAGCGCAGCGGGACCGCCGGCAAGGACGATGCGCTCACGAGCGACCCGCCACGCTGTGGAGCCGGGGCCGAAAAGACCTGCATCCCCGGTACGACCCGGTGCCGGTCGCGCAGGGAAGAACTGTTCAAGACTCCGCATGAGCCCCTTCCTGAACTCCCGGCATCGCCGCTCACCTTCGGACTCGTCGGCGTCCTGGGCCTCGAAGTGCTGCGTGCAGGACGCCACCTCGAGCGGTGCCCGGTCAGTCGAGGGAGTAGTCGCTCCCCGGATTCATCTCCTCGAGGTACTCCCGGATCGCACTTCTGGGTACCCGGTAGGATCTGCCGAATCTGATGCTGTGGATCGTTCCCGCGTGCACCAGTCGGTACACCGTCATCTTGGAAACCCGCATCATGGCGGCGACCTCCGCCACCGTGTACAGCTGTTCAGTACTCATCCTCGTCGACACCCAGCCCACTCGCCTTCGCCTCAGTACGTTCGTGGAGCTCTAACTCTGGTCGCATCCTTAACACAAGCGCAAGGCTTTCGACTACTCGTTCTTGCGCCGATGGAATCGGTGTGCGCCGATCGCGGGCAGCACAACGCCCGGTCCTGGTCCGCTACCGTTTCTGGTTGCGGAGCTGGACCGGGCGTTGTGGGTGACTACGCGGCCCGGTTGGTGCCGCGTCGCTGCAGCCAGATGACCAGGGCGATGATCGCGGCCAGGAGCAGGAGGCCTCCTGCGACGATCGCGGTGATCGCTCCGGCACCGAGCGCACTGTCGTTCGAGGATGTTGCCTCGGTCGACTCGTCGGAGTCATCGGTGCCATCGGCACTCGCGTCGGTGCCGCCGCCGGCCAGTGCGATGCAGGTACCGGCGTCGTCCTGCCGTTCGCAGGTGAAGTTGACCGTCTGGGTCAGCGGCACACTGTTGGAGGCACCACCGACGTGGACGGTGTAGTCGCCGTCGGCCTGCTTCCAGTCACCTTCGTCCCACTCCTGCAACTGGTCCGATTCCGACTTGAAGTAGCTGAACGGATGGTTGGACGCATCCGAATCAAGCACCACACTGACGTCCCTGCTCTCGCCTGGCTCCAGCATGTCCTTGTTGAATCCGACCAGGCGCTTGCTCGGCTCCTCCGCCTCCTCCGGCAGGGTGAGGTAGACCTGTGAGGCTTCCGCGCCGGCGACGTCACCGGTATTGGTCACGCGGTACTGCACGGTCATGACCGTCTGCTCCGGGGTCGGGTGCTCGACCTGGTCCACCCTGAGCTCGTCGTACTCGAAGTTCGTGTAGGACAGCCCGTGACCGAAGGCGTAGGCCGGCTCCACGTCGTTCTTCTCGTACCACCGGTACCCCATTGCCAGGTCCTCCTCGTAGTAGGTGACCAGCTGAGGCGGGCACTCCTCCTCGTCGGCATCGTCGTCGTCGCCGATCCCGAAGCCGCTGGGAACTCCCTGCCCACCACAGGTACCGGTGTCCTGGCGGATCCCGGGGTACTGCCGTTCGGTCTCCCAGGCGGCCTCCCTCTCGCTGGCCGGCCAGGTGACGGGGGACTTCCCCGACGGGTTGAGCCTGCCGAAGAGGATCCCGGCGACGACGTCGCCGTCGTCCTGTCCGGGGAACCACGCCGCCACGATGGCCTTGGTCTTGTCCGACCAGTCGGTCATCACCGAGGTGCCGGTCTTGAGCACGACGACGTTGTTCTCGTTCGCTGCGGCGACGGCGTCCATCACCTCGAGCTGCTGAACCCCGTTGACCTCCGTCAGGCTGATGGTTTCCAGGTCCTGCGACTCGCGGGGAGTGGTACCGAACATCATGATGACCAGATCGGATTCCTCCGCCAGCTCCACCGCTGAAGCGATGTCGGCGCCGTCGTTATAGGTCACGGTCGCATCCGAGCCGAGTCGTTCCAGTTCGTTCCTGATGCCCTCCTCCGGGGTGACCGTCTCCTGCGTCGCTGTCATCACGAGCTCGGTGGGATCCCCGTTGCGCGGGGGCATGGACGCCTGACCTGCGAACCAGTCCGGCCCGATGAGCGCGACCGACCCGATGTCCCCGTTCTCGACACTGCCATCCAGCGGAAGCGTGTTCTCGAAGTTCTTCAGCAGCACAACGCCGCTCTCGGCGAGCGTGCGTGCAGTGGCCCTGTGTGCCTCCAGATCGTCCTCGCCGAAGGAGTCCAGCGGATCGTCGAAGTTGCCGAACCTGAACATCTGCACATAGCGCGGACGCAGGACCCGGTCGATGTCGGCGGGGATGATCGTGCCCTGGCGAATGTTCTCCTTGAGTGCATCGGCCGTGTAGTAGATCGGCTCGAAGTCCAGCTCCCAGCCCACACCGGCATTCAGGGAGTTCAGGGTGTTGTGCATCGACCGGCGATCCGCCTCGATCCACCCGGTGAAGCCCCACGTGTCCAGGGTCTGCCTCAAAAGTGTCTCGTTGCCGCAGGCCCAGCGTCCATTGACCATGGGGAACGAACACATGACGGCTGCGACCTCGGCGTCCTTGACCGCCATCTCGAACGGCAGCAGGTACAGCTCATGCATCGCCCGCGCCGGGACGTGCACCGCAGAGGTCCAGCGTTCCCGGTCGTACTCATTGTCGTTGAGAGCGTAGTGCTTCATCATCGACTGAGTGCCCTCGGACTGGGTACCCCGGATCTGCGCGCTCTGGATGGAGCCGGCGAGGAAGGGGTCCTCACTCGGGTATTCCTGCGCCCGCCCCGCGAACGGATTACGGAGAAGATTCAGCCCAGGCCCCAGGAGGACCGGATGCGCGAAGGACTTCGCCTCCGCTCCCAGAACCGCACCCCACCCCTCGACGGCGGTCGTGTCGAAACTCGCGGCATTCAGCGGAGCCGACGGACCACCGGTCTTGATGGGTTCAGGGGCACAATCTCCACCCCTGATGCCGGTACCCTGATTGATTTCACGCATCGTGGGGATGCTCAGGGACTCGATGCCCTCGATATGCCGCCCGATGCGCGTGAAACCACACTCGGCCTGCTCCCCGCCCTCGGCGAGATAGGTTCCCTCGATATCGTTCTCCTCGGGAAAATTCTGCATCTGCTGGATCTTCTGATCCAGCGTCATCGCGGACAGCAGTTCGTCCGCCCGCTCCTCGGGAGAGGACTGCGTATTCATCCACGGCTGATCCGCTGCAGCATCCTGACCCTCGGTCGCTTCACCCGAGGGATCGCTCTGTTGCACCGGTCTGACCGCGGCGCCAGGGGCAGCCAGCGCAGCAGTCATCGACCCACCCACGAGTCCGACGCTGAGGACCGCAGCGCCTACCGCCGCCGCATATCTGTTCGCGAAATAACGCACTGTGATTTCCTTTGAATTCAATTGCTCCGGAACAGGCTGGCCGACCTCGTGTGGCGGCCCTCCGCCCCGACCTGTCGCTTCAACCTACAGTCGCGATCAGCGCCCGAGGCACGGATTACCCGGCCCTCCCGTAGTACTTGTGATTCCAAGGTCACGTGGTATACGTCTCCTGCATGCCGAGCACTGTGCTGCGGCGTGCAGGTTCCTGCCGCCGGCGACCCTAGACTGGGGGCAGGTTGTACAGCCGGACCGGAATGGTTCACCAGCCCGCTGACGGACCTTCGAAGAAATGGAGCACGATGTCGGTCTCACGGCGCGCCTTCCTCACCGGTGCCGCGGTCCTCGGAATCGGCGCCGTCAGCGCATGCGAGAACTCCCCCTCCGCCTGGCAGTCGCGGCTGCTCGG
>JARIBG010000093.1 GCA_029257465.1 Arthrobacter sp. | reverse complement strand
GCACGGTATCCTCGTCGGTAACGAATCCGTCGATCGACACGTCGAACTGTCCGACGATGTCCCCTTCGGAGAGGTCGTCGAGGGCATCATGTAGGGCACGCCCACCTGAAGGTCCGGAGCCGCCTGCTGCACTACCCTTCCGGGTACTGTCGCAAGCGGCTCCGGTCGTCAGTCCTCGGAGTCGTCCTCGTCGGGATCCGCACCCTCGGCCGGTGCCTGCGCATGCATCCTGATGTCCTCGTCCGGGTCGCTGGCCTTGCCGCCTTCCGCCGGAGCCTCGCTGTGGATGCGGTCTTGATCTGAGTTCTCTGACATGCGGTCATCCTTTCAGGGACGGACGTTCCTGTACTGGGCAGTCTACGGTCGGAGCACACATGGGCGTGCGCTGGCCGCTGGACCCTAGAGGGTACCGACCGAACTGTCGTAGAAGGGGTAGTCCGTGTACCCCTCGGCTCCGGGCCCGTAGAAGGTTGCCGGGTTCGGCTGGTTCTCGGGCAGATTCTCCCGCCAGCGGCGCGCGAGGTCCGGATTCGCAATGGCCGGGCGTCCGACGACCACGGCGTCGCCGACACCGTCCTCGAGGATCGCGATCGCTTCCTCACGATTGGTGATGACGCCGAATCCGCTGTTGATGAGGAAGGGGCCGCCGAAGCTCTTCCGGAGGTCCTGGACGAGGTCTCCCGTCGGCTCCGCGTGCAGCACACTGAGGTACGCGAGCCTCAGGGGGGCCAGTGCGGAGAGGAGCGTGGTGTAGGTCGCGTGGACATCGGCTGCGTCGGTCTCCAGTGCATCCTGGATATTGTGCTCCGGGGAGATGCGCAACGCCACCCTGTCCGCTCCGACCTCCGCGACGATGGCGGTCACCAGATCGATGACGAATTGCGCCCGCTTCTCGGGGGAGCCGCCGTAGGCGTCGTCACGCTGATTGGCGTCCGGTGAGAGGAACTCGTGCAGGAGATAGCCATTGGCGCCGTGCAGCTCCACTCCGTCGAAGCCCGCCACATCGATGGCGTCCCGCGAGGCGGTGACGAACTCGCCGATGACGCCCGGCAGCTCCTCGGTGGTGAGTGCGCGGGGGACGGGGTACGGCTGCTTGCCCGTGTTCGTCCGGGTGCTGCCATTGATGGCGATGGCGCTCGGGGCCACGACCTCGTTCCCGCCGTTGATGTCGGGGTGGGTGACCCTGCCGGCGTGCATGACCTGCGCGATGATCCTCCCGCCCTCGGCATGGACCGCGTCGGTGACGCGCCTCCAGCCTGCGAGCTGCTCGTCCTCGACCAGTCCGGGCTGCCCGGGGAACCCCTGGCCGGTATGGCTGGGGTAGGTGCCCTCGCTGACGATCAGACCGAGCGATGCGCGCTGGCGGTAGTGCTCGACGACGATGTCGCCCGGAACGCCCGATGCGCCCGAGCGGACGCGCGTCAGGGGCGCCATGACCACCCGGTTCGGGAGTTCGAGTGAACCGAGCGTGAGAGGGGAGAAAAGCAGCATGAATCCAATACCTTCCGGGTTATGTTCTACCCCGGGACAACGGGGCCTGGATCCTGCCTATTCCTGCTCCGACCCGTTCCTGCTGTGGGCACCGTCACTGCTGCTGGACTGCCGCGTGTCCGGTCCTGGTGATGAAGGAGCCCCGGACACCATCCGGGGCTCCTTCATGGTCGATCGTGTCCGCTACCGGGGTTCCGGGTCGTCCATCGCGCTCAGCGACGAACCGCCGCGGTTGGCCGGATCGTCGCTGCCGTTGCCGTCGTAGCCTTCGTCGTCCTCCATCATGCCGAAGTCGACGTCCGCGGCGGCCTCCCCGATGCGCGGTTCCTCGGGCGGGATTTGTTCCTCGCCGTCCTCGTAGCGGGCCTCTGCGGTCTCCGCGCGAAGCGTCTGATCGCTCAGCTCGCCTTCCTCACCGACACCGATCCCGTTCTCCTGCTCGACGGACTCGTTGACGCCCGGCTCGTCCTGCAGGAGCGGATCCTCCTGCCAGCGGTCCGGGTTCTCCTCGGCCGCACCCACGTAGGCGTCCGGCTGCCCCTCGAGGACCGGGTCGAGTGACTCGGGCTCGAGGGGATCGACCGGCATCTCGGGCTCCTCGCCCACGATATCCAGTTCCTCGTCGGGAAGATTCTCTGTCATCTGGTGTGCCTTTCCTCAGTGCCGGGTGCCTTCGATCAGCCTACTGATGTTCCAACCCCGACGACAGCCGGCGCTACCCGGGCCTCAGGCCGGCCGGGTGTCGGGGGAGACGGTCTTTGCGACGTCCGTCTCGGCAAGATCGCCGATCGCCTCGTCGATGGCGCTCATGACGTCGTGGTCGAGCTTCACACCCGCCGCCACGGCGTTCGAGGCCACCTGCTCCGGGCGCGACGCCCCGATGATCGCCGAGGCCACATTGCTGTTCTGTAGCACCCACGCGATTGCCAGCTGTGCCATCGAGAGGCCTGCTCCGTCGGCGATGGATGCGAGCTGCTGGACCCCGGTGAGGACGTCGTCGCCCATCCAGCGCTTGATCATGTCCGAGCCACCCTTGTCGTCCGAGGCGCGGGTGCCCTGCTCGGGTTGCTGCCCGGGCTTGTACTTGCCGGTCAGGACGCCCTGGGCAACGGGTGACCAGACGATCTGGGAAAGCCCGAGCTCCTGAGAGGTGGGGACCACCTCGGACTCGATGACGCGCCACAGCATCGAGTACTGGGGCTGGTTGGAGATCAACTGGAAGCCGAGCTCCTTCGAGAGCGCATGCGCCTCCCGGATCTGCTGCGCGGTCCACTCGCTGACCCCGATATAGAGCGCCTTGCCCTGCCGGACGATGTCCGCGAACGCCTGCATGGTCTCCTCGAGGGGCGTCTCGTGGTCGTACCGGTGGGCCTGGTAGAGGTCCACGTAGTCCGTCTGCAGTCGCTCGAGGGAACCGTTGATCGACTCCATGATGTGCTTGCGGGAGAGTCCGACGTCGTTGTGACCCTTCGGCCCGGTAGGGAAATACACCTTGGTGAAGATCTCGAGCGACTGGCGCCGCTCGCCCTTCAGGGCAGCTCCGAGGACGGTCTCCGCCACCGTGTTGGCGTAGGTGTCCGCGGTGTCGAAGGTGGTGATTCCCGCATCGAGGGCCGCCCGAACGCACTGCGTGGCGACGTCGTTCTCAACCTGCGAGCCGTGCGTCAACCAGTTGCCGTACGTGATCTCCGAGATCTTCAGTCCGCTGTTTCCGAGGTGTCTGTTCTCCATCGTCCGATGCTAGCCCGGCCGAACCCTCGCGTGCACGATACTGGAGTCCACCACCCGGACGGTAGACTGATCTTTCCCGAGCAACGATGGTGCTCCAGCGGTGCCCGGCATCTTTTTGCCACAGTCAGTTCCGACACCACAGCCAAACGAGGAGAGGTTCTTTGCGTAGCTTTCCAGCCCGTTTCCCCAGCGCAAAGGGCTCGGTCCTCCGACGTGGTGGAGCGTGATGAACCTCCGGTCGGCCACTGCGGAGGAAGTTGCACTGTGGGACACGCATCTTCTCGGGAACCCTGGCGGCGGGGATCTGCTGCAGAGCACTTTCTTCGCCGAGCAGAAGCGGGCCAACGGCTGGGTGCCCCGCTTCATGGTGTACGACGGCGAACCGCGCATCTACGCCCTGTTCCTGGTCAAGAAGGTCTACGGACTCGGGCAGCTGTGGTACTGCCCCAAGGGGCCGGGAGTCGACGATGCCGGTCTCCTCGCGCGGGTTGCCGACGCCAACGCCGCCTATGGCCGTGAACACCGGGAGATCTTCCTCTTCAAGCTCGAACCCGAGGTCCTCGCCGGAAGCCCCCTACCGTCGTCGTTCCTTGCCGTTCGACCCGTGCAGCCCAACGTGCACACCATCATCGTGGACCTGGCGCCGGACGAGGAGGAGATCTTCGCCGGGTTCCGGCAGCGGGGCCGGCGCTCGGTGCGCAAGGCGGAGAAGCAGGGCATCACGGTGCAGGGTCGTCCAGCCACCGCTGGGACGATGGAACTGATGTACGACCTCTACCGCGAGACGGCGGAGCGGGGTGGGTTCTACCTGCGGGATTTCGACTACTACCGCCATTTCTGGAGCTCGGCGGCGGAGCGGGGTTTCGGCTCCTTCCATTTCGCGCTCAGGGACGACGAGCCCGTGGCGGGTGTCTTCGTCACACACTTCGGCGCCAAGGGGCTGTACAAGGACGGGGCCAGCTCGCGGGCCGTCGGGAACACCGGCGCTCCCTATCTCCTGCAGTGGGAGGTCATGAAGCACCTGAAGTCCCGGGGCGTCACCAGTTACGACCTCCACACCACGCCACCGCCGGAGGCCATGGAGGACAAGGACCATCCCAGTTACGGGCTGGGTCAGTTCAAGTCGGGCTTCTCCAATGAGATCGTGTCCTTCGTCGGCACCGTGGATCAGCCCGTGCGGAAGCTCCCGTACTACCTCTGGAGGCGTATCGGTGAACGGGTGGCGCTTTCGCTCTCGTATCGGCTCCGCCACCGTCTGTTCTTCTAGAATCGTCTGTTCTTCCAGGACACCACCAGCACCCGCACCTGCAACAGCAGCACCGATGGACGTGAGGAACGAACGTGGCACACTTTTCAGCTCGGCCGGCAACAGCGGCGGAGATCGAGGACTGGGACTCACATGTCACCGCGAACCCCAACGGCGGGAACATGATGCAGTCCCAGCCGTTCCTGCAGGTCAAGCAGGAACAGGGGTGGAAGCCGGTCCACCTGGTCATCGAGGGTGAGGGCATCTCCTCCTACAACCCGGTCATGGAAAAAGCGTTCCCCGGGCTGGGCAAGCTCTGGTACATGATCAAGGGACCGGACACACTTGTGCCGCATCAGGTCCCGGACATGGTCGCAGCGGTCGCTGAGCTGGCGCGGCCACAGAATGTCTTCGCCATCAAGATCGAGCCCGACATCGTGGATTCCGCCGATGTCCGTGAGGACTGGACGAGCCGGGGACTGGTGAAGTCCCCCAATATCCAGGTGAACGACAACACAGCGCTCCTGGACGTGACACCGGAGGAGAACCAGCTGCTGCGCTCCCTGCACTCGCGTGGGCGCAACGCCATCCGCCGGGCTATCCGCGATGGCGTTGAGGTGCGGAACGTCGAGGGGACCGAGGCGACCTTCCGGGACATGTACGCCATGATCGGCACGTCCCAACAGGGTAGGCTCGCCGCCACGCCCCGCCCGTATGAGTACTACAAGAGCTTCTGGGAGAAGTTCCTCGCGGCGGGAATGGGCCGCTTCCTGTTCGTCTACGAGGACGGCAAACCCTCGGTCGGTGCCTTCGTCATCAAGTACGGACGCAAGGGAACCTACAAGGACGGCGGCTCGGTGCCGCGCCGCTCCCAGTACGGAGATTCTCACCTGCTGCAGTGGACCGCGATCAACCAGCTCAAAGCCGACGGGATCACCGAGTACGATTTCTGCGGCACCCCGCCCAGCGACCAGCTCAAGGACCCGGACCACCCACACCACGGGATGGGGCTGTTCAAGACGAGCTTCTCGAAGACCGTGACCGATTTCGTGGGGTGCTACGACCTCGCTGTCAGCCCCTGGAAGTACCGCCTGTGGAATCGGATCGCCGAACGCGTGGTCCGACAGATCTACTGGCGCCGCACGCATCAACCCTTCTACTGAGGAACCAGCCGTGAATCACCGCGGTGATCGAATGAAAGGCGGCTGTGAAAGACGGTCCCACTGAAGCGGGCGGCGGATCGCCCTCCGATCCCTCACCGGTGGCTCAGGCCCTGCCGGTCATCCAGCGACCATTCGATCCTTCCGAGCGTGAGAAGAAGCGGCTCGCTTCCGTCACGGTCGCCAGGAGCAGCGCTGACCTCCTGACGGAAGCCACGACCCCTGACGAGGAGGCACTCGCGGAGCAGGGCCACGACCGCCGACAACCCGCGATGCGCTCCACCGATGCCCTGCCGACCACGCCGCACGGCATCCCGACCACGGGCCGCCCGGATCCCGCCGCGCGGAGCATGCTGCGCCGCCTCGTGCAGGGGGAGGACCCACCGACGCAGGCGATGAGCATCGTCGAACGACTCGCCGGCAGTCCCTACGCTGATCCGGCCGTGCATCTCGCCGGTCCTGACGCGAGTGCACGCAAGACCCTCGATTTCGCCCTTGATCTCGCCGAGGCGATGTTCCGGTTCGGCGCGGGCGCCCTTCAGGTCGAGACCAGCATCATCGCTGTGACGGCCGCGCTCGGCCTGGACGCCATCGAGGTGGACATCACAAACCAGTCGGTGGTGATCAACTACTCGAGCAAGGACCAGACACCGACGACTGTCCTGCGGGTGGTGCGTTCCTGGACGGACAACTATGCCGGGCTGACGAACATCCACCGCCTCGTGTCCGACATCGCCGACGGCGGCGTGTCCAGGACGGAGGCCGCACAGCGCCTCGACGACATCCTGCAGCGACCCAAACCCTTCCCGCGCTGGATGGTGACGGTGTCCTTCGGTATCTTCTCGGCCGCGATCGTCGGGGTGGTCGGTGGGACACCGCTCGGCTCCCTGATCGGCCTCGTCAGCTGCATCCTCATCGATCTGGTGAGCCGCAAGCTCGGCCAATGGCGGGTTCCGGAGGTGTTCGCCGTGTCGATCTCTGCCGCCATCGTCACCTTCATCGCGATGCTCGTCTGGTGGCTCGAGGCGCCCGTGGCCCCCGCTCTCGTCGTGGTGGGCGGTATCCTGCTGCTCCTGCCCACCGGCAGGCTCGTCTCGGCCACGCAGGACGCGATCAACGGGTTCCCCGTCACGGCGGCGGGTCGGTACCTGTCAGCGGGTCTCGTCTTCGCGGCACTGGTCGCGGGAATCGCCGTCGCACTCATCGCAGGTACCGCGGTCGGCGTGCCGAGGCTCGATGTGCTGGAGTCGAGCGGCAGTCAGTACCCATGGCCGGTGGTGGCCGTCCTGGTCTTCGTGGCCGTCGCCATGATCTGCATCGCCGAGCAGACCGATCCGAGACTGGTCATCCCGACGGCCCT
>JARIBG010000167.1 GCA_029257465.1 Arthrobacter sp. | reverse complement strand
GCGCGGGAGAGCGCCACTTCGGAGACGTCGATGCCGAGGACGTCCCAGCCGCGCGAGGCAAGCCAGATCGCGTCCGCACCTTCGCCGCTTCCGACGTCGAGCGCCCGGCCCGGCCGAAGGTGCTCCGCCGCGGCGACGAGCTGACCGTTCGGTTTCCCGCTCCACACGCGTGAGCGCTTGCGGTAGCGCTCGTCCCAGAACTCCTGCGCGGATCCGGTACCCATGGTGTGTCCTTCCTCGGTTCCCCTCCGACCAGCAGCCGGAAAGCCCACGCTGTCAGCTCCATCATGGTGCCTCGACAGGTAAGCGCACCGACGGGAAGATTTGCTCCGGAAACCTTCACGGGGCAGGGCCTGTCCTCATAGGATGAGCGGATGATTTGATGGCTGCCCGGTCTGCGGGCTTCGAGGGGGAAGCAGCGATGACACACGATGAGTCTGCCCGCACGATCGAGGAACCGCAGGAACCCCAGGGCGGTGCACGCCGACGTCGGGCCCGCGAGGACGGCCCGCCACGCTTCGTGGACCGGTTCTCTCCCGAGGAGGGCGGACGAGCGCCGGTCACCGCGACGGATCCGCCGGCGTCGGCAGCCACCGGGCAGGTGAGTGGGGCGGAGGACCGGTCGCAGGCAGCGGATGGTCCCGTCCGGATAGCGGTCACGCCCGGTCCAGGTGGACCGACGTCCGACGTGCGGACCACCGATTCCCTGCACAGCGTCGAGTCACCGCGGGACAGCGCAGCGCAACCGCAGGATTCTGCCGCACTGCATGTCGGTGCCTCGTCCCGGACTGTGACTGCGCACGCCGGCGACACCGCCACCCGGCAGGACACCTTGCCTCCTACGGGTACGACGGCGCCGTCCGCGCACGCATCGGGCACGGGTCTGCGCCCGCGGGAGGGTCGGCGGTCTTTCCTGTCGCCGGACGAGGTCGTCGTGCCGGCCGAGACCGGTTTCCGGGGCTTCCTCGCCGGGCTCGGTATCCGGCTGCGTCCCTCCACCACGGAGCGCGCCGTCAGGGTGGATATCGCCACCGTGAGCCGGCACTGGCCGGGACCCCGGACCATCTCCGTGGTGAACGGCAAGGGCGGCGCCAACAAGACCCCCACCACGGTGCTGCTCGCGGCGGTCTTCGCCCGCAACGGTGGCGGGCCGGTCCTGGCCTGGGACAACAATGAGACCCGGGGAACCCTGGGCTGGCGCACCGAGCAGGGTCCGCACGAGGCCACGGTGCTCGATTTTCTGCCGCAGACCGACGCACTGCTGGCTCCTTCGGCCCAGTCGGCGCTCCTGGCACGCTACGTGCACCACCAGACGGCCGACAAGTTCGACGTCCTCCGGTCCAAACCTGCCGTCCTCGCCTCCCAGCAGAAGGTCACGGCCGAGGACTTCGACGCCCTCCACGAGGTAGCGTCCAAGTACTTCCGCCTCAACGTCATCGACTCGGGGAACGACGAGACTGCCGAGCGGTGGCTGCGCATGATCCACCACACGGATCAGCTGGTGATCGCGACCACGACGCTCGAGGAACACGCGGAAGCCGGTGCGCTCCTGCTCGAGGCCCTCAGGGATCGCGGGGGACGCTACGGCGAGCTGGCGCGGCAGGCCGTGGTGATCATCAGTCAGTCGGACAAGAACGGCACCAGGGCCCAGCCCCAGGCGATCGCCGACGGTTTCGGCGAGCTCGCCCGGCGCACCGTGACCATCCCGTTCGACGTCGCGCTGCTCAAGGGGCGCATCCGTTTCAGCGCCATGCGACCGGCCACCCAGCGGGCCTGGCTCACGGCCGCTGCCGCGGTCGCGGAGGGGTTGTAGCACCGAATACTCAGCTTGCTTATCATTTTGGTACTTCCTAGGCTGGATGGGTACCAGCAGCTACATTCCGTGCAAGGGAGAATACCGTGTCCGCACATGACATCTCAGGCAAGAAGGTCGCATTCCTCCTCACGGACGGAGTGGAGCAGATCGAGCTCACCAGCCCGTGGGACGCTGTGAAGAAGGCGGGGGGAGAGCCCACCCTGGTCTCTCCGAAGACCGGTACGCTCCAGGGTTTCGACGGCATGGACAAGGATCAGATCTTCGAGGTGGATCTGGCCGTCAGCGAGGCCAAGGCTGACGACTACGACGCACTCGTGGTGCCGGGCGGGGTGATCAACGCCGATTTCCTGCGCGTCGACAAGGATGCCCAGGCGTTCACCCGTGCGTTCTTCGAACAGCACAAGCCCGTGGCCTCCATCTGCCACGGACCGTGGATACTCATCGAGGCCGGCGTCGTCAGCGGTCGGGACGTGACGTCCTACCCCACGCTCGCGACGGATCTGAAGAACGCCGGAGCCACCTGGAGCGACGAAGAAGTGGTGGTGGACCAGGGCCTGGTGACCAGCCGCAACCCCGGCGACCTTGAGGCCTTCAATGACAAGCTCCTCGAGGAGATCGAGGAAGGCCCGCACGAGGGCCAGACCCCGTAGCAGTCCAGCGCAGACATGACAGGAGGGCCCGCTGTCCGGCGGGCCCTCCTGTCATGTCTGCCCCGTCGTGCCTGCAGGATCCGAAGCCCTCCCGTAGCCAGGTTCTGCGGGATAGGACAGGATCAGGACATGACCGAGCTGCCCTTCCCGCTGAAACCCATGCTCGCCAAGGCCGTCAGCGCCGTCCCCGAGCCCGACAGTATTCCGGGAGGGCTCGTGTACGAGCCGAAGTGGGACGGTTTCCGGGCGATCGTGAAGATCGAGAACGGTACCTGCGAGATCGGCAGCCGGGGCTCGAAGCCGCTCACGCGGTACTTCCCCGAGCTCGTCGACGCGCTGCTGGAGAATCTGCCCGCTCGCTGCGTCGTCGACGGTGAGATCGTCATCCGGCAGGGGGAGCCGGGAGCCGAGCGGCTCGCCTGGGAGGCCCTGTCCCAGCGGATCCACCCCGCCGAGAGCAGGATCCGCCTCCTCGCCGAGCAGACGCCGTCGTCGTTCGTGGCCTTCGATCTACCGGCACGGGGCGACGACGACCTGACCGGGGCTCCGTTCTCGGAGCGCCGCGCGGCGCTGGAGGCCATCGGCGAATCCTTCTCCGCGCCGGTCCATCTCTCCCAGCTCACGCACGACGTCGAGGTGGCACGGCGCTGGTTGGTCGAGTTCGAGGGGGCCGGTCTGGACGGCGTGGTGGCAAAACCGCTCGACGCCGTCTATGAGCCGGGCAAGCGGCGCATGCTCAAAGTCAAGCACCACCGCAGCGCGGACACGGTGGTCCTCGGCTACCGCGTGCACACCTCCGGGCGCGGTGTCGGTTCGCTGCTGCTCGGTCTCTACGACGACGGCGGCGAGCTGCGGGACGTGGGCGGTATCTCGGCGTTCTCGAATGAGCGCAGACTCGACCTGATCGAGGAGCTCGCACCCGACGTCGTGCACGACGACGACGGCGAGGTGCTCCGCGGCGCCACGGAGCGCAACCGCTTCGCCTCCGCGAAGGACGTGTCCTTCGTCCGGTTGAATCCACGGCGCGTGGTCGAGGTGCGATACGATCAGATGGAAGGCGCCCGCTTCCGGCATACCGTGCAGTTCGAGCGGTGGCGCCCGGACCGTGAGGCGCGCTCGTGTACGTTCGAGCAGCTCGAGATCCCAGCCGCCTACGACCTCAATGACGTCCTGGCCTGAGTCTTTACAGGCGGTTCGGGGGAGGCCACGCCTACGCTGAGGCAATGGAACCGATCTACCTCTGCAGCGGCATCGACTGGCACGCACACGGACCCGTCCTGTCGCTGCACAAAACCCTGCCGTTGGAGGAGACGCTATCGCTGGATGAGACGCCATCGCGGTCCGCGTCCGATCTTCCGCTCGCGCCGGGTACCAGGCTCGCCTTCGAGATCGCGGCCGAGGGCAGATTCTGCCTCGGCTTCCACCGTGTCCATGACCGGGACGACCGCACCTGGGTCCCGTGCGCGGATCAGGCGCCGGCCGAG
>JARIBG010000116.1 GCA_029257465.1 Arthrobacter sp. | reverse complement strand
CGTTCTCGACTCCGCCGACGTCCTGGATCCGTCGGAGGAGGCCGAGCTGCAGGCCGCGATCGAGGAATTGCGGTCGTCCGAAGGTTTCACGCTGCGCATCGCCTACGTCGATACGTTCGAGAATCCGTCTAGCGCCAAGGAGTGGGCCGCCCAGGTTGCGACGACTAACGCGCAATCCGCCGATGAGGCTGTCCTTGCTGTCGCAGTGGAGCAGCGACAGGTCGGCTTCGCCGCCGGCGAACGCTCGGATGTCTATCCATCGGCTGATGACATACGAACCAACGAGGTTGCGCCGGAGCTCGCGCAAGACAATTGGCTCGGAGGTGGCCTCGGCGCCGTGGAGGGTATCGAGGATGCCCTGTCGGGCGATCCTGTCGGGAACGGGAATGGGGGCGGTGCTCCCGGCTCTGCAGTCAATCCCAGCGGTTCCACCGGGGGCAGCGGACTGGGTGGCCTCGTGCTCGTGGGCGGGATCGTCGCCGTCGCCGGCGCGGGTGGCTATCTGCTGCTGAAGCAGCGCGGCGGCACCAGCGCCCAGCGCAAGCGCGAGCAGTACGGATACGGACCCGAACCAGCGGCGGACGGCGAGGTCGTGGACCCGCTCGCCTCACTGAGCGTCGAGGAATTGCGCACACGCGCTGGCAGCCTGCTGATCGCCGCCGACGACGCCATCAAGTCGAGCGAGCAGGAACTCGGTTTCGCCGAGGCGCAGTACGGTGCTGCTGCGATCGCCACCTTCGCCGAGGACATCGCCGCCGCGAAGCGCCACATGGGAGAGTCCTTCAAGCTGCAGCAGCAACTCGACGACCACATCCCCGACACCGAGGAACAGCAGCGGCAGTGGCTCGGCGAGATCATCCGCCGCTGCGAGGAGGTCAATGCCTCGCTCGAGGAGCACAAGGCCGACTTCGATGCCCTGCGGGAGCTCGAGCGGAACGCCCCGGCTGCTCTGCGTCAGGCGCAGGCGGCCGCCGCCGGAGCGGGCGAGCGTCTGGCCGCCGCCGAGCAGTCCCTCAGCACACTGCAGAGCCGTTATCCCGAGAGCGCCACGAGCCAGGTGGCGGACAACATCGACCAGGCAAGGGAACGACTGGCGTTCGTGGACAGCGCCGCGCAGGAGGCCGAATCGCGCATGGGCGAGGGAGACAGCGGTCGCGCCGTCGTCGCCGTCCGGGCCGCGGAGGAGGCCGTCCACCAGAGCGATGTCCTCCTCGATGCCATCGACAGGAAGTCCGAAGAGCTCGCTGCAGCCGAAGCCGGGCTGGAGCGAGCCCTGCCGGACACCGAGCAGGATCTGGCCCAGGCTCAGGCCATGGACCGTACCGGTCAGTACCGGGATCTCGCCGGTCCCATCGCGGCCGTCGAGTCCGCCGTCGCCACGGTACGGCAGGAACGCCGGCAGAGCCGCAGCAATCCGCTGGCCCTGCTGGAGCGCCTGGAAGCCGCGCACGCACAGCTCGACGCCGCCCTGGCCGGTGTGCGTGACCAGGCCGAGAACACGCGCCGGGCGCAGGACTCCCTGCAGCACGCGATCATCGCGGCGCAGTCCGGCATCTCGGGTACCGCCGACTACATCCGCGCGAGGCGGGGCGGCGTGGGGCGGGAGGCACGGACGCGTCTGGCCGAAGCCGAGCGGAATCTCGATTACGCCATCGACCTCCGGCGCTCCGACCCGGTGACCGCGCTGGCCCACGCACAGCAGGCGGCCATGCTCGCCGACCAGGCCGCCCGTCTCGCCGAGCAGGACGTCGACGGTTTCGGCGGAGGAGGCTTCGGCGGAGGTTACGGACGCAGGGGTAACGACGGCATGGGCGGCGCCCTGCTCGGTGGGATCCTGCTGGGCGGAATCCTGAACGGTGGCGGCTTCGGCGGCGGCTTCGGCGGCGGTCAGAGCGACGGTGGCGGCGGCTTCGGTGGCGGCGGCTTCGGTGGCGGCGGCGGCAGCTTCGGTGGCGGCGGCTTCGGCGGGTTCGGCGGAGGCGGCGGAGGTTTCGGCGGTTTCGGCGGCGGAGGCGGCGACTTCTAGGTCGCACCGGAGGCAATTCAGCAGGACACACGGACCACGGATACGAATCGAGAGGTAGATCAATGGCAAAGCAGTCAATCTTCGGGCGGATCGCCCAGCTCACCCGGGCGAACATCAACTCGTTGCTCGATCAGGCGGAGGATCCGCAGAAGATGCTGGACCAGATGGTCCGCGACTACACGAACAGCATCGCCGAGACCGAGAGCGCCGTCGCGCAGACGATCGGTAATCTGCGCATGATGCAGGAGGACTACAACGAGGACCTGGAGAACTCCCGCAGCTGGGGCAACAAGGCTCTGGCTGCCTCGCGGAAGGCCGACGAGTACCGCAGCTCGGGCAACACCACCGACGCGCAGAAATTCGACAATCTCGCGAAGGTCGCCATCCAGCGTCAGATGTCCGCCGAGAACGAAGCCAAGGGTGTCGAACCCACCATCGCGTCGCAGACCGAGATCGTCGACAAGCTCAAGGACGGCCTCAACCAGATGAAGGGCAAGCTCGGTGAGCTGACGGTCAAGCGCGATCAGCTGATCGCCCGTTCACGCACCGCCCAAGCGCAGCAGCAGGTCCACGACGCCGTGAAGAGCATCGACTTCATGGACCCGACGAGCGAGGTGGGCCGCTTCGAGGAGAAGATCCGACGCGAGGAGGCCAAGGTGCGTGGTCAGCAGGAACTGGCATCCTCCAGCCTCGACGCCCAGTTCGAGAGCCTCGAGGATCTCGGGGAGCAGACCGAGATCGAAGCGCGGCTGGCAGCCCTGAAGTCCGGAGCCGAAGCGCAGTCAGCCATCGGCCAGGGCAGCGGTGAGTCCGTCGAAGCACCATCGACGACGGGCGAGCGCACCGTCTGATCCGGAGCATACGAGCCAACCGTCATCGAGCGATTCGACGCCGGCAACAGGGGACCGCAGCCGACCGGGCGCGGTCCCCTGCGCGTCAGTCAGGTGACGGTCGGGTGTCGGTCGGGTGTCGGAGGCGGCCGATAGATTAGCTCCATGGCTGCAACTCTCGTATGGTTCCGCGACGATCTGCGTATCTCCGACAACCCTGCCCTGGCCGCAGCGGCGGACAGCGGCGACGACGTCGTCGCGTGTTATGTCCTCGACGAGGAGACCGACGGGATCCGTCCGCTGGGCGGCGCGTCGAAGTGGTGGCTGCACCACTCCCTCACCGCGCTGGCAGCATCCCTGGACGAACTCGGGATCCCCCTCGTCCTGCGGCGAGGCGCACCGGAGCACGTCCTGCCCCGGCTCGTGACCGAGAGCTCGGCCCACGCCGTCGTGTGGAATCGCCGCTACGGACTCGCCGAACGCACCCTCGATACCGCTGTCAAGACCGCGTTCTCGGATCACGGCGTGGAGGCCACGAGCTATCACGCCAATCTGCTGTACGAGCCGTGGGAGGTCACCTCGGGATCGAACGAACCGTACAAGGTCTTCACGCCCTTCTGGCGGGCCTGCCTCACCTTCCGCACTCCCCGCACCCCCTTTCCCGCGCCCGGTGCCCTGCACGGGCCGCACCTGGCATCCGACGAGCTCCACACCTGGAACCTGCTCCCCGTGTCACCCGACTGGGCAGAGGGTCTACGGGAGACCTGGACGCCCGGTGAGGCCGGAGCGCACGCTCGCCTCGACGACTTCCTCGACAGCGGAGCCGACGGGTACAAGGACAACAGGGAGCGCCCGGGTACCCAGGGTACGAGTATGCTCTCCCCGCATCTGCGCTTCGGTGAGATCAGCCCGTTCGAGGTCTGGCACGCAGCTCAGGACCATAAGGACACCTCGACGGCGGAGGACATCCGGGTTTTCGGATCGGAGCTCGGATGGCGGGAGTTCAGCTGGCAGTTGCTCTACTTCAACCCTGATCTCGCCACGGTGAACTACCGACCGGAGTTCGATGCCTTCGCGTATGAGGACCCCACGACGGCGGATCTTTCCGCCTGGCAGCGTGGCCGCACCGGGTATCCCCTCATCGACGCCGGGATGCGCCAGCTCTACGGGATCGGGTGGATGCACAATCGGGTCCGCATGGCGACGGCGTCCTTCCTGACCAAGAACCTCATGATCGACTGGCGCGTGGGCGAGCAGTGGTTCTGGGACTGCCTCGTCGACGCCGACCCGGCGTCCAACGCGTCGAACTGGCAGTGGGTGGCAGGATCGGGCGCCGATGCCAGCCCCTACTTCCGCATCTTCAACCCGGTGCTGCAGAGCAAGAAGTTCGACGCGGACGGCACGTACCTCCTGCGCTACGTGCCAGAACTCGCGGACGCCGATAATCTGCATGAGCCGTGGAAGGGGTCGGCTCCGGGCTATCCTGATCCGATCGTCGATCTCAAGGAGAGCCGGGAACGGGCGCTGAGCGCTTACAAGGACCTGCCGAAGGGGTAGGACGGTCGATCTGTGGATGACGGGGTCGAAGGGATGGGCAGATCATGACGACGAAACACCATGAGCGGTCCGGGCGCCAGGACGGGCCGACATGACCGCGCTCGCGGGCGCAGTCCTGCCGCTGATCCGGACACGATCGGACCTTCACCGTTGGAGCGCGGCCAACGCTCACGGCCAGCAGATGCACGAGGCCGTCGACCTCCTCGAGGCTGCGGTTCCGACGAGTGAGCCGGCAGAACTCTACTCCGTCACCCACAGGGCACTCGGTTCTGCTGTCACGGTGATCTCCCGGGCCGATGATTCCAGCGGCATCATCGGCGACGCCTGCCGACGTCTGCTGGAATTGCACCCGAAGGCGGCTGCCGCAGCGCGAACGCCGGTGGGCCCGCTGATCGACTGGATGATGAAGTTCCAGTTCGGCGACGGCGCTGCCGGCTACTTCGAGCTCGACCCGGTGGCGTACGCACCGGCCCTGGGTGAGAGAGGCCTGGAGACGTACCGGAAAAGGTTGGCAGGCGTGGACGTCGGCCTCGGAGCTCGGCCGGACGGCCGCTGGTCCTCCGAGCACTCGCACGTATGGTTCGCCCTCGACTGGAATGCACAGCGACTCGCCATCCTTGATCGCGACATCGACGCCATCATCCGGACCCACGCGAAGGACCGGCGGGTAGCCGCGTGGCTGGAGGACACCGCGAAGGCACTCGAGGAGATCGGTGAGATCGACCTGGCGATCGACTGGGCCCGGCAGGCCGTCGACTTCGACCACGGACATCAGTCGCTCACTGCTGCGGAGCACTGGTGCACGCTGCTGGCCGATCACCGGCCGTCCGAGGCGCTGCAGGCCCGGCTCACGGTGTTCCGGAAGTGGCCCTCGTCGACCTCGGCCGCCCATCTGTACGGCGCAGCCGCTACCTCCTGGCCTGAATTCCGTGACGAGGTTGTCACCACGCTCTCGGCAAGCCCGGGAGACGCGGTCCTGTTCGCGGTCCTGACGCTGAAGGATCCGAGCTTCGCGTGGGCACTGGCCCACTCGCTGGACCTCGACGACGACCGGACCTGGAGTGAGCTGGCCAAGGTGTACGAGAAAGTGGACCCACTGGCCGTGCTGCCGGTCCATCAGCGGCTTGTCGAGAACGAGCTGGTGGATGCCGGGGTCCAGCACTACCGACGCGCTGCCAGGAGGCTCGCCACGATGCGGCGACTCGCGATCGGAACGACCGCGGAAGACGACGTCGATGCTCTGATCGTGCAACTACGCGAGACACATCGCCGTCGTCCGCGCTTGCAGCAGGAATTCGGCAGAGCGGGCTTGCCCTAGGTCCCGGGCAGTCGTCCTCGCTTCGAGCCAGAACCTGACGACCATGTGGTTGTCCACGTCAGCCAGAGGCAGCAAGAGCCAGAGACGGCAAGGATGCCGCAGGGAGTCACTTAAACGAGAAGTCCGACCCAC
>JARIBG010000103.1 GCA_029257465.1 Arthrobacter sp. | reverse complement strand
GCGATCGCCGTCATGCCGTGGAAGATGAGCAGTGCAGCAGCCGTCCCGAGGGCGATCCCGGCGAACGTCAGCTCGCCGATCACCCAGGTGAAGTCCGCGATGCCGATCACCAGGGCGACGCCGGCCGTGGACAGATTGATCGGGTTGGAGAAGTCCACCTGGTTCTGCACCCAGATGCGCACCCCGAGAATCCCGATCATCCCGTACAGGACCACACCCGCACCGCCCAGCACCCCGGGAGGGACGGTGGCGATCAGCGCGCCGAACTTCGGGAAGAGGCTCAGCAGGATCGCGACGACGCCGGCCACCCAGTACGCGGCCGTGGAGTAGACGCGCGAGGCCGCCATGACGCCGATGTTCTCGGCGTACGTGGTGGTGCCGGACCCACCGCCGGCGCCGGCGATCATGGTCGCGAGTCCGTCCGCCAGGAGGGCGCGGCCGGTCAGCGGGTCCAGGTCGCGGCCGGTCATCGCGGCGACCGACTTCACATGGCCGATGTTCTCGGCCACGAGGACGAGGACCACGGGGATGAAGAGCCCGACGACGGAGACGTGGAACTCGGGAGCAGCGAAGTCGGGCAGACCGATCCACGGGGCTGCGCCGATCGCAGCGAGGTCCACCTCCCCGCGGAGCAGGGCGACGGCGTACCCGGCGAGGACGCCGACGAGGATGGACAGCCGACCGAGGATGCCCTTGAACAGGACGGTGACGAGCAGGATCGCGATCACCGTGACGAGCGCCGTGAGCGGAGCCTGCTCGAAGCTCGCCTTGGCGGTCGGCGCCAGATTGAGACCGATGAGGGCGACGATGGAGCCCGTGACGATCGGGGGCATGGCCACCTGGATCCAGCGGGCACCGATGGTGTGCACGATGAACCCGATCACGGCCAGGGCGGCCCCGGCCATGATGATGCCGCCCAGGGCGCCAGCAGCCCCGTGCTGGGACTGGGCCGCCGCGATCGGGGCGATGAACGCGAAGCTCGAGCCGAGATAGCTGGGGATCCGGCCCGCCGTGATGACGAGGAACAGGAGCGTGCCGATGCCGGAGAACAGGAGGGTGGTGGAGGGCGGGAAACCGGTGATCAGCGGGACGAGGAACGTCGCCCCGAACATCGCCACCACGTGCTGCGCACCGATGCCGATGGTCCGGGGCCAGCTCAGGCGCTCATCGGGTGCCACGAAGCCGCCGGGCCGCACGTTCCTGCCGTCCCCGTGGAGAGTCCAGCCGATACCTCGTATGCTCATGGGTCTGCCTTCCGAAGGTCATCGCGGGGGTCCCGGGAAATCTTACCGGCACCGTGCGGCCTCCGATGCTACGTTGCAGAACAACGAGAGAAAGGCCAGACAGTGACATTTTCGATAGCAGGACACACCGTCCTGATCACCGGAGCGGGCCGCGGCATGGGCCGACTCTATGTGGAACGCGCGGTCCAGGAGGGGGCTGCCGCCGTCGTCATGTGGGACATCGACGCGACTGCCCTGGAAGAGGTGGTCGCGTCGCTGACCTCGAACGCGACCACGCTGCACAGCTACGTGGTGGACGTCGCGTCCCTCGAGTCGATCCAGACAGCGGCGCAGGCGGTCCTGAACGACGTCGGCGTGCCCGACATGCTGATCAACAACGCCGGGATCGTCCGCGGCAAGTACTTCTGGGACCACGATCCCACGAACGACATCGACGCGACCCTGGATATCAACCTCGCCGGTCCCATGCACATTACGCGGGCCTTCCTCCCGGCGATGATCGAGCGCGGCACCCCGGGCAGGATCCTCAACATCGCCTCGGCGTCGGGAACCCTGGCCGTGCCGCGGATGAGCGTCTACGCAGCCACCAAGTGGGCCATGATCGGGTGGAGCGATTCGCTGCGCCTGGAGCTGGTCGAGGCCCGCCACCCCATCGCCGTCACCACCCTGATCCCCAGCTACATCAAGACCGGCATGTTCGAGGGCGCACGCGGGCCGCTCATGACGCCGCTGATGGAACCCGAGTACGTGGTCGACAAGGCCTGGCTCGGAGCGCTCGAGGGCAAGGCCCGCGTGCAGCTGCCCTGGACCGTCCAGCTCGCCGGTACCCTGCGCAATCTTCTCCCTCAGCCGGTCTGGGACGTCGTCGCCGGCCGCGTCTTCCGCGTGTACAGCTCGATGGAGAAGTTCACCGGGCGCCCGGTGGGCGCCACCACCGACCAGAAGGCAGACCGATGAACGCCGCAACACTCCTCGCCGACCACCGCAGCTTCTTCGACACCGGCGCCACCCGCCCCGTCGAGTGGCGCCGGGAGCAGCTGCAGGCCTTCCTCCGCCTGCTCTCCGAACGCGAGGACGACCTGACCGGCGCCCTCGAGGAGGATCTCGGCAAGAGCCGCACCGAGGGCTTCCTCTCCGAGGTGGCGGTGGTACGAGCCGAACTGGACTACGCGCTCAAGCACCTGGACCAGTGGATGGAGCCCGAGAAGGTGGCAGTACCCGGCGGGCTGCGCCCTGCGCGGGCCTGGACCCAGGCGAGGCCGCTCGGCGTCGTGCTGATCATCGGCCCATGGAACTACCCGATGCAGCTGGTCCTGGCACCGCTCGTCGGCGCCCTTGCCGCCGGCAACGCCGCGGTGATCAAACCCAGCGAACTGGCCGCGGCCACCTCGGCGATGCTCGCCCGGCTGGTGCCGCTGTACCTCGACCGCTCGGCGGTGTCCGTCGTCGAGGGCGGGGTGGACGTGACCACCGATCTGCTGGCCCAGGTGTGGGACCACATCTTCTACACCGGGGGTGAGCGCGTGGGGAAGATCGTCATGAAGGCCGCGGCGGAGCACCTGACACCGGTGACGCTCGAACTCGGCGGCAAGTCACCGGCCGTCGTCGTGGGCGGTGACCTGCGCGCCATGGCGCGGCGCATCGCGTACGGGAAGTTCATGAACGCCGCCCAGACCTGCGTGGCTCCCGACTACGTGCTGACGACGCCGGATCGCGCGGCCGAGCTCGCCGAGGCGCTGACCGAGGCGGTGCGGGAGTTCTACGGCATCGATCCCCGGGAATCGGGTGACTACGGGCGGATCATCACCGACGACCACTTCGACCGGCTCGTGGACCTGCTGCCCGACGGCACGATCGTCTCCGGGGGGCAGCACGAGCGCTCCGAGCGGTACATCGAGCCGACGATCCTGCGCGAGGTGGACCCGGGGTCGGCGCTCATGCAGGAGGAGATCTTCGGGCCCCTGCTGCCCATCGTGGAAGTCGAGGACCTGGATGCCGCCATCGAGTTCATCGCCGCGCGCCCGCACCCTCTGGCCGCGTACCTGTTCAGCGACAGCGAGGAGCACCTGGACGAGTTCACGGAGCGGGTCCAGGCCGGTGGCCTGGCGCACAACGTGTCCACCATCCAGCTCGCCGTCCCGGGGCTGCCGTTCGGCGGCGTCGGCACGAGCGGGATGGGCAGTTACCACGGGTACGAATCCTTCCGGACGTTCAGTCACCGGCAGTCCGTGTTCTCCAAGCCCACCCGGGTGGACACGCTCCGGCTGGCGTACCCACCCTTCGGCCCGCTCAAGCGGAAGCTGCTGCGCAAGCTCCTCTGAGGCTCGGTTGGACGAGGCACCGGTCGATGTCGCGCCTCAGCCGATGACGCCGTCGACCAGGGCCTTCGCCTCGGCCTGCACCTGGGCCAGATGCTCCTCGCCCCTGAAGGACTCGGCGTAGATCTTGTAGACGTCCTCCGTGCCCGAGGGCCGCGCTGCGAACCATGCGTTCTCGGTGGTGACCTTCAGCCCGCCCACGGGAGCTCCGTTCCCCGGTGCTTCCGTGAGGCGGGCCGTGATGTCCTCGCCGGCGAGCGTGGTGGCGGTGACGTCCAACGGCGAGAGCTTGCCCAGCGCGGCCTTCTGCTCGCGCGTGGCTGCGGCGTCGATCCGCGCGTACACGGGCGCGCCGAAGCGGTCGGTCAGCCCGGCGTAGTGCTGCGACGGCGTTCTGCCCGTCACCGCCGTGATCTCCGAGGCCAGCAGGGCCAGGAGGATGCCGTCCTTGTCCGTGGTCCAGGCCGTGCCGTCGTGACGCAGGAATGATGCCCCGGCGGATTCCTCGCCCCCGAAGGCGAGCTCGCCGCTGAGCAGACCGGGGACGAACCACTTGAAGCCCACCGGGACCTCCTGCAGCACGCGGCCCAGATCCGCCGCGACGCGGTCGATGATCGACGACGACACGAGGGTCTTGCCGATCACGGCGTCCTGCCGCCAGTCGGGGCGGTTCGCGTAGAGGTACTGGATGGCGACGGCCAGATAGTGATTGGGGTTCATCAGCCCGGCGTCGGGCGTGACGATCCCGTGGCGGTCGGCGTCGGCGTCGTTACCGGTGGCGATGTCGAACTGGCTCGCCTGCTTGATCAGCGACGCCATGGCGTAGGGGGAGGAGCAGTCCATGCGGATCTTCTCGTCCCAGTCCAGTGTCATGAAGGCCCACTGCGGGTCCACCGTGGGATTGACCACCGTGAGATTGAGATCGTGGCGTTCGCCGATCGCACCCCAGTAGTCCACGGACGCTCCGCCCATGGGATCGGCTCCGATGTGCACGCCGGCGGCGCGGATGGCGTCGAGGTTCAGCACCGAGGGAAGATCCTCGACGTAGTGCTGCAGGAAGTCGTAGCTGCCGATCCCCTCGGCCGTGCGGGCCTGCGCGAGCGGGACGCGCTTCACCTCGCGGAGTCCGCCCTCGAGCAGTGCGTTGGCCCGGTTCGCGATCCACGTGGTGGCGTCGGAGTCGGCCGGACCGCCGTGGGGAGGGTTGTACTTGAAGCCACCGTCGCCGGGCGGGTTGTGCGAGGGGGTGATGACGATACCGTCGGACTGCTCCGTGTGCGCGGCGTTGTGGGTGAGGATGGCGTGGGAGACCGCCGGGGTGGGGGTGTACGCGCCACGCGCGTCGATCAGGACCGTGACCGCGTTGGCCGCCAGGACCTCCAGCGCGCTGTTCTGGGCAGGCTCGGAGAGGGCGTGCGTGTCCTTGCCCATGAAGAGCGGCCCGGTGATGCCCTGCCGCGTGCGGTACTCGACGATCGCCTGGGTGATCGCCAGGATGTGCGCCTCGTTGAAGGAGGACTTCAGCGACGACCCGCGATGACCCGAAGTGCCGAAGACCACGCGCTGCCCCGGGTCCGAGAGATCGGGTTCGACGTCGAAGTACGCATCCAACAGGTTCGTGACGTCGACGAGGTCGCTGGGTAGGGCTACGGTGCCCGCTCGATTTTCCATGGCCCCAGCATGTCAAACAAGAGGTGCGATTACACCCGCCGTCCGGCGTGATTCATCCGGGTTGCCCGCCTACCGTTCATCAGTAAGCTGAAGATCAGCACCCGACCAGGGAGCGGACGCAGCACGGAAGGCATCGATATGAGCGAGAACCACAGCGACACCGCGGCCAACGATCCCGGGGAGCAGGGCGCGGAGGAGGCCGGCAAGCTCGAGGAGCAGACCGAGGGCGGCTACGGCGGACCCGACCCCGAGGAGGAAGTGGCCCCGGGCTTCGAGGCTGACAACGACGGCGGCTCGGGGAACTGACCGACCACTGTCACCTGGGACGGAGCACTTTCCCGTCCCTACCGCGAGGTTTACAGGAGCATCTGTGAACCTCGCGGCATTCTGGGCAGGTGCTCGGCTAGACGGTGATCTCGCGCTTGAGGATCTTGCCCGTGGGACCCTTCGGCAGGGCGTCGACGATCACCACACGGCGCGGGTACTTGTACGCGGCCACCCGTTCCTTGACGAACTCGACGATCTCCTTCGAGAGTGCTTCGGACGCGGCGTCGTCGGCCGGGGCGTGCTCGGACTTCACGCCGATCACGGCGACGATCTCCTCACCGTGCAGCTCGTCGGCCACACCGATCACGGCGGCCTCGGCGACGGCAGGGTGCTCGTAGAGCACTTCCTCCACCTCCCGCGGGTACACGTTGTACCCGCCGCGGAGGATCACTTCCTTCTTGCGGTCGACGATGAAGATCAGGCCGTCCTCGTCGAAGCGGGCGAGGTCACCGGTGCGGAACCAGCCGTCGGGGATCGCGGTCCTCGTGGCGTCGTCGTTCTGCCAGTAGCCCTTCATCACGCAGTGCCCGCGGACGGAGAGCTCCCCGACGTCGCCCTGGGGTACCTCGTTGCCCTCGCCGTCGAGCATCCGTACCTCCACGCCCTCCACGGGCGTACCGATGGAGCCGGGCTTCCGGAGCTCGCCCACGCGGTTGAAGCTGACGATCGGTGAGGTCTCGGACAATCCGTAGCCCTCGAGCAGATCCGCCTTGAACACGCGCTCGAACTCGTGCAGCACCTCGACCGGCAGCGCCGATCCGCCCGAGACGGCCACCCGGACGGAGGACAGATCGGTGCTGGTGACACTCGGGGTGCGCAGCATCGCGACGTACATGGTGGGCACGCCCTCGAAGATGGTGACGCGGTCCCGCGCGATGATCTCGAGCGCCTTGCCCGGCTCGAACCGCGGCAGGAGGGTCACTGTGGCACCGGTGAGGACGGAGGCATTCAGGGCGCAGGTCTGGCCGAAGATATGGAAGAACGGCAGGCCGCCGAAGAGCACCTCGCCCTCCTTGATCCCCATCAGGTCCCGGGAGATCTCGGCGTTGCGGGCGAGATTCGTGTGCGAGAGCGTGGCGCCCTTGGGCCGGCCCGTGGTCCCCGAGGTGTACAGCACCACGGCGGTGTCCTCGCCGTCGCGGTCGACGACGTCCGGTGTTGGCTCGGCGGCGGAGACCCGCTGCATGAAGGCCCCGCTGTCCACCGTCACCACGTCCACGGATGCTCCGCTTTCCTCGCCGGCTGCCTCGGCGCCGGCTTCCGCCTCACCGATGATGCCCTCCCAGGCGAAGGCGAGCTTCGCGCCCGAATTGGTGAGGTGGTAGGCGACCTCGCGCCCTTTCAGCAGCGGATTCAGCGGCACGACGACGGCCCCGGTGCGCAGCACACCGTAGTAGACGAAAGCCATCTGCGGGATGTTCGGCATCATGAGCGCCACCCGATCGCCGCGTTCAATGCCGTACTCACCGAGGATGGTCGCGATCTTCTGGCTGAGCTGCTCCAGGGCCCCGAAGGTGACCTCGACGTCGTCGAGCTTGATGGCCACGACCGAGGGACTCCTCTTCGCGGTGGACACCAGATTATTGGCGAGGTTGGTCACTCGATCTCCTTCGATCATTCGTTGTGCCGCAGCGGCTGGTCACGATGTTACCGGTGAGTAGAAGTGTGTGGGATCGATGACGACGGCGCAACAGGACTCGCTCGGGCTTCGCTGGTCCTGGTGCCGTGTCGGCTCTGGTCCGGTTCGGGTGCCGACGCCGGCCGACGGCGACGCTGGGCAACTGGGCAACTGGGCAACTAGGCGGCGGAGCCGGCGGTGCCGGTTCCGGGGTCATTGAGGCTTTGAGGAGCGTGTTGCACCCCGACACGCCGTCCTATCGGCAGGAGGCGGGTCGGAAGACCCCGGATCCGGACCGGCCCGGTCACTGAAGAGAATCCACCGCGCTTCGCCGATCGGGGAGATGAAGAGCTCGGCGAACGTGAACAGGAGCAGGATGGCGGCGAGGGCTATGAGCGGTGTGCTGTTCGGTCCGCCGCCGGCGAAGGGGATGAAGGCGAGGAACGCCAGACCCATG
>JARIBG010000047.1 GCA_029257465.1 Arthrobacter sp. | reverse complement strand
ATCACGGCCGACGTCGTGGTGGTCGGTGTCGGCTCCGATCCGAATACCGAGTGGCTGGAGTCCTCCGGCCTGTCGCTGGACCGCGGTGTCCTGTGCGACGGCATGGGCCGAACCGGTGTCCCGGGGATCGTCGCCGTCGGGGACTGCGCCGCGTGGTTCGACCCGGCCACCGGACGCCACTGCCGAGCGGAGCACTGGTCCGGGGCATCGGAGCGCGCCGCCCTCGCCGTGGAGGCACTTTTGTCCCCGGAGACTCCGACGAGACCGCTCGCTCCGCACTACTTCTGGTCCGATCAGTACGGCCTCAGGCTCCAGTTCGCGGGCGACGCCACCGGGTACGACCGCCTGGAGATCGAGGCCGGCGACCCGGCGACCACCAGCTTCCTCGCCGTCTACTACCGGGGGAGTACTCCGCTGGCGGTTGTCGGCATGAATCAGCCGAAACTGTTCACCAGGCGGCGCCGTGGGCTTCCTGTTCGTGGACCGGTGAGCGACCTTGTTCCTGCTTGACCACCATCACCTAGTTGTGAGGAGGATGCGTTGTCCGTCGAGGTGACCACCCCCAGTTTGATCCCCACCCTTCCCGGCCACACCTACGTCGACGAAGCAGTCTTCGCGGCGGAACAGGAGCGGATCTTCGAGCAGATGTGGTTCTGCTCGGTCCGAAGCTCCGACCTGGACACACCGGGCGCATGGCGGACGGTCCAGATCGGGCGCGAGAGCGTGCTGATCAGCCGCAACCGGAAAGGCGGCATCCGCGCCTTCTACAACGTGTGCCGCCACCGCGGCGTCAGACTGTGCATGGAGGAGCAGGGTGAGGCGAAGCGGTCGTTCCAGTGTCCGTACCACGCCTGGACCTACGACTTCGACGGCAAGCTGATCGCCGCACCCAATCTCACGAAGATGCCGGATATAGACCGGGACGACTACGGGTTGGTCAAGGTCCATGTCCGTGAGTACCTGGGCTACGTGTGGGTCTGTCTCGCCGACGAACCGCCGTCGTTCGAGGAGGACGTCATGGGTGCCATCGAGGAGAGACTGGGGGACGTCAAGGCGATCGAGGGTTACGACGTCGCCAATCTCAGCGTGGGGCGGCGGGTCCGCTACGAGGTGAAGGCGAACTGGAAGCTCATCATCGAGAACTTCATGGAGTGCTACCACTGCGCCACCATCCACCCTGAGCTCACCGAGGTGCTGCCGGAGTTCGCCGACGGTCTGGCCGCGCAGTACTTCGTGGGACACGGCGCCGACTTCGGCGAGGACATTGCAGGCTTCACCGTGGACGGCTCCGAAGGACTGGAGCGCATCCCGGGGATCGATGAGGACCAGGACCGCCGGTACTACGCCATCACCATCAAGCCCACCGTGTTCGTGAACCTGGTCCCGGATCACGTGATCATCCACCGGATGTTCCCCCTGGCGGCGGACCACACGGTGGTCGAGTGCGACTGGCTGTACGTGCCGAGCGTCGTCGAGAGCGGCAAGGACGTCAGTGCCTCCGTGGAGTTGTTCCATCGGGTCAATCAGCAGGACTTCGACGCGTGCGAGCGCTGCCAGCCGGCCATGAGTTCGAAGGTCTACGCCAAGGGCGGTGTCCTGGTCCCCAGCGAGCACCATATCGGCGCGTTCCACGCGTGGGTGCAGGGCAAGGTGGGCGACGCCGTAGCGCTCTCCTGAGACGCCGGGCCGGTACGTGACTGTTCTCGTTCAGGCGTCCGCGTGTCCCATCCTGGTGCTGATGCGCCGTCCTGCCTGCTTCAGCTCCTCGATCAGTTCCGGCATCGCCTCCGGATCGAAGCGGAACGCCGGTCCCGCGACGCTGATCGCGGCGCTCACGAGATCGAGGTGGCTGCCGAACGGTACCGCGACGGCGTTCGAGCCGACCTCGAACTCCTCCTTCACCATCCCATATCCGTCCTGGGCAACCTTCGCCAGCTCGCGCTCGAGTTCGGCTCGATCTGTGATGGTCTGCGGCGTACGCGCCGGCAGTCCGGTCTCGACGAGCAGGCGCTTCCGCTCATCCGGGGGCAGTGTGGCCAGCAGGACCTTCCCGCTGGAGGTGGCGTGGAGGGGCGTCAGACTGCCCACCCAGTCGTAGGTGGCCAGCGTCGAGGGTCCCATGGCCTGGTCAAGGTTCACGGCGTAGTTGGAGCGCAGCACGGCCAGGTTCACCGTCTCCTTGAACCGCTCCGCCAGTGCCTCCAGTACCGGGCGCGCCTCCCGGACCAGACTCAGCCTGCCCGGGATGGAGCTGGCCAGGCGCAGGACGCCGAAGCCCAGCCGGTACTTCCCGCGCTCACTGTCCTGGTGGACCAGTTCCCTGTTCACGAGCGACGCCAGCAATCGGGAGGCTGTGGACTTATGGATGTTCATCTCCAGGGCGATACTGCTCACCCCGGCATCGCCGTCGCGCGCCAGGATATCCAGGACGGTGAGCGCGCGGTCCACGGACTGGACGCCGCCTGACTGACCTGCTTCCGTATCGCCGTCGAGGTCGTGAGCGTTTTTCGAAGCCATGGCCTCATACTCTCAGAGTCGAAACCCGAGAATCACCTGTGACGATGCGGTGGGGAGAACCGCTGTGTCAGCCCATCTCCTGCTGCACCGGAACTTTCGGAGCAGGGTCCGGTCGCTTCGACCAGATCTTCCACAGACCGTACAGCGCGACGACGGCCCAAATGACTTCGAGGATGAACAGCCCGGGGTTGAACGGGGAGATGGCCGTGTAGGTGAAGCCGACGGCGCCGAGGAAGTTCAGTGTCTGGTACATGGGGGATTTCGACGAGAGCACTCCGAAGTTCAGCAGGCCGAACGCGACGACGAAGCAGATACCGGCAGCGATCCCGATCTCGTAGGAAAAGGTCATGGTCTACTTCTCTCCTTCTGAGGCCGAGGCGACGAGAGGCGTGCTTGATGCCGATGCGGTCTGCTTGCGGCGTTTCGCCCAGATCTTGATGATCCCGAAGAGCCCGAGGACCGACCAGATCAGCTCGGTCCAGAAGACTCCTGCGTTGAAGGGATCGGCGGCGGAGGCCGTGAGGAAGCCGGCGCCGATGAAGTTGAGGAGCTGGTAGGTGTAGTGATCAGGAGTGAGCTTGCCGAGATTGAGCAGGGCGAAGCCGGCGAGGAGGGCTACGGACGCGATGAGCCCTAGTACCACCATGGATGACATGACCGGACGTCCTTTCTGAGGGTGAGGAGGGATTGAAGGAGGAGCGACGGCGCTAGCGGCGGTCCGTTGACGACACCCCGGTGGGGTCGTCAGCAGTGGGGAAGTCGGCGTCGGACTGAGCGTCGGTATACGGGCGCTGGTCGTCCGACTCCGCAGCGGCGTCCTGGCCGATCTCCGTGAGCGGGCGAGGATTCCGGATCCGGAGGCGGGGTAGGAACGATCCCTTCTCCGCTTTGGCCGCCTGCCTCAATGTGTTCTGGACGATGGACGAGGGGACCACGAGGCCGAGTTCCCGGAGAACGGACTCCGCCTGCTCCGCTCGCCGTTCGAAGTCGTGGAGCCTGGCCAGCGCTTTCTCGCCGAGCCGCCCCCTGGACTCGAAGTACTTCAGGCGTGGGTAACGGCCGGCCATGGCAGCACCCCAGTTCAGGGCGGGCGTCCACCAGGTGTTGATCTCCCTGCCCTTGCCGCTGGCCTGCTGCGACAGCAGGTCCTCGAGAGCTCCGTCGAGAAGTTTCAGATCGAAGTCGACCCCTGGTACGTCGTCGCCGGCGTAGGAGTCGACGCCGGTTCGCGACGGTCCTGTCCGGGTGTCGCGGTAGCGAGCGAGTGTCATCATGTCACTCGCCAGCACCGGTTCGTTGACCGGAAGACGCTCGGCGTCGGGCAGACCCATGAGCTGCGCCCACGACATGCGGATGAACGTGTGCTGGTCCTCCATGCCCGGGCGGGTACATCTCAGTCCCACGGCATAGGCCTCGAGAGGCTCCTGGATGAACTGAAATCCCGTGTAGCGGGCCCAGCGCACCACGAGGAAGTCCTCAGGGGTGGCTCCGGGCAGGTGGAAGTCCACCTCTTGGAGGTAGTCGAGGACGATGCGGATCTGCTCGTCGCTGAGCTCCATGTCCTCGTGCAGCGGGAACATCCCGTTGAAGGTGTTGCGCCTGGGGCGGCCCAGCGAATCGATGTAGGCGTCGAGTTCGGCCTGCGTGCGCGGTTGTGTGTCGGTGTGTGCCACGTGCGTCCTCTTTCCCTGGCGGTCGCTCATTAGATCAGCTGGTTCCGGTCGTAGAAGTCGACGTCCTCGAAGTACCCGCCGCGACCCTCGACGATGATGTCGTAGCGGTTGACCACTTCGATCCGTTCCAGCCACTTGAGATTGCGGAAGCCGGTGGAGGTCTCGGTGCGCAGGCGCACCGGAGCGCCGTTCTTCGCGGGGATCTCGCCTTCGTCGTTGAGATCGAAGGCGATGAGGGTCTGCGGCATCCGGGCCTCGATCATGGGGGTGGACTCGTAGTAGGTGCCACCCTCGTAGAGGGCGTCGTCGCGTCCCATGTCCTGGAAGCTCATGAACACCACGTCCGTGGCCCCGGGGAGAGGTCCGGCGAGATCCAGCAGGTCCGAGACCGAGATGCCCCGCCATTTACCGATCGAGGTGAATCCCTGCACACAGTGATGCAGGGTGGTCTGCGAGTGGCCCTCGGCCAGGTCGCGGAGCTCGCGGATCGTGAGGCTCATCGGACGCTCCACGTAGCCGCCGATCTCCAGGACGTAGTCGTCCTCGTAGCCGTTGGCCATGAGTGCCAGGTACTCCGGCGTCTCCGGCGGACGTCCGCTTCCCCGGAAGTTCTCGGTGGTGTTCTTCAGCACCACGTCCTTACCCGAGACGTTGTCGCGGTCGTAGTGCATGCGTGCCGGCAGGTGGTAGAGCAGATTGGTCCAGGGACGCACCACGATGTTGTGCAGCTTCTCGACCGCCCGTCCGTCTGCGAGGGTCCAGCGGGTCGCGATCACGTGCAGCAGGAGAACGAGTACCAGACCGATCGTGAAGACGACCCCGCCGGCGACGGGCAGGTCGGTGTGCCCGAAGACGATCTTCGAGGTCTCGTACCCGTAGCCGTGCAGGATCACCATGGCCACATGGATCACCGTGAAGACGATGTAGCCGATCATGCAGAGGAAGTGGACCGTGCGGATCACCTGGCGCCCGCCGAGCATGCGGGTGATCCGGGAGAAGTAGTTGGCCACCGCCGGCGACTGGAAGACACCGGTGAGGATGACGAGCGGCGTCAGGACGAGGAAGACGAACCCGTAGGAGAGCTGCTGAATGGCGTTGAACGGTGCTCCGTCAGCGGCCTCCGGCACCACGAAGGCCAGGTAGGAGACCATGTCGCGTCCTGCCTGGACGAACGTGTCGAGGCTCGTCGGGATATATCGTCGCCACTGCCCGGTGCCGAACAGCAGGACCATGTAGATGATCCAGCTGGCCACGAAACCCGTGACGGTGATGAAGTGCCAGTACCGGCCGAGGCCCAGCAGGCCCCGACCCGGCAGTGAGATCCGCGGGGAATAGTCGTCGTACTCGCCGCCCACGGTGTAGTACTTGTGCTTCGCCGCTCGCTGCACCGTGTACTGGGACCACGCCGAGCCCGGAACGGTGTGCTGAGAACGGTAGAGCTTGGGGTAGGTTCCCAGGATCTCGATACCCGAGCGGACAAGGAACGAAAGAAAGATGATGTTGAGGAAGTGCTCGACGCGGAGCCACCAGGGGAAGCCGAATTCCATGATTGTGCTCCTTCGTCAGTCCATGAAGTGTTGGTCGTCGGGAGCGGCCACGATCATGCCGTATCGCAGCGCCCAATAGAGGAGCGCGTACCCCAGCGAAGCGAAGAGGGTGATGTTCCAGACCGCTGCAAGCGTGATCGAGGCCCCGTTCCAGACGTAGGGCGCGTCGCCCAGGATCCCCCCGACGTAGATCAGCGTCGACGCCGTGGCGATGCCGAGTCCTGCTGTCCAGATCCGGTTCTTCGTCAGGAGCCCGACGGCGACGAAGATGACGGCTGCAACGACCACACACCACAGGAGCGGAGCTGCGAAGGGAAAGGGCTCGTAGTCGCTGAGAGCTATCGTGGCCGAAGCCATACCGATGACGGCGATGACGAACAGGAGCAGGAGTCGGGTGGTCCTCGGAAGATTGATCCGGATGTAGCGCAGCAGGGGCGCGCGCTTCTTCCCGGGTCTCAGGTGCTCCGTCACCCTCTCCGTCGCGTTCGGCGTCCCGCGAAAATCCACTCCCTGGCGCAGAGCCGGGGAGTGCTGATCTTCCATCATCGTTGTCCATTCCTCTCCGGCGGGCACGCCCACCACCTGCCGCTGTCGACGCGCACAGGCATCAGGCGGGTTTTCCCACTGCCGTGTAGCCAGGCGCGGTCGGAACAGCTCGGACGCAGTTCGCGCCGCTGCACCGTGATCGAGCCTAGGGCGCGGACCCTGCGCCATGTCAGGTACAAAGACCCTCCCCGCAAGGGCAGAGAGTTCATAGGATGCCTAGCACCGCAGGTGGCGCGCGGCAGGCTCGAGGGCAACGAGTCATCGAGGTGGAGCCGCTCTGATCATGTCCTAGGGTTGAGGCATGAATTCCTCACCTGTTTCTCAGACCGTCGCCCGAATCGGTCTTGGCGCATTCATGGCCTTCGCGGGCACGTCCCATCTGACCTTCGCGCGGGAACCTTTCCAGGCCCAGGTTCCCGGCTGGATCCCACTGGACAAGGATTTCGTCGTGCTTGCCTCCGGTGTCGTCGAGATCGGTCTGGGCGTGTCCTTCCTCGCCCTGCCCCGCCACCGACGCCTCATCGGAGTGGCTCTCGCGACCTTCTACACGGCGATCTTTCCCGGCAACATCAATCAGTATGCGCAGCGCCTGGATGCGTTCAACCTGACCTCCGACCGCAAACGATTTGGCCGCCTGTTCTTCCAACCGGCGCTGATCGCGGGCGCCCTGTGGGGTGCAGGGCTTCCCAAATCGCACTGAAAACACATCGTTCGCAGGAGCGTTTCCAGGAGCCGGGCAGACAGGATCTGCCCGGCTCCTGCTGCCTCGTCAACGTCGCGCGCGTCCGTAGCACTCAGCGGGTGTCGAGATCCTCGAACACGAGGAAGGTCTGCGTGTCGAGGACGCCCGGCATGGACTGCAGCTGATCGAAGACCAGGCGCCGCAGCCCCACGTTGTCCTCGGCGCGGACCAGCAGGATCACATCGAAGTCACCACCGACCAGTGCGATGTGGTGGATCTCCGGGACGTCCCGCAATCTGTCACGCAGCTCGCGCCACGAATGCTGCCGCACCTTCAGCGTGACATAGGCGGATGACCGGAGGCCAGCTTTCGCGGGATCGATGATCGCGGTGAACTTCGTCAGGACGCCGTCGTCGGTCAGTCTGGCAATGCGCGAATAGGCGTGGGCCCGCGAAATGTGGACCCGCTCCGCCACTGACGTGACCGACTGCCTGCCGTCGCGGGTAAGCTCCGCGAGGATCTTCCGATCCACGTCGTCGAGAGGTCCAGTCTCCACTCGTCCACACCCCCATGCGTAATGCAGCTCACATTTCTGATTCGTCCACAGAATAGCCCGTGGTAGTCGATAACGTCCACGCTTTACCCAGTTCGTGGCGACGAAAGCTGCGCCCTGGCCATACTTGTTCCACAGAGTATCCAGCGCCGGAGCCAGGCGCTGCCACGGAGGTCGCCACAGCGGCCGGTGATGGAGGCGGAAATGACCACGGCAACGAACCAGGGCCGCGAACGCACGATGGACGGCGTGAACGAGCCAGGACCGAAGGCAGCGGCCAGCGCCTTGCTGCCCTCCGCACAGCCGGTCCAGCTCATCGACCCCGAGGGGCACGAGACTCCGGACGGCCGCTACGCGCTGCCCTCCGGGGAACGCCTGCTCAGCGCCTATGGTCGTCTGGTCACCGGCCGCCGCATCAACGACCAGGCCAATGCGCTCGTCCGGCAGGGCCGGATGGCGGTGTACCCGTCGTCGCACGGGCAGGAGGCCT
>JARIBG010000036.1 GCA_029257465.1 Arthrobacter sp. | reverse complement strand
AGGGTCTTCGCGGCCGAGATCCCGGTCTGACCATAGGACCAGCACACCGTCTGCACCGCGGCCCGCAAATCCGTCTGGGAATAATTGATCGCGGAGATGTCGAAATCCGCCGAGGGCTACTCTGCAGCAGCGGGGTCCAGCCGCAGCACGCGGTCGTCGTCGGGACCGGGGGCCCCGCGGCCATCGGTGTTGTTGGTCAGCACCCAGAGCGACCCGTCGGGGGCGACGACGACGTCGCGCAGCCGCCCTTGCTCGCCGACCAGGTACTCGGTCGAGGCGGAGATGTCATCCAGCGGCACCTCACGGAGCCGCTCGCCGCGCAGATTCGCGATCCAGATGCTGCCGTCGGCGATCGTGATACCGCTGGGACTCGCATCTGACGGAGCCCACTGCTGGACGGGATCCACGAAGCGGTCGTCGTCGGCCATGCCTTCGACGACAGGCCATCCGTAGTTCCGGCCGGCCTCGATGCGGTTGAGTTCGTCCCAGGTGTCCTGCCCGAACTCGGACGCGTACATCGTGCCGTCGTCGCTCCAGGCCAGGCCCTGCGGGTTGCGGTGCCCATAGCTGTACACTGGGGACCCGTCGAACGGATTGTCCTCCGGGACGGCGCCGTCAGGGGTGAGGCGCAGGATCTTGCCGGACAACGAATCACGGTCCTGAGCCGCTTCTCGGTCCCCGGCATCGCCGACCGTGACGTACAGCATCCCGTCGGGACCGAAGGCGATACGCCCCCCATTGTGGTTCCGGGCCGAGGCGATCCCGTCCAGAACGGTGTCCGGTTCGCCGAGGCCCAGCGAGCCCGGTGCGCCGGTCAGTTCGTGACGGTCCACGCGGTTCTCGTCACCTGCGGTGAAGTAGACGTACAGATAGCTGTCGTGGACGGCGAGGCCGAGCAAACCGCCCTCGCCCATGGGCGTCGCCGCGTCGATCGTGCCGATCTCGCGCTGCTCGCCGCCGGGCATGATCTCGAGGATCCGGCCCGAGTCCCGCTCACTGATCAGCGCGGTGTCCCCGTCGAAGGCGATCGACCAAGGCGCATCGAGGCCGGACACGACAGTCGTAACGTCAACGTCACCCGGGCGTGCAGAGGATGACTTGTTCGGCTGCGTCGACACGGACCCGCCGGAACTCGTGGTGCACCCGACCAGCAGGAATATCGCCATGACGGACGTGAGCATGGCGGTCGTACTGAATTCCGACGGGGCGGACGTCCTCATGGTGCTCCTTCCGCCAGGAGTAGGGATGAGCGGGACAGCGCCCTCCATCCCCTGACGCTAGACGGAAGGCGGCGCAGCCGGTAGTCCCTCCGCGTCCTTCCATCCCCTTCAGGAGGTGGGACCCGGCCACGCTCGAGCACGTCGAGGTTCTGTCACGTCTTCATTTGTGGAGCTTAGGGGAATCGAACCCCTGACCTTTTCATTGCGAACGAAACGCTCTACCAACTGAGCTAAAGCCCCGGATACTACGTCCAACCACCACACTGTACCCACGCGGACCGCCTGGCCCCAAGTCGCTGCACGGAAGCCCGGTCGTAGTGTCGGACGCCGGGCGTAGTCTTCTTCCCATGTCAAGCAACACCCGTGCGAACACCCCTGCCGTGGCCCGGGACGACGACATCAGGCCTTGGCCCGCGCTCTGGTCGCTCGTCATCGGCTTCTTCATGATCCTCGTCGACTCCACCATCGTCTCGGTCGCAACGCCCGCCATCATGGAGGGGCTCGGCGCCGGCATCGACAGTGTCATCTGGGTAACCAGCGCCTACCTGCTGGCCTACGCCGTCCCGCTGCTCGTGACCGGGCGGCTCGGTGACCGGTTCGGACCCAAACGGATCTACCTCGTGGGCCTGGTGGTCTTCACCCTCTCCAGCGCCTGGTGCGGCCTGGCCGGATCGGTTGAAGTGCTCATCCTCGCCCGCGTGCTGCAGGGACTCGGCGCCGCCCTGATGACCCCGCAGACCATGTCCGTCATCACCCGCATCTTCCCGCCCGAACGCCGCGGCGCGGCCATGGGTCTGTGGGGATCGGTGGCCGGCATCGCCACCCTCGTGGGCCCGGTGCTCGGCGGACTGCTCGTGGACTCCGCCGGGTGGGAGTGGATCTTCTACATCAACGTGCCCGTCGGCGTCGTGGGCTTCATTCTCGCCGCCCGCCTCGTACCCACCCTGCCGACGACGTCGCACCGTTTCGACATGCTCGGTGTCTTCCTGAGTGCCGCCGGACTCTTCTGCCTCGTCTTCGGCATCCAGGAGGGCGAGACCTACGACTGGGGGACCATCGCCGGCCCGCTGTCCGTCTGGTCGCTGATCATCACCGGCATCGTGCTGCTCGTCGCCTTCGTGATCTGGCAGCGGATCAACAAGGGTGAACCGCTGCTTCCCCTCCGGCTCTTCAAGGACCGCAACTTCTCCCTGGCCAACACCTCCATCACCGCCATGGGCTTCTCCATCACCACCATGACCCTGCCCCTGATGCTCTACGCGCAGACGGTCCGCGGGCTCTCCCCCACCCAGGCAGCACTGCTGCTGACGCCGATGGCCGTCATCTCGGGAGTCCTCGCTCCCTTCGTCGGCAGATTCGTCCAGCGGAGCAATCCGAAGTACCTGGCTGTCGCCGCGTTCGCCGGGATGTCCGGTGCCCTCTTCTGGCTGGGGTCCATCCTCACCACGGATGTGCCGATCTGGATGCTCCTGCTGCCCGTCTCGCTGCTGGGTCTGTCGAGCGCCGGGATCTGGGCACCGGTGTCCCTGACGGCCACCCGCAATCTCGCCCCATCCCTCGCCGGAGCCGGCTCCGGTGTCTACAACACCACCCGCCAGATGGGCGCGGTGCTCGGTAGCGCTGCCATCGCCGCGATCATGCAGTCACGTCTGATGACCAATCTGGGCGGAGGCGCCATCAGCGCCACCCCGGGTGCGGATCTGCCCGACGAGGCGAAGGCGTCCTACGCGCTCTCGATGGGTCAGTCCCTGTATCTTCCGGCCACCGTCATCATCATCGGCTTCATCGCCGCCCTCTTCTTCGCGAAACCGCAGCAGTCTCGCATCTGGGAAGAGGACGCCGGCTCGGCGGGGAAGACTGATCAGCCGACGGAGACACAGGCCGGGACTGACACCTCAGCTGTTGCCTCCTAGAACTACCGCTACGCTGCTGTCATGGCCGATGAGACGCAGGACACACAGGAAACCGTGAAGGAGCCGCAGCAAGGCGGCGGGCAGGTACAGGCCAGGGAGGTTT
>JARIBG010000031.1 GCA_029257465.1 Arthrobacter sp. | reverse complement strand
TGCCCCGCACCGGCCAGGACCGCGCCGCTCTGCTCGCTCATCTGACCGAGCGGCTCCTCCCGGCCGACGAGGAACTCAGCGAGCCCGAGGTCAATCGCCTGCTCGCCACCGTCACCCGCGACATCCCGACCCTCCGCCGGGCGCTCGTCGACCACGGGTACCTGGAGCGCTACCCGGACGGTACGGGATATCGGCGGGTGACCGAGCCCTGACGCGATGCTGGTGCTGACTTTCGCGCTTTCTTCCGTGCCTCCCACGTCAGGACGACCCGCTTCGCCACCCGGCGTGCTGTGCGGTAAATGTCGTTGAGCAGGAGGGCAACGTAGCCGCGTAGCGTTCGAGGTAGCCGTAGCTGGTGGAGGGGTAGTCGACGTGCCGAGAAGTCCGACTTGTACGACTCGTCGCCGACGGTGAGGTCGAAGAAGGACGTACCTCGGCTGATCGCGTCCTTCGCCAGGCTGTCGACGATCAGCAGACCGAGCGAATAGTTTCGGAGGCGCTCGATGTCGTATCCCACGAGGAGGAACAACTCGCGGTCGGCCTCGAGCAGGTCGAAGGCGATCGCGACCGGTTCTCCGGCCACCTCGAGGACGACGAGCCGACCCGGCAGGCCGTCGCGCACGCTGTCCTCGACCACAGCCGAGTAGAAGGCGAAGGCGTCGTCGTCCTGCACGAGGTCCACGCCGCGGCGTTCGGCGAAGCGGGCTGTCCTGAAGGCGCGCATCCGTTGCATCAGGGGAGCCACTTCCGCGATATCCGTCACCTGCCGCAGGACCCGCTCACCTTTGGGCCGCAGACGCTTGTACTTGCGGTCCAGGTGGCGCACGAAGCCCTGGTCCAGACTTTCGCGCCAAGCCTCAGGAGTCTCGGCCAGCGTCATCACGTGCGTGTCGTAGTAGTGGCGCCGCACGTGCGCACCATTGAGCAGTGCACGCGTGGTATCGGTCGGACCGGCGAGACGGTCCATCCTGAGCACATCGAAACGACCGAGAGCGGACCGGATACCGGCCACGACCACCGGGTTGCCGCCGAGTTCTTCGAGGACCGATGATGATGCGACCACAGCGTTGTAGTCGGCCACACCCAGATCGGCGAAGGTCAGGATCCGCACCGCGGTCCCGGTGCGCACCAGTGGAAGGACCAGCATCAGCTCTTGATCGAAGTCCCGTCGCACGGTCACCACGACCGCTTGGGCACCCTGTGCCGGTGCCAGCGTCCTATAGAGGCGGTGCAACCACACGCCATGCTGAAACGCCGTCGCCGCCGCCACCGAATACAGTGCTCCGTATTCCGCCGACAGGAAGTCGAAGCCGTCCTCACGGCTGACGCTGTAGGTGGCGCGGGACGCGTCGTCGGGGATCGGTGAGGATGTGCCGCCCGACGGAAGTGGAGCAGATGGCGTCCTGACCGGTGTGACAGGAGCTGCAGCTGCGTTGCCCTTGTCGATCACCCGAAGGTGGTCGGGGTCGGTCGGTTCCATCTCCGGCGTCATGGGGTGGGCTCCCTTACTCGGTGGCTATCACGTCAGGCTACAGCCTGCTCGGATGACCCTGATCGTGACCAGCATCCCGGTCGGCGATCACAGCACCGTGGAGCGCTACCCGATGCAGCTGGACAGCATAAGCTCCTGCATTATCGGATGCCGCCTGGCGCCCTGATCGACTGACTCCGCATGAAGTGCAATCATCGGTTTACAGCCGTGGGCATGTCGCGGGCATGGAAGGATCAGGCAAATATGGAAACTCTGCGCGGGATCGTCGTCGTGCTGCATCTGCTCAGCTTCGCAACGCTCTTCGGAACGTGGCTTGCGGAGTTGGTGAACAAGCAGCAGCGGATCACCCGCCCCATGCAATGGGGCATGGTCGCAGCACTCGTCACCGGCCTGGCCCTGGCCGCCCCATGGGGACTCGACTTTGACCTCAACTACGTGAAGCTCGGCATCAAGCTCCTCGTCCTGGTCATCATCGGCGCTGTGCTCGGGATCGGCGGTTCCCGACAGCGACGCCACCAGAACAATTTGCCGATTCTCTTCTGGTCGATCGGATTACTGACAGTGCTCAACACCGGCATCGCCGTCCTGGTGTGACGCGGAGCCGGAAACGGCTGCAGATCACTGCCACGAATTCCGTTGAACGCAGGCCTCGTCGCCGACCAGCATGTCGGGTGGCGACGAGGCCTGCGCGGCACTACTCCATGGACACGAGAATCTTCACCTCTTCGCCGCTGTTGTCCAGGAGGCGCCTGATGCCCTTCTCGACGATGTCTTCAGGCTTGATCGTCGAGGTGATGAATGGCGCCAGGTCGATCTTGCCCTCCTGCACCAGACGGATGGCCTCCGGATGGTTGTTCGCGTATCCGATGCAGCTGGACAGGACGCGCTCCTGCATCGTCAGAGTATCCGTGATGTCGAGCTCGACAGGCTTCGAGTGGAGTGCGATCACTTCCAGCCGGCCACCGGCGGCGAGCACTGCGAGCAGCTGACCGACGACGACGCCGACCCCAGCGGCGTCGAAGGCCACGTCAGCGCCGGTGCCATCGGTGAGATCCGCGACCACCGCAGCGAGATCCTCGCTGGACGGGTCGACGACGGTATCGGCAACACCTGCCGACAAGGCCTTTTCCCGGCGCGTCTTCGAGACCTCGCTGACAATCGTGGTGATACCCTTCGCCTTGAGAACAGCGGCAGTAAGGAGGCCGATGGGACCCGCGCCACCGACCACGGCGGTCTGACCGGCAGTGGCACCGGCGTGCTCGACAGCGTGCAGACAGACAGCCAGCGGTTCGATCATCGCTGCCTGGTCGAGTGGCATGTCACCGATCCGATGGACCCACTGCTGCTCGACCACGATGTGTTCACTCAGGCCACCGCCACGGCCGGAAATACCGATGAACCCCATCTGCTCGCACAGGTTGTACTTACCCATACGGCAGGCAGGGCATGTGCCGTCGATCATCAGCGGTTCGACGACCACCGAATCACCGACCGAAATGGTGTCCACGCCCTCACCGACCTCCTCGACCACACCGGAGAATTCGTGGCCGAGCACCACCGGCAGGGTTTCGCCGGAGATCGGGTGCGGCTGGTCAGTGGACGGCGCCGGTGGGATGGGGCCGTCCTGGTACAGATGGAGGTCGCTTCCGCAGATGCCGTTGAACGCCGGCTTGATCCTGACGGTTCCAGGCCGGACCTGCGGCTCTTCGATGTCCTCGATGCGTAGGTCTTCCTTGCCGTAGTACATGACAGCCTTCATGATTCTCCCTTCATCGGGCGCGGCAGCTTTTTGACGCTGAGTACCCGCTTCGCATTAGAGTAGCAAAGCAATATCAATTGTACGCAATATTTATATGAGTTTCCATGAGCGAATGCTGATCGATGTCAATAGGATAATTGACGACGCTTTAAGGCTGACTTCGTCGATAATCAAGTTGCTCACGTTGCGCCCTCCTGCGGCAGGTCGTGGCAAAATAGTCCGGTGGACCAGAAAACAACGGTGAGCGAAGCGCCGAACCAGTCGACCGAGCCCCGCATAATCATCCGCCCCGTCCGCACCGAGGACTACGACGACGTCCGCCGCATCACCCTGGCCGCCTACCTCGACGCCGGCTACTTCGACGACGAGGCGCACCCCTACGTCGTCGTCCTCTCGGACATCGAGCACCGCGCACAGCACGCGGACGTGTGGGTGGCCGAGCGGGACGGCGCCGTCGTGGGGTCGGTGGCGATCACCTTCGCCGGCCAGCGGTACACGGACATCGCCATCGAGGGTGAACTGGAGTTCCGCATGCTGGCTGTGGATCCGGCGGTCCAGCGGGGCGGGATAGGGCGAGTGATGGTGGAGCGCATCATCGAGTACGCGCGTGCGCTGCCCGATATCGATGCCGTGAGCCTCACCAGCGGCTCCGACATGGTCCGCGCTCACCAGCTGTACCTCTCGATGGGTTTCACGAGGGTTCCCGAGCGTGACTGGTGGGTCCCGAACGAGGACATCCTGCTCTGGGTGTTCCGCCTGGAACTCTGACCAGGGGTGCTGGTGGGTGCCTGACGCCAGCATCGGATGTGTGCCAGCACTAGACTGGAGGCAGAAACCCACCTCCGACTTCCAGGGGAGATCCATGGCTGAGATCAACCGGGACGAGGTCGCGCATCTGGCGCGGCTCGCCCACATCGACATGACCGACGACGAGCTCGACCGCATGGCCGGGGAGCTCGCCGTAATCGTCGACTCCATCAAGAGCATCAGCGAGGTCGCAGGCGACGACGTGCCGACCACGAGTCACCCGATTCCGCTGAGCAACGTGTTCCGCGACGACGTCGTCGGGCAGACCCTGACGAACGAGGAAGCGCTCCTCGGGGCACCCGACAACGCCGACGGCCGCTTCCGGGTTCCGGCCATCCTGGACGGGGAGTAGATCATGACCGAGCTGATCCACCTCTCCGCCGACGCCCTCGCGCGGAAACTCGCCTCGAGGGAGGTCTCCGCCGTCGAGGTGACCCGCGCCCACCTCGATCGCATCGGTGCCGTGGACGGCGCGATCAACGCCTTCCTGCACGTCAACACCGATGAGGCACTACTCGTCGCGGCCGAGGTCGACAGGGCCCGTGCAGACGACGAGGCCCTGCATCCGCTGGCGGGTGTGCCCATCGCAGTGAAGGACCTGATCGTCACGCGAGGTCAGCCCACCACGGCCGGCTCGAAGATGCTCGAGGGCTGGCAGAGCCCGTACGACGCGACCGTCATCAGGAAGCTGCGCGCCGCGCAGATGCCGATCCTCGGCAAGACCAATCTCGACGAGTTCGCCATGGGCTCCTCCACGGAGCACTCCGCCTACGGTCCCACGCGCAATCCCTGGGACCTGGACCGGATCCCCGGAGGTTCCGGCGGCGGGTCCGCCGCCGCCGTCGCCGCCTTCGAGGCACCGCTGGCGCTCGGCACTGACACCGGAGGCTCCATCCGCCAGCCGGGAGCCGTCACCGGCACGGTCGGAGTGAAGCCCACCTACGGCGGTGTCTCCCGCTACGGGGCCATCGCCATGGCGTCCTCGCTGGATCAGATCGGCCCCGTCTCCCGCACCGTCCTCGACAGCGCCCTGCTGCACGAGGTCATCGGCGGGCACGATCCGCAGGACTCGACGTCGCTCACCGATCCCGTCGGCGCGCTCGTGGAGGCTGCTCGCCGGGGGGAGGTGGAGGGCATGCGCATCGGCGTCATCAAGGAACTGCAGGGGGAGGGCTACCAGTCCGGGGTGCTCACGCGCTTCGACGAGTCGCTGGAGCTGCTGCGCTCGGCGGGCGCGGAGATCGTGGAGGTCTCCTGCCCCAACTTCCGCTACGCGCTCGGCGCCTACTACCTGATCATGCCGTCGGAGGCCTCGAGCAACCTGGCCAAGTACGACGGCGTCCGCTTCGGTCTGCGCGTGGTGCCGGGCGGCGCTCCGACGATCGAGCGCGTCATGGGTGCCACGCGCGCCGCCGGTTTCGGCGACGAGGTCAAGCGCCGCATCATCCTGGGCACCTATGCGCTGAGCGCCGGCTACTACGACGCCTACTACGGTTCGGCGCAGCAGGTGCGTACGCTCATCCAGCGCGACTTCGCCGCGGCCTTCGAGCAGGCGGACGTACTGATCTCCCCGACAGCGCCCACCACGGCGTTCAGGCTGGGGGAGAAGCTGGGCGATCCGCTGGCCATGTACCTCAACGACGTCGCAACCATCCCGGCGAATCTTGCGGGCGTTCCCGGGCTGTCGCTGCCCGGTGGACTCGCCGATGAGGATGGGCTGCCGGTGGGCATCCAGCTCCTGGCCCCTGCCCGTCAGGATGCACGCCTCTACCGCGTGGGCGCTGTCCTCGAAACACTGCTCGAGGAGACCTGGGGCGGACCGCTCCTCGCCAAGGCCCCCGACATCACAGAGACCACAGAGGTGGGAACCACATGACAGCTGTTACCGACGAGGTCCTCTCCTTCGAGGAGGCCATGGACAAGTACGATCCCGTGCTCGGGTTCGAGGTCCACGTGGAGCTCAACACGAGGACCAAGATGTTCTCCTCTGCACCCAATGCGTTCGGCGACGAGCCGAACACCAATGTGACGCCGGTGGATCTCGGCCTGCCCGGTGTCCTGCCCGTGGTCAACGGTGCGGCCGTGGAGTCCGCGATCAAGATCGGTCTCGCGCTGAATTGCAGCATCGCCGAGAAGTGCTACTTCGCGCGGAAGAACTACTTCTATCCCGACACGCCGAAGAACTTCCAGACCTCCCAGTACGAGGACCCGATAGCCCACGATGGTTCGATCGACATCGAACTCGCCGACGGCACAGTGTTCACGGTGGAGATCGAGCGAGCCCACATGGAGGAGGACGCCGGGAAGCTGACTCACGTGGGCGGCTCCACGGGGCGGATCCAGGGCGCCGAGTATTCCCTCGTGGACTACAACCGTGCCGGGGTGCCGCTGATCGAGATCGTCACCAAGCCGATCGAGGGTGCCGGGGCGCGGGCACCCGAGCTCGCCAAGGCCTATGTCGCGGCCATCCGGGAGATCGTGAAGAACCTCGGGGTCTCCGACGCCCGCATGGAGCGCGGCAACGTGCGCTGCGACGCGAACGTCTCGCTTCGCCCACACGGCCGTGAGCAGTTCGGCACGCGGACCGAGACGAAGAACGTGAACTCGCTGCGCGCCGTCGAGCACGCCGTCCGGTACGAGATCCAGCGCCATGCCGCTGTGCTCGATACCGGCTCGCCGATCCTGCAGGAGACGCGTCACTGGCACGAGGACACCCGCTCCACGACGTCGGGGCGCCCGAAGTCCGACGCCGACGACTACCGCTACTTCCCCGAACCGGATCTGGTGCCCGTCGTGACGAACGAGGCGTGGATCGCCAAGCTCCGAGCCGAGCTGCCCGAGCCGCCCGCCGAGCGTCGGAAGCGACTGCAGGCCGACTGGGGCTACTCCGACGCCGAGTTCCGTGACGTGGTCAATGCCGGTGTGATGTCCTCGATCGAGGACACCATTGCAGCAGGAGTCAGTGCATCCGTGGCCCGCAAGTGGTGGATGGGCGAGATCTCGCGCCGCGCGAAGATCGCCGAGCTGGAACCGGCAGAACTCGGCGTCACGCCCGAGCTGATCGTGGAGCTTCAGGGTCTCATCGATTCCGGCAAGATCAACGACAAGCTCTCACGCGACGTGCTCGACGGCGTCCTCGCAGGTGAGGGCACACCCGCCGAGGTCGTGGACCAGCGCGGTCTTGCCGTCGTGTCCGACGACGGCCCGCTGCTCGAGGCGATCGACGGCGCCCTGGCTGCCCAGCCCGACGTGGCCGAGAAGATCCGCGGAGGCAAGGTGCAGGCCGTCGGTGCGATCGTCGGTGGCGTCATGAAGGCCACCCGCGGCCAGGCCGACGCCGGGCGTGTGCGTGAGCTCATCCTGCAGCGCCTCGGCGTCGAGGGGTAGGTCCACCGCCAGGGTTCAAGAGATAGAGGACGAAAGAGGGCAGGATGACGCTCATGCCGCGGGCGGAGGTCGACATCACGCCCTCCGTCGTCGCTGGTCTGCTGGCCGACCAAATCCCGCAGCTTGCGGATCTGCCGCTCACGTACGCGGGCCACGGGTGGGACAACGTTTTGTTCCGGTTGGGCGGAGAGCTCGTGGTGCGGCTCCCGCGCCGTGCTGTGGCCGAGCCGCTCATGGTCGCCGAGCAGCGGTGGTTGCCGGACCTCCTGAGCGAGATGGAGCTCCGATATGGGCGGAATCGGGCCTAGAACCAATGGGTTGAAGCGAAGTTTTCTGACTTGAACGCTTATGTGCTGGACCTCTATGTAGAGAGGTCAGGATCCCGTGTGTTCGGTTAGCCGAAGATAGGGACGCATGTAAGGGTCGTCAAACTGGTAAATATATTTGTTTCGGGTACCTTTTCGCTTCAGTACCCGACCATGAGCTTCGTCAAGTAGGGCGCCCAACGCAACATGTAAGAACTGGTATGCATCTCGTTGTCCATAGGCCTGCTCCCACACTCCTATTACATCGTTGCTCTTCCACTCACGACGGTCTGAAGCTGCAAGCAACCTCAGCAGACTTTTCCGGGGCTGAATATCACCACCAGCTTCAAACGCTTTTTGCACGCGCTCGCCGTACGAGTTGTCGACAGAACTAATGGCACGCTGCAGAGCTTGCAGAACTACTTTGTCGGTGACCGCTGAGGTGGGCTGTCGTCTTACCCAGCGCGCAATGTGTAAACCTAGCAGATGGGCAAAATAAGGAAATCCGTCACTGAAAAATACCAGTTGGTCAATAATGGGTGGTTGAACATCTAGGTCAAGTAGACGGAATCCCTTACTCAAGATTGCGCGTATTTCATCGTCGGGCATGCGAGGGACTCCGATTTCCGTAACCCTGCGCCGAAAAGATCCAGAACCTCCTATTAGCGACGGGGCGTCATCTGGCTCATCGCAATGCAGGGTGTAGGCGAGCTGGGC
>JARIBG010000024.1 GCA_029257465.1 Arthrobacter sp. | reverse complement strand
GATGGTAGGTGTTGCCTCGGTCGTGGGCCTGAGACTGTTGGTTGTCCGGTCCCGCCGTGCACGCGTCGATCAGGCCTTCGCAGCAGCGATGGCGCCCACCCACGCGGCAGACCCGGAACCGGGCACGGCTGCGATCACTGCACCAGTTCCTGCCGCGGCGTCGCACCATTCCACGGTCCTCTTCGATGCCGATGACGCCGCTAGAACCGGCGACAGTACCGGCGACGCCGAGCCGAGGCCACTGACCGCCATGGAGCTGAGGACGGCAGCCCTCGCAGTGGCGCACGGCTCCTCGGCGGTCGACGTGCCGGCGAACCTGAGGGACGGCGATGACGCCGATCCTGCGGCGCCGGTGGAGCTCATAGCAGCAGGCCGGAGCGGATCAGCGCAGCCCGGTAGCCCAGCAGGGGCGACGGCGTGGGTGCCGGTCGAGGTGCCCCGTCCCACCTACGTCGATGCCGCGAGAGTGGATCGATCGGCTCCAGCCCCGCTCGAGCTGCCGGATGCGCCCCGGCCATCGTCCTCCACGCCGATCAAGACCGCTGAAGCCGCAGCCCGCAGGACAGCCGGGAGCGATGCCGCCGGAGCGGATTCGGTCCTGCCACCACCGGCGGGGAAGGAACCGTCCGGTCAGGAGTCCGGCGGTCAGAAGCCACACGAGGACGAGGCAGGAGAGTCTGCTGCCAGCGGCTCTGCGGAGGGATCCTCTGCGGAGAGTCCACAGGGCAGGGGCGGGGCCCCCGGGGAGTCCACGCACAGTCGTATCGACCTCGACGACGTCCTCCAGCGTCGGCGCGCCTGAGCATCCTTCGGCGACACCGGAGGCACTGTCCGAGGAACTCCTGTCGGAGGTACTGTCCAAGGGGCTGTCCGAGGCTCTGCTGACCTGCGCACGCGGCCCCCGGGCACGGCGCGCGCCCTGATGCGGCGGACAGCCCGGACCTAGGAACGGGCGAGGGCGTCATCCTCCCGAGCGCTTTCCACCACGTGGGTGTCCATCCGCAGCACCGGTGTGCCATCGGCGTCCGCCAGACTCAGTGCCACCGTGATCTCGAGGCCGGCCAAGGACGTGAGATGCGTACCGCCGCACGGGATCTCGGCACGCTCGCCGGGCAGGTCGCAGACCCAGCGGCGCCGATCGGTGAGTCCCGGCCCGTCGATCTCCACGCTGATGCCGGCACCCGTCGCCGTCCAGCCCGCAAGGGTGGCGTTGGCCGTTCGCGCAAGGGCGTCGGGGTCGAGGTCCTGTACGGGGAAGCCCTTCCGCCGCAGCGACTTACCGAGGCGGTAGTGGTCCACGGAGCCGTGGTCGCCGATGCTCGTGGTGTCGATCGCCAGGGCGTCGAAGTTCGGCGCGCCGAGTGTGTCGGTGGCCACGTCCTTCGTCCAGCGCTCCGCCACCGCACGGTTCAGTGCGAGCGAGGCGAGGTGGCAGCCGGTATGTCCCGCGGACACAGCGTGCCGGTGGCGCGCGTCGACGCGCACGACGACGTCGTCGCCTTCCTCCACAGGGCCCCCGTGATCCTGCGGGTCGAGCAGATGCACGACGACGAACGCCCAGCCCTCGGTACCCTTCCGTGCAGGGGACTCGGCGCCGAGGTACAGCGCTGTGCCGTCGGTGGCCCCGACGACGCAGTCCACCACGGACCAGCTGTCGGCTCCGCGCGCCAGCGTGCCGCGATCAGGGCCCTGGTCTGGCCAGGCATGATCGACCGGGTGGAAGGCCGTGGTGTCGAGCACCACGGCGTGTCGGCCGTCGTCGCGACGCTCGGCATGGAGGACACGCGCTGCGGCGTCGGTGTCTCCCCGGGGATAGGTGACGCGGGTGTCGGTGGTGGGCAGGGTCATGACGGGGCGGTACTCCTCGGGATTTCGGCGGGTTTCTGCGCGAGGCGCTCGAGCAGGGGTTCGGTCCGGTAGGGGATGTGTTCGTGCAGGGCCAGGACGGTCTCGGTCCGGATGACCCCCTTGATCCTCAGCACCGAGCGCAGCGCGGCCTGCAGATTGTGGGTATCGGTGGCGGTGACCCGGCACCAGACGTCGCCGCGCCCGGAGATCTCATGGACCTCCAGGACCTGACTGAGGGTCCGCAGCCCGGCGATCACGCCGTCGAGCTCGCGGTGGACCACCTCGATGGTGAGGAAGGCGATCACATCGTAGCCGAGGGCCTCGAGATCGATCTCGCGGCCGTGGCTGCGCACGATCCCGGTCCGCAGGAGTCGGCGGATCCTGCTCTGCGCCGTGTTGCGCGCCACGCCGAGGATCTCGCTCAGCTCGCTGACCTGCGCCCGGGGATCACGCACCAGTTCGAGCAGCAGGCGCAGGTCGAGGTTGTCCAGGTTGCTCATCAAGCTCACATTCTTTCAGCCGGCTCTCTCCGTGTTGCGCACGGAGCGCAAATCACCGGACAAGGACAGTGCATGCAGATCAACACACGCCATCCTATAGAGGTCCGGCCGCGCGTGTGCCCGGGATGCCCCTCCAGGGGCAGTGGTGATCGAGGGAAGCGGTGGGATGAGCGTCATCAACGAGTTGCGGATGAGACCCGCAACGGTGCAGCGCCGTGCCTGGGATGCCTCGCTCGCTGTGCGTCTGACGCTGGCCGTCACGGTGATCTCGACCCTGCTCATCGGGGCCAATCTCGCCACGCCGCTCTACCCGCTCATCCAGGCCGAGCTCGGGCTCACATCCTTCGCGGTCTCCATCGCCTTCTCCTCGTACGTGCTCGCCCTGGTGGGTGGACTGGTCCTGGCGGGCCACTGGTCGGATCATCTGGGCAGGCGCGCCGCGCTCGTGCTCGCCGTCGTCCTCGGTCTGTTCGGTGCGTGCCTGTTCGCCGCAGCCACCTCCCTGTCCATCCTTGCGGCAGGACGCGCGCTGCAGGGTGGTGCCGTAGCGCTGGCCACGGGCGCCAGTGCGGCCGCCCTCAGGGATCTTCTGCCCACCCGCCCCGATTGGGCGTCCCGCTTCACACTGCTGGCCTCGGCCGGCGGTGTCGCGGCCGGCCCCGTGATCGGGGGCCTGCTGTCCCTGCTGCCCGCACCCACGAGGACACCGTTCATCGTCTACCTCGTGGTGCTGATGAGCCTCCTCTTGCCGCTCCTGCTGCTCGATGCCCGCCCGCCCATCAGGGCAGCAGCACTCGTGCGACCCCTGACCGCGCTCCGGCCGCGTAAACCCGGGGTGTCCAGGGACGCCCGGCGCGCTTTCTGGACAGCAGCCTCGGTGGGTTTCCTCAGCTTTGCAGTCTTCGGCTTCTCCCTGAGCCTCGCTCCCACCTGGTTCGCCTCGATCGCGGGCACAGGGTCCCGCCCGCTCATCGGCGTCCTGGCAGCGCTCGTGCTCGCCGCATCGGCCGTCAGTCAACTCCTGTCCCCGCGCGGGCGGTTCGTGGTGCCGGTCGGTCTGGCCGCCATGGCTCTCGGCACGGGCCTGCTGCCCGTCGCCGCACAGACGGGTAGCCTTGCCCTGCTCATCGGGGCGTGCGTCACTGCCGGCTTCGGTCAGGGCATGGCCTTCAGGGTGGTCTTCAACGAGGTGTCCATGAGGGTGGATCCCGCCCTGCACGCCCAGACCGTGAGTGCCGTCTACGTCATCACCTATCTCGGCAGTGCGGTTCCGGTGCTCGGCCTCGGCGCGGCTGCCGGGATCTGGGGACTCGACGCCTCGGTGACGGTCTTCGCGTTCGCCGTCTGCGCCGCCTGCACCGTCCTCGCTGCGGGCTCACTCGTCCTCCGCAGCCGCGCCGTCCGGCCGTAGTACGGCAGCCCGGCCCGCCGTCGGCCCGCGGTCGGCTCCGCCGAACAGGGATCCGTTCGTCTCCGGTTGGCAGTCATGGTTACACTCGGAGTCTCCGACAGCTTGAACTGACCGCTGCGTACCCACGTGTGCAGACCCTCCAGACGGCAAGCCGGAACCGCCGAGTGTGGTCCGCGGGCATAGCCCGGCCGAGTAGCTCCTGCCACGAAAGGCACAGCTGACATGACCTCCACCGAGCAGGCCGCGAACCGCGCCATGATCGAGTTCCGCGACGTCACGAAATCCTACGACGGCGGCAAGCCCGCGGTGGACAGTCTCACCCTGGACATCGAACGCGGCAAGATCACGGTCTTCGTCGGTCCCTCGGGCTGCGGCAAGACCACCTCGCTGCGCATGATCAACCGCATGGTGGAACCTACCTCCGGTCAGATCCTCCTCGACGGGCAGGACGTGGCGCAGCAGAAGGCGGCGGAGCTCCGGCGTTCCATGGGCTACGTGATGCAGTCCTCGGGTCTCATGCCCCACCGGACGGTCCTCGACAACATCGCCACCGTTCCCCGACTGAACGGTGTGGCGCGGTCCACGGCCCGTGCACGCGCAAAGGAGCTCCTCGACGTCGTGGGCCTGGCCTCCGAGATGGGCCGCCGCTACCCAGGCCAGCTCTCCGGCGGCCAGCAGCAGCGCGTCGGTGTGGCCCGGGCCCTGGCGGCGGATCCGCCCGTGCTCCTGATGGACGAACCCTTCAGCGCGGTGGACCCGGTGGTCCGTGCCGAACTCCAGACGGAGCTCATCCGCCTGCAGAACGATCTCGCGAAGACCATCGTGTTCGTCACCCACGACATCGACGAGGCGACGATCCTCGGTGACAAGGTCGCGGTCCTCGCCGTCGGCGGGCGGCTCGCCCAGTACGCGGCGCCCGAGGAGATCCTCCGCGCCCCGGTGGACGACTTCGTTGCCGGCTTCGTGGGACGGGACCGCGGGTTCCGCCATCTTTCCTTCCAGGAGGGCGACGACGTCACCATCCACCCCATCGAGACCATCGAGACTTCTCAGCTGGCTGATCCGACGGTGTCGGTGCGCTCGCCCTGGACGCTCCTGGTCGACGCCGAGGGCCGCCCCCACGGCTGGGTGCCAGAGGCCACGCGTGAGACCGTCACCTCGCAGGCAGAAGCGGTACCCGGCGGATCTCTCTACACGCGTGGGGGCTCGCTGCGGAACGCACTCGACGCGGCGCTGTCCTCGCCCTCGGGTCTCGGTGTGACGGTCGACGACGACGGCCGCGTGGTCGGCGTCGTACGGGCCGCGGAGGTCTTCGACCTCATCGAGGCCGGCCGCCTCGATCGCGGGCGCGCCGACTACAACACGGCGGTGTAGGGGTGGACTGGATCGGCGGAATCGTCGACTACATCCCGGCGAACATCGACCTGCTGCGCGAACTCACCGGCAACCACCTCCTGCAGTCGATCCTGCCGATCGTCTTCGGTGTGCTCCTCGCCGTCCCGCTGGCCCAGCTGGCGCGGCAGAACCGCACGCTCGCCGGGGTCATGCTCACGGGCTCGTCCATCCTCTACACCATCCCCTCACTGGCCATGTTCGTGTTCCTCCCGCTGGTGCTCGGAACGAGCATCCTGAGCATGGTCAACGTCGTCGTGGCACTGACCATCTACGCGGTGGCGCTGCTCATGCGCTCCAGCGTGGATGCGCTGAACTCGATCGACGACGGCGTGCGGCAGGCGGCCGTGGCGATGGGCTACACGCCGCTACGGCGCTTTTTCACCGTGGATCTTCCCCTGTCCGTCCCCGTGCTGATCGCCGGTGTCCGGGTCATCTCCGTCACCAACATCTCCATGGTGAGCGTCGGCGCGCTGATCGGAGTGCCGAGTCTCGGACGACTGTTCACGGACGGTTTGACCCGCAACTATCCGGTGCAGATCGCTGTGGGCATCATCGTCACACTCCTGTTGGCCCTGCTGCTCGATCTGCTCCTGGTGCTCCTCGAACGTCTCCTCACACCGTGGACCCGCCCCACCACGGGACGCCAGGCCAAGGCCGTTGCGCTCGACGCACGGACGGTGGCCTCCTGATGGACTACTCGAGCAGCAATCTGTTCGTCCAGATGGGTGAATGGCTCACGGACCCCGACAACTGGACCGGGCCCCGCGGTATCCCCTGGCGCATCGCGGAGCACCTCGGCTACGTGGGCCTGACGATGCTCTTCGCCCTGCTCATCGCCGTACCCCTGGGCATGTACGTGGGGCACACCGGCAGGGGCCGTGTGCTGGTCGTCTCGGGCATCGGGATCCTCCGTGCGCTGCCGACACTCGGCATGGTGTTCCTGTTCGCCCTGCTCTTCTCGAGGGGCATGATCCCCGCAGTGTGGGCGCTGGTGCTGCTGGCTGTCCCACCGGTGCTCAGCGGCGTCTACGCAGGTATCTCGTCGGTGAACCGCACGGTGGTGGATGCCGCCCGCAGCATGGGACTGACCGAATGGCAGATCCTCACCCGGGTGGAGGTGCCGAACGGCCTGCAGGTCATGCTCGGCGGTGTCCGCGCCGGTGTGCTCCAGGTGGTCGCTACCGCCACCGTCGTCGCCTATGCCAAGGCGGACGGCCTCGGAGTCTTCCTCGTGGAGGGCACCCAGATCAACGACAACGGGCGCCTGTTCGGCGGCGCCGTGGTGATCGCCGTCGTGGCCATCGCCGTCGACGGCGTCATGGCGCTGCTGCAACGATTTGCGATCTCCCCGGGGCTGCGTGCCACGCGCCCGGTGGCGAGATCGGAGAAGGAATCTGGCCGGCAAGAGGCCGTCGCCAGTGCACAAGGAGGAACAACATGACACACCTGGACCCGCGCGCCGCTCGGCGCGCCTTGATGGGACTGGCCGGCGGCCTGACGGCTGCCCTGGCGTTGACTGCCTGCGGTGCTAACAGCGACCCCCAGGGGGAGACGGAGAGCGACGCCCCCGCGGGGTCCGTCGTTGTCGGTTCGGCTGATTTCCCGGAGAGCCAGATCATCGCGGAGATCTACGCGGGTGCACTCAACGCCGGCGGCGTCGAAGCGACCACGAAACCCAACATCGGTTCCCGCGAGATCTACTACCAGGCCATCGAGGACGGTTCCATCGACCTGATCCCCGAGTACAGCGGCAATCTGCTGCTGCTCGCGGATCCCGCGGCCACGGCGGCCTCCGCCGAGGAGATCATGGACGCCCTGCCCGACGCCCTGGCAGCGAAGTCACCGGATGCGAATCTCGGGGTCCTCGAGCCGAGCGAGGCCGAGGACAAGGACGCCATCGTGGTCACCGCCGCGACAGCGGAGGAGTACGACCTGGAGTCCATCGAGGATCTTGCGCCCGAGTGCGCGAACCTCACCATCGGCGCTCCGAGCACCTTCCAGGAGCGCACGTATGGACTTGCCGGCCTGAAGGAGAACTACGACTGTGAGCCGAAGTTCGAGGCCATCAACGACGGCGGCGGGGAGCTGACGCTCAAGGCCCTGCTCGACGACACCGTCCAGATGGCCGACATCTACACCACGACGCCGTCGATCGAGGACAACGACCTCGTGGTCCTCGAGGACCCGAAGAACAACTTCATCGCCCAGCAGGTTCTCCCGCTCGTGAACCTGGACACCGTGGGCGACGAAGCGCGGGACATCCTCAACGAGGTCTCCGCCGAACTCACCACCGAGGATCTCCTCTCGCTGAACCGCGAGGTCAGCGGCGAGGAGAAGCGCAACCCTGCCGACGCCGCAGCGGATTGGCTGTCCGACAAGGATCTCGGCTCCTAGTTCCACGCCGGGCAGTACCAGCACCACCTGCTCGGGCCCGGTCCGCGGCACTCCTCACGGGGTCCAGCGGACCGGGCCCGAGCTGTGACATCCTGATCCAATGGCCACGTACAAGCAGTCGGAGAAGCTTCGCAACGTCCTCTACGACATCCGGGGTCCGCTGCTCGAGCACGCCATGGCCATGGAGGCGCAGGGACACCGGATCCTGAAGCTGAACATCGGCAATCCCGCCCCGTTCGGTTTCGAGGCACCCGATGCGATCCTCGTGGACATGATCCGGCACCTGCCGAAGGCACAGGGGTACAGCGACTCCCGCGGCATCTACTCGGCGCGCACCGCCGTCGCCCAGTACTACCAGAACCGGGGCATCACCTCGATCGACGTCGACGACGTCTACCTCGGCAACGGCGTCAGCGAGCTCATCACACTCTCCCTGCAGGCACTGCTCAACGTGGGCGACGAGATCCTGATCCCCACCCCCGACTACCCGCTGTGGACGGCCTCCGTGGCCCTCGCCGGCGGCACGCCCGTGCACTATCTCTGCGACGAGGCAGATCACTGGTGGCCGGATCTTGCCGACATGGCGGCGAAGATCACGCCGAACACCAAGGGCATCGTGCTGATCAACCCGAACAACCCGACCGGCTCGGTGTACCCACGTCCGGTCCTGGAGGGCATCGTCCGCCTCGCACGCGAGCACGGTCTGATCCTGTTCGCGGACGAGATCTACGAGAAGATCCTCTACGACGACGCCGTCCACATCAACGCGGCCTCCGTGGCGGGCGACGACGTCCTGTGCCTGACGTTCAGCGGGCTGTCGAAGGCCTACCGCATCGCCGGGTTCCGTAGTGGTTGGATGGCGATCACCGGACCGAAGCAGGATGCCGCGAACTACCTGGAGGGCATCAATCTGCTGGCCAACATGCGCCTGTGCGCCAACGTGCCGGCGCAGCACGCCATCCAGACGGCCCTCGGCGGTCACCAGAGCATCGAGGACCTGATCCTGCCCGGCGGGCGCCTGCTGCAGCAGCGGAACACTGCCGCGGAGCTGTTGAACGGCATCGACGGCGTGAGCTGCGAGGTGGCCCAGGGCGCGCTCTACCTGTTCCCGAAGCTCGACCCCGAGGTCTATCCCATCCAGGACGACGAGAAGTTCGCCCTCGACCTGCTCAAGCAGCAGAAGATCTTGATCTCCCACGGCACCGCGTTCAACTGGGTGGCCCCGGACCACTTCCGGATGGTGACTCTGCCCAGCGTCGAGGTCATCGAGGACGCCGTGGGGCGGCTGGCCGACTTCCTGTCCACGTACCGCCCGTGAGCATCCCCGTCCACCCCGCTCGTCCCGTCCCAATTTGTCCAGGCATACCCCCAGCCCCACCCCTGCCAGTCCCGGCACTGCTCGGCCCAACCCAGGAGGATCCATGAAAAAATCAACCGACAAGACCGCCGCCATGCGTCAGCTCCTGATGGCGGGACCCGACTTCTCCCTGGCGGCGATCGATTCACGGTCCACGCCGGGTTTCGACGGCGGCAAGAAAAAGGGCAAGGCGGCACTGGCCGACGGGGCGGACAGGCTGTCGTCGCTGCAGGAGAAGCTCTTCGCCGAGAGCCGGGCCGGCGGGGAGAACGCCGTCCTGCTCGTGCTGCAGGGCATGGACACCTCCGGCAAGGGCGGGATCGTCCGGCACGTGGTGGGCCTCGTCGAGCCGCAGGGCGTCTCACACCACGCCTTCAAGGCCCCGACGGCCCAGGAGCAGAAACACAACTTCCTCTGGCGGATCCGGCGTCAACTGCCCACTCCCGGGATGATCGGCGTCTTCGACCGCTCCCACTACGAGGACGTCCTGATCCACCGGGTCCGGGAGCTGTCTCCCGCGGACGTGGTGGAGAAGCGCTACGACCAGATCAACACGTTCGAGGAAGAGCTGGTGTCCTCGGGGACGAGGGTACTGAAGGTCATGCTGCACGTCAGCAAGGACGAGCAGAGGGAACGGCTCGTCGAGCGGCTCAACCGCAAGGACAAGTACTGGAAGTACAACCCCGGCGACGTCGACGAGCGCGCATACTGGGACCAGTACCAGGAGGCATACCAGATCGCCATCCAGCGGACGAGTACAGCCGATGCGCCGTGGTTCGTGGTTCCTGCTGACCGAAAATGGTACGCCCGGCTGGCCGTGCAGCAGCTGCTCACGGCGACGCTCGAGGACATGCAGTTGAGCTGGCCGGAGGCCGACTTCGACGTCGAAGCGGAGAAGAAGCGACTCAACGCGGACTGACGCGTGTCCAGACAGGGCGTGCGGACCTGATCGACGGAAGGACAGCATGAGCGAGGAACGCAGGCGGCAGATCGGGGAGTCGGACGCACCCGTCGAGGACGAACTGAAGGAGTCCTTCGACAAGACCATCACCGAGGGGGCCGAGCGGCTCCATCGGACCCTGAGGGCCATCCTCGTGACCGGCGTCTTCGGTGGGTTCGAGATCGGCCTGGGCATCATGGCCTATCTCGCCGTCATGCACGAGACCGGGAACCACCTGCTGGCAGGGCTGGCGTTCGGCGTCGGGCTCGTGGCCCTCCTCCTCGCGCACAGCGAATTGTTCACGGAGAACTTCCTGATGCCGGTGGGTGCCGTCATCGCGAAGGAGGGCAGCCTCGCGCAGCTGGCGAAGCTGTGGATCGGTACGCTCGTGGCCAATCTGGCCGGTGGCTGGGTCTTCGTCTGGATCGTCATGCAGGCTTTCCCTCAGTGGTCGGCGACCGTGAGCGAGAGCGCGCACCACTACGTGGACGCGCCCTTCTCCCTGCAGACGGCTGCGCTGGCGGTGCTGGGCGGCAGCACCATCACCCTGATGAGCCGCATGCAGCAGGGAACGGAGGACGACGTCGCCAGGATCGTCGCGACGATGATCGGCGGATTCCTCCTCGCCGGCCTGCAGCTCTTCCACTCCATCCTGGACTCACTGCTGATCTTCGCGGCCATCCAGTCCGGAGCGGACATCGACTACGGTCAGTGGCTCGGCTGGTTCGGCTACACGCTGCTGTTCAACATGCTCGGCGGGCTGGTCCTGGTGACACTGCTGCGGCTCGTGCGGACCAAGGAACTGATCAAGGAACGCCGCGACGGCGCTCCCGAGGATCCGGAGGCCGTGCGCGCGGGCTAGGAGCCGAGGGGACCTACGCGTTCTCTGCCTTCTCGCGCGCTACCGCCAGCCGGACTTTGGCACCTTCGAGCCACGCCTCACAGCGATCGGCGAGGGCCTCGCCCCGCTCCCAGAGCGCAAGGGATTCCTCGAGGCCCACGCCGCCCGCTTCGAGCCGCGAGACCACGAGGACGAGTTCCTCCCGGGCGCGCTCGTAGGACAGGTCGCCCACCTCGAGGGGCTGCTGCTGGTTGCTCTCCGTCATGCTGTTCTCCCTGCGTCGTCTGGTGCGGGTCCGCGCTCGGTGATCGAGCCGGTGATCACGCCGGCGGTCGCGTCGAACTGTCCACCGGCCACCCGGATCCGGAGGCTCTCACCGGTCTCCAGCTCGGCCGGGTCCCTGACCACGTGTCCTTCGGCTTGCTGGACCACGGCGTAGCCGCGGTCGAGAGTTTTCTGTGGGGAGAGCGAGCGTACGCGGTCGCGCAAATGCCCGATCGCGTCCGACTCCCGATCCACCGTCGTCGTCGCGCTCCGGTGGGCGCGTGAGCGGAGCCGTTCCAGGTCGGCCTCGCGCACGTCGATCATGCCCTCCGGTCTGGCCAGGGACGGACGCGAGCGCAGCACCGCGAGACTCTCCGTCTCCCGGTGCACCAGATGGCGGATGGCCCGCTCGAGGGCGGCGCGGGCCTGGCCGATCCGACCGAGCTCCTCCGCGACGTCCGGGACCACGCGCTTGGCGGCGTCGGTGGGCGTCGAGGCCCGCAGATCCGCGACCTCGTCGAGCAGTGGTCGGTCGGCCTCGTGGCCGATGGCGCTGACCACCGGGGTGCCGGCGCTCGACACCGCGCGGATGAGGGCTTCGTCGCTGAAGGGCAGCAGATCCTCGAGGGCTCCGCCGCCACGGGCGATGATGATGACGTCGACGCGCTCATCGGCGTCCAGTTCCTCGAGGGCGGCACGTACCTGGCTCACACTGTTCACGCCCTGCACCGCCACCTCGCGGACCTCGAACTCCACCGCCGGCCAGCGCAGCGCGGCGTTCCGCATCACGTCCTTCATCGCGTCCGAGTCGCGCCCGGTGATCAGGCCGATCCGGTGGGGGAGCAGGGGCAGCGGGTTCTTGCGCGCGGACGCGAACAAGCCCTCTGCAGCCAGGGCCTGCCGGAGACGTTCGATGCGCGCGAGCAGATCGCCGATACCGACGGGCCGCATGTCAAGGGTCTGCATCGACAGCCGCCCGGTCTTGACCCAGAAGTCCGGTTTCAGCCGGGCCACCACGCGCGAGCCACGTTCGGGCGGCGAGGCCAGGCGGTCCATCACCGAGCCGTACACCGACAGGGACAGGGAGACCTCCGTGTCGACGTCGCGGAGCGTGATGTAGGACATGCTCGCACGGCGCGTCAGCTCGATCACCTGCCCCTCCACCCAGGCGGCCGGAGCCCGTTCGATGTGCGCCTTGAGCTTCGCGGACAGGAGGCGGAGCGGCCAGGGAGTTTCGGGCGAGGTCTCGGCCGCCGTCGCGGGCACCGTCGTCGTGCCGTCGGCTGCGCCCGTCGGAGCGGCCGGAGGCGTGCCCGTTCCCTCGCGTGTCATGGTGTCCTGTCCCGCAGGCGGTGGTATCCCGCTGCGTATGGATGAAGCTGGCTCTCCATCTGTACCACTTCGGACCCCCGGCGGCGCTACGGAAGGACAGGCATGTGGAGTCGTGCGCCTCCACTGGCGGGTCAGAACGGCACCGCTCAGCTGGACGGGGCATAATCGGGCGCGTAGCCCACCCGATAAGGAACCCATGCGGACCCTCGTCTCTGCTCTCCTGGCCCTGCTCGCACTCGTGGCCGCCGCGGGAGGTCTGGCGGCGGCATGGATCGACGAGAATTTCGTGGACGAGTCGGGGTTCGTCGCGCTCGCCGCGCCGCTCGCGGAGGACGCCGAGTTCCAGGCGGCGCTCACGGACTCGCTGGTGGAGGAGGCGACGACGAAGACGGGTCTGCCGGAACAGGTCACCTCCTTCCTCGAACCGGTGATCCGCAACGCCGTCACGGCGCTGACCGATACCTCGGGGTATCCCG
>JARIBG010000018.1 GCA_029257465.1 Arthrobacter sp. | reverse complement strand
GCGCTGCATTGTCGAACGCATGGCCGAACCGGGTGGTGAACTGGTTGAGTCTGGCGCCCAGCACGAGGACGACGTCGGCCCGCTCCACCAAATGCGTGGTGCGGTCCGACGCCCACCCGCCGGCGATTCCCAGCGCGGCCGGATCCTCGCCGAAGAGACCTGCGCCGAGAGCTGAGGTTGCCAGGAGTGCACCGAGCTTCTCCGCGAGCTCGACGGCAGCGTCCCGTGCGCCGCTGAGCCAGGCACCCCGCCCCGCGAGGATGAGCGGACGCTCCGCCGAGGAGAGCAGGGCGGCGATGCGCTCGACGTCGTCGGGTGACGCCGCGGGTGGAACTGCGAGAGCAACGGGTTCAGGGGCTGGTTCGTCCGCCGCCTCCACACCGGCGAGATCGTAGGGGATGGCCAGAACGACCGCCTCGCGCTGGCGCAGCGCATGGTCGATTGCCGCCGTCGTGATCTCCAGCGGCGCGGAGGCGGAGACCGTAAAGGTGGTAACACCGAGTCCCTTCGCCACCATGGACTGGTCCACATCCCACGGGCGCGGGCCGGTGGTGGGCGCATCGCCGACCACGAGGACCAGCGGGATCTGCGCCTGCACCGCCTCCGCGAGTGGTGTCAGCGTGTTGGTGAAACCGGCCCCGTAGGTGGTCGTGGCCACGGCGAGGCGGCCGGTGGCGCGGAAGTAGGCGTCAGCGGCGGCGACGGCGCCGGCCTCGTGGCGGACGGCGGTGTAGTGCAGCGAATTGCGGTGCGCCATGACGGCGTCGAGGAAGTGGGCATTGCCGTTGCCCATCACACCGAACACCTCGGTGGCATAGGGCTGCAGGGCGGAGAGGATGCGCGCGGAGACAGTGGTCATGGGAATCGTTTCGGGACGAATGCACCGCGGCGTCGCAGGATGCGCGTGCACGGGGCATTGGTGGAATTCTGCCGTATATGACTCGGGCTCGATCCACCCTTATTGCCTCTTTTTCAGGCACGGCGCCCATGAGCGCCCGACGTCGTCACTATAGTGGACGCACACGGCGCCGCAGCTCCGTGCTCCCCGATCATCGGGCGACCGACGCGCACACGTGTGCTTCGCTGGAAAACTCACAGCCGGGGTCAGTACTGTTTGACCATGCCACTTTCCCTTAGGAACAGCCGCGCCGCAGCACTCCCCGCCAAGCTCTCGCGATCGTGGCTGCTGGCCTCGGCTGCTTCCGAGGACAATTTCATCCCCGCGCTCACCTCCGAGGCGGACTCCGTGGTCTTCGACATGGAGGATGCCGTCCCCGCGCCGGACAAGGCCGCCGCGCGCGAGCGCGTGGTCGAGGCCCTGTCTACCGGCATGACCGCCTGGGTCCGTGTCAACAGCATCGAGACGGAGTACTGGGCCGATGACCTGGCCGCGCTGTCCAAGGCACCGGGTCTGCGCGGGGTCATGCTCGCGCAGACGGAGAAACCCGAGCAGGTCACCCATACGGCCATGCGGCTCAAGGCGGGCACCCCGGTGCTGGCGCTGGTCGAGTCAGCTCTCGGGATCGAGAACGCGACGGCGATCGCCAGCGCCCCCGGTACGTTCCGGCTGGCCTTCGGCGTCGGGGACTTCCGACGCGATACCGGCGTTTCCGATGATCCGATGGCACTGGCCTATGCACGCTCGAAGCTCGTGGTCGCCTCCCGTGTGGGCCAGCTTCCCGGCCCGATCGACGGTCCGACAGTGGGGGCGCTGGGCGACAAACTGCTCGAGGCGTGCAGGGTCACTGCATCCATGGGCATGACCGGCAAGCTGTGCCTGCTGACCGACGCCACCGACACCATCAACCGAGGGCTCTCGCCGAGCGACTCGGAGATCTCCTGGGCCACCGAACTCCTCCGCGACCATGCGGCCGGCGCGGTGGTGGGCGATGGTTCGTACCTCCCGCGACTGGCCCGTGCGCAGAAGATCTCCTCCCTCGCGGACTCGTACGGTCTCTGGAACGCCTAGGTCCCGGTTCCGACGACGACGGCGGGAGAGTCGGCCGGCGCTCAGCCGTTCTGCTCGGTCCACGTCCTGAAGGGCGCTTCCGGATCCTCGGAGCGGCCCCGGGTCATGGGCAGCTTCCTGTCCTCGGGCTCGAGCGGGAACTCGTCGTAGAACGTCGCGAGGGTCATGTACTTGTTGCCGTCCTCGTAGTGCTTGTTCTCCTCCTCCCGCGTCGCGGCGTAGATCACCGAGCGGGGCTCCGCGTAGTACAGGGCACCGAGGCACATGGGGCACGGATGAGCGGTGATGTAGAGGTCGAAATCGCTCAGGTCCGTCAGACCGCGCTCGGCGGCGCGTCGCAACGCCTCGATCTCGGCATGGGCCGTGACATCGCCGGTCTGGGAGACCTGGTTCGTCGCCTCGAGGACAATCTCGCCGTCCCGCACCAGGAGACACGCGAACGGCTTACCTCCGGCGTCGACGTTCTCGAGGGCGAGATCGACGGAACGCTGCACGAAGGACGGATCAGGTTCGATGAACGATTCAGTAGTCATGAACCCGATCCTAGGCCCGACGACGGCATCCGCGGCAGCCGACGTCGGACCGTGGACGGACACCGTCGACGATGCCTCTCAGGGGCGGCGGTAGCGGTTGACCATGGGGCAGTCGAACGGATCGCGCGCCGCGAGTCCCACGCGGTTCAGGTACGAGACCACGGCGCCGTAGGAGGCGGCGACACCGACCTCGGTGTACGGCACACGCAGGCGCTCGCAATGCTCCTTCACGATGACGGCGGCGCGGCGGAGATGCGGGCGCGGCATGTCCGGGAAGAGGTGGTGCTCGATCTGGAAGTTCAGACCACCGAAGGCGTTGTTCACGAACGAGCCGCCGCGGATGTTGCGTGAGGTGAGGACCTGCTTCTGGAAGAAGTCGAGCTTGCTGTCCTTGGGGATCACGGGCATGCCCTTGTGGTTCGGCGCGAAGCTCGCACCCATGTAGACGCCGAAGACGGCCAGCTGCACTCCGAGGAAGGCGAACGCCATGCCGACGGGCAGGAACCAGAACAGGATGGTCAGGTACACGCCGAAGCGTGCGCCGAGCAGTGCCAGCTCCACCCAACGGCCCTTGATCTCACGGCGGGCGAACAGGGTGCCCATCGAGCGGGCGTGGAGGTTGACGCCCTCCATGGTCAGCAGCGGGAAGAACAGATAGCCCTGGCGGCGGGTGATCCACGCCTGGATGCCCTTGGCCTTCGCGGCGTCCTCCTCCAGGAACGAGATGGTGTCCACCTCGATGTCCGGGTCCTTGCCTTTCGTGTTCGGATCATTGTGGTGCCGGGTGTGCTTGTCCATCCACCAGGCGTAGCTGATGCCCACGACGCCGGCGGCGAGGATGCGCCCCGACCAGTCGTTCGCGCCTCGGGTCTTGAAGATCTGCCGGTGTGAGGCCTCATGGGCCAGGAAGGCCACCTGTGTGAGGACGACGCCGAGGGCTGCTGCGATGAGCAGCTGGAACCAGGTATCACCCAGCAGCGCGAACCCGGTCCAGGCGGCGCCCATGGCCAGGGCCAGGCAGGCGAACACCGAGACGTAGAAGCGCCGTCGACGGTTCAACAGGCCTTCCTTGCGCACCTGCTTCAGCAGGACGGAGTAGGACGCGACGATGTCGTTCGGCTTCGAGATACGAACGGTGCGCGGGGCGGCAGCAAGACTCATGAGATCCCTGGGGGTAGCGGAAGGCTTCCCAGCCAAGGGGGGTGGGGTGCTAGCCCGCAGATGTGTTCAGTATATGGGGATACTCTGTGCTGCTGCTGAACGAATAGTCGCTCCTGAACAGATGACCGTCAGTTCACCGGGTGCGCTCCGGACCGTCGTAGTCGCGTGGCCACTCCTCCACGGGGATGCGCGTGATCCGGAGGATGTCGCCGAGAGCTCCCCACTCGTTCTTCCCGAGGCGCGACAGCGGTTTCAGGGCGTTGATGTCGGGCAGGTCGCCGTCGAGCATGTCCTCGGAGACCACAGCATGCAGTACCTCTCCGAAGACGAGCGTGCAGTCGCCCATCTCCTGGATCGAGTGAACGCGGCACTCGAGCGCCACGGGGGATTCCAATACCCGGGGTGGTTTCACGGTGCTGCTCGGCTCCCGGGTGAGGCCGGCGGCGTCGAACTCGCTGACCTCGGGCGGGAAATTCGTGCCGGTCGCGTTGACGGCCTCGAATAGTTCCTCCGGTGTGAAGCTGACCACGAACTCGCCGGTCGCCCTGATGTTGCGCACCGAGTCCTTGACGCCCACGGACGTGAACTGCACGATCGGTGGATTCACGGAGGCAAGCGTGAAGAAGGAGTGGGGTGCGAGATTGTCGACGCCGTCCGCCGAGGTCGAGGAGACCCACGCGATGGGCCGCGGAACGATGACGGAGGTCAGGAACTTGTAGAAGGCCCTGCTGGCGTCGGGGTCCGGCGTGATGTCTTTGCGCATGAGTGCAGCGTAACCGTAGAGCCCGTGCAGGCAGCCGGCCACCTCCGGTACGGGCGCCGGCGGCTAGACTGGCCCCACCATGAACTACATGCGCAAGCTCAGCACTCCCATCGTCTGGCTCGTCGTCGTCGCGCTGATCCTCGGCATCGGTGCAGGGTTCTTCTCCATCTTCTGACATTCTGTACACGCTTTCCGGACGCTGCGCCAGGTGATCGTAGCCCTTTCGCGGAACTTGTTCGGCCATCGGGGTATGCCTAGCATTATCAGTAGGCTTAGTTTTCTGAGCTCAGCCGATAGCCCCTCCGGAGCCCTCGATGGCCCGGCACGCACTCAGCTAAAGGGAGAACACCCATGACGTCCGAGAGCACAGCAGGATCGACCGATCAGTACACCTTCCAGAACCCCGTGACGCGGTTCGAGAGCATCGAACCGCCGGCTAAGAGCACGCAGGAGCCGGGTCTGGAATCCGATCTGGAGCCGAAGGCGGATCGCGGGGAGACCTCCTACCGCGGCACGGGACGGCTGAAGGGCCGCAAGGCGCTCATCACGGGTGCCGACTCCGGCATCGGCGCGGCAGTGGCCATCGCCTTCGCCCGCGAGGGGGCCGACGTCGTCCTGTCCTATCTTCCCGAGGAGGAAGAGGACGCGCAGACCATCAAGGGG
>JARIBG010000162.1 GCA_029257465.1 Arthrobacter sp. | reverse complement strand
ACTTCAGCCCCTGGAGCTGGTGGCCCCTGGCCCTGGGCCTCGCGGCGGCCACCGGATTCCTCGGCATCGCCGTCGGTTTCTGGATCCTGTACATCGGCATGGGCTTCGCGGCCATCGCCCTGGTCGGGTGGGTCCTCGAGTACAGTCGCGGCGACCACGCACACTAGAGAACCGGCGTCACGATCATCCAGGAAGCCCGCCGAAGGCGGGCTTCCTGCCAGTTAAGCCTCTCGATTCACACCACGTCCCATGCAACCTCGACGAGGGAGGAGGTGTCCCGGTGATACTGCCACGACCCTTCGACGCCCGCCTCCTCGACATCGAGTCGCAGGAGGCCAAGCACGTACAGCTCCGCGAGAGTCTCAGATGCTACGTCCAGCAGTTCGGCGCACCTGGTGCGGCGATACCGTCCGAGCGACAGCTGAGTGAGTACTACTCCGTGGCACGCATGACGGTCCGGCAGGCGATCGACGCCCTGGTCGCGGAGGAGGTCCTGGAGCGGATCGTGGGCCTGGGTACATTCGTCTCCCGCAGCAAAGTCGATCTTCAGATGAAGCTGACGTCCTACACGGAGGAGATGATCCGTCGGGGCATGGTCCCCGATGCACGGGTCCTGAGCTTCGAGCAGCAGGCTGCCACGCCGCTCGTCGCCCGGGAGTTGCAGATCGACATCGGTCAGCCCGTCGTGCGCTTCCGCCGCCAGCTCCTGGCCGACGGGGAGCCCATGAGCGTCGACGAGAACTTCATCCCGGCCCACCGGGTCAAGGGGATCCTCAACGATCCTCCTCCTACCTCGCTGTACAACGTGCTCGCCGAGAAGTACGGGCTGGTGATGGAGTGGGGCGAGGACACCATCGAGGCCACGGCTGCATCGCCCTCCATCGCCCGGCTCCTCAATGTGGAACTGAGTGCTCCACTGCTGAAGATCCAGCGGCACGCCTATGTGGCGAGGGCGATGATCGACTATTCCGTGTCTTACTACCGGGCCGACCGCTACAAGCTCTGGGTGCCGTTGCAGCGTCCCGGCGTACGGACGCCGCGCGCCTACACTCCCAAGCGTCTCGGTTGAGTGGCGACGACAATCACGTGCCATCGTCCGGTGTCGGCAGCACCGACGTGCCTGAAACCGCCGCCGATCGGGCCCGGCCCGATCGGCCGAGACCACAGCCACCCTGACGGTCGGCAGGGATAGCCGCATGCGAGGCAGGGTGATATGTCACGTTGTCAAGAGGTGGCTCCGTTGGTGACCTTCGGCCGCGAGTCCGGCTCACAGGCGCGCGCCCACCGGCTCCGATTCCAGGGCGAGCACGCCGAACACTGCCTCGCGCACGCGCCACTGGCCTTCCTCGGCGACGAACCTCTCGATGGCCTCGAACCCGGGCGCGTTCTCACAGAGCGCCAAGGAACGGTTGCGCCGAAGGACACGGCTGCGGGGTCGCACGAGATTCGCTGGCTCCACGCAGTCGGGCCCGTAGCTGATACGAAGAAACTAGGCGCCGCGTACCTTAGTGCCGGGCTGGGCGACGGAGCGGGTTCCACGGGCCAGTCCTCGCGCGCGTTTCACCACCATCACTTCTCCGCCTGCTCCGGTGAGCTCCTCCCTCCACGTGGTCGTGACCGCCTCGGAACTCGGCCGCTGCAGGTCCATCTCGATGCGCCGGGCGCGCCCGATGGCGGTCTCGCCCCTCTCCGCCACGGCGTCGGCGACGGACAGTTGACAGGCGTGATCGCGGGCCGGTGCGATTGGCGAGCATCGGGTTCGACGCTGAGCAGCAATCGCTATGGTGCGTCGTTCGTCCGTTGCCTTCAGGTAGATCACATGGGCGATACCCACCGCTGGCTCGAAGCTCTGGGCCCGGTTCGGATGCTTGTGCAGGAGATGGCTCGGTCCGGCCGCCTCGGCGACGATCGAGGTGACGGCGAAGAGCACGTGGCTCCTTCGACGGAAACGGTCTGTAGCGCTCGGTCCAGGGGTCGCTGCAGCCGACACGACGCACTGACGAGGAAGGGCCCGAGCATCAGCTGCTCGGGCCCTTCCTCCGTCCGTTTCTAGCGGCTCGCGATCGCCTCTTGGTCCTTGGCGACGGCAATCTCGTCGTGATGATCACCGTGTGCTGCAGCCAGTTCCTTCGGCGTGACCGGGGCAACCCTGTCCTCGAAGAAGAACCGGGAGACGCGCCCGTGAACCTTGTCGAGGCGGCTCACCTTTCCGTCCTCGTCAGGCTTGGGCAACTCGGCCAGCGGCGACTCGAAGCTCGTGAGCTTGTAGAGCTTGTAGTCGTCGACAGGTTCGTGCACCTCGATGAACTCGCCGTGCGGAAGGCGGACGATTCGCCCGGTCTCGCGGCCGTGGAGCGCGATCTCGCGGTCCTTGCGCTGCAGTGCCAGGGAGATCCGTCGCGACACCATGAAGGCGAGGATCGGACCGATGACAACGAGCACCCTGAGCCAGTACGTCACGTCGTTGAGGGACACCATGAAGTGGGTAGCCATTAGGTCCGAGCTGGCAGCGGCCCACATCACGCAGTAGAACGTCACGCCTGCTACGCCGATCGCCGTGCGGGTAGGAGCATTGCGCGGCCGGTTCAGTAGGTGGTGCTCACGCTTGTCCTTCGTCACCCACGCCTCGATCCAGGGCCAGGCGAACATCAGGGTGAAGAGAATGATGGCTGGGACCAGTGCGGGGATCAGCACGTTGAGGGCCAAGGCGTTGGTGCCCCAGGGGAACGGGATCATGAACTCGAAGTCGAAGTTCCCGATTGTTCCCGGCATGAGCCGCAGTGCACCGTCGACCCACCCGATGTACCAGTCCGGCTGCGTGCCGGCCGATACGGGCGAGGGATCGTACGGGCCGTAGTTCCACACCGGGTTGATGGTGAACGCTGCCGCGATGGCGGCGAGGACACCGAAGACGATGAAGAAGAATCCGCCGGCTTTAGCCGCGTAGACAGGTCCTACGGGGTAACCAACGACGTTGGTGTTCGTACGTCCGGGGCCCGGGAACTGCGAGTGCTTGTGCAGGACCACCAGGAAGAGGTGGAGACCGATCATGAGCAGGATCACGGCCGGCACGAGCAGGATGTGGAGCACGTACAGGCGACCGACGATCGCCGTGCCGGGGAACTCTCCACCGAAGAGGAAGAAGCTCAGGTAGGTCCCGATCACCGGGATGGACTTCATGACGCCGTCGATGATGCGCAGGCCGTTGCCGGACAGCAGATCATCGGGAAGCGAGTATCCGGTGAAGCCGGCGGCAAGGCTCAGGATGAGCAGCGTGCAGCCGATGAGCCAGTTGAACTCGCGGGGCTTGCGGAATGCTCCGGTGAAGAAGACACGCAGCATGTGGACGGCCACAGCGGCGACGAACAGCAGGGCGGACCAGTGGTGAACCTGCCGCATGAACAGCCCACCGCGGATATCAAAGGAGATGTCCAACGTCGATGCGTACGCCACCGACATCTCGACACCTCGCAGCGGGAGGTAACTGCCCTCGTACGTCGTCTCCGCCATGGAGGGATCGTAGAAGAAGGTCAGGAAGGTGCCCGAAAGGAGCAGGATCACGAAAGTGTAGAGAGCCACTTCGCCGAACATGAAGGTCCAGTGATCGGGGAAGATCTTCCGCCCGAACTCCTTCACGATGGTCGACCCGCCCACGCGCGAGTCGACGTAGTCCGTCACCTTGCCCACGCGCGTCTTAGGTGTATAGGTTTGCGTCGCAGTTGAGCCGCTCATATCAGCCTCGCTCCCAGAAACTAGGTCCTACGGGTTCTTGAAAATCGCTCGATGCGACGAGGTAGCCCTCGTCGTCAACCTCGATGGGAAGCTGCGGCAGCGGGCGAGCCGCTGGTCCGAAGATCACCTCTGCCTCGTGCTCCACATCGAATGTCGACTGGTGGCACGGGCACAGGAGGTGATGCGTCTGCTGTTCGTAGAGTGCTACGGGGCAGCCGACGTGCGTGCAGATCTTGGAATAGGCCACGATGCCGTCATAGGCCCAGTTCTCCCGCCCGGGGGAGGGGTTGAGTTCCTTGGGGTCGAGGCGCATGAGCAGGACGACGGCCTTGGCTTTCTCCTCCAGCTTGTCCTCGACCTCGTTGAGCCCCTCGGGAATGACGTGGAAGGCGGACCCGATGGTGACGTCCGCCGCACGGATCGGGGTGCCACTGGGGTCCCGCGTCAGCCTGACACCGGTGTCCCACAGTGTTTCCTTGAGCACGTTGCCCGGGAGGGGCCCCAGGTCGCGGAAGATGATGACGGCGGGAAGGGGAGCCAGGAGAGCCGCCCCGAGCAGGGTATTGCGGATGAGCGGACGACGTTTGATCCCCGATTCGTCGAGGATGTCATTGACCATCTTCTCGGCATCCTGCCGATCGCTTTCGGGACGGATGTCGTGACGGTCCTCGGTGACCTCGTGGTCCGGCATGAGCGTCTTCGCCCAGTGGACGATCCCGACACCGATGCCGAGCATCGCGAACGCGGTGCCGAGGCCGAGCGTCAGATTCTGCAGACGGAGACGTTCGATCGTGTCGTTCAGGGGGATGAGGAAGTAGCCCACGAAGAACAACACCGTACCGATGGCCGAGATGGCGAAGAGCAGGGCCACCTGGCGTTCGGCCCGCTTCTCCGCACGCGGATCCCGGTCTGCAAGACGCGGGCGGTGCGGCGGGAGGCCAGGGTTCTCGAACTCGTTGGACCGCTCACCCGGTGTTCCCACGACAACGGTCGTTCCCGGGGTGCCGTGACTACCGTCGGCCATGATTCCTCGTATCCTTCTTCGGGTGTAGCAGTGCTGTGGGTTCCATCAGTGATTCGTGCCAGGAGTGCCCGCGGATGGTCATGATGACCTTGACGTGAGCCACACGGTGAAGGCGATGATGACGCCGAGACCCGCTACCCAGATGAACAGACCCTCGGATACCGGACCCAGTGAACCCAGGTCGGCTCCACCCGGAGAGCCCTGATCGTTGATCGTGTCGAGGAAAGCGATGATGTCCTGCTTGTCCTCGGGCGTGATGTTCGCGTCGTTGAAGACCGGCATGTTCTGGGGGCCGGTGACCATGGCCTCGTAGATGTGCTTGCCACTCGTTCCCTCGATCGCAGGCGCCCACTTGCCCCGCGTCAGAGCGCCGCCTGCCGCTGCTGCGTTGTGGCACATGGCGCAGTTGACCCGGAAGAGTTCTCCTCCGGCCGAGGTGTCGCCGTCCGAGGCATCGACCAGTTCCTCCGACGGGATCGCGGGACCGGCACCGAGGGAGGCCACATAGGCCGCGAGCTGGCTGATCTGCTCCTCGGTGAACTGGACGGGCTTCACCGGCGCCTGCGGGCCGTCCATCTGCATGGGCATACGGCCCGTGCCGACCTGGAAGTCGACGGATGCCGCGCCGACGCCGACGAGGGAGGGAGCGGCATCGGACCCGGTTGCTCCCACACCGTGGCAGGAGGCGCAGTTCGCCACGAAGAGCTTGCTTCCCTCCTCCACGTCGTTCGCGGTGAACGAACTGGTCTGTGCCTGTGCTTCATTGGCCGTGCTTGCCGCGGCGTAGATCCCGCCGGTGGCCAGGAGTGCCATCAGAAGCAGGACGAGCGCCGCCATGGGGTGACGCCGCCTCTGCGAGAATGCCTTCACGTGTTGCTTCCTGCCTTCGGTGGTACCAGGGCTGCTGGACTTCTTCATTGAATTCTACCTCTAGTAGAAGAGCTTACGGGGGCGAATTATTGGAGGAAGTAGATGATGATGAACAGGCCGATCCACACGACGTCCACGAAGTGCCAGTAGTACGAGGTGACGATGGCCGAGGTCGCTTCGAAATGACCGAACTGCCGTGCGAGGAAGGCTCGTCCGATGATGAGCAGGAAGGCGACGAGTCCGCCGACCACGTGGATGCCGTGGAAGCCGGTCGTGATGTAGAACGCCGACCCGAACGGGTTCGAGGACAGCGAGACACCCTCGGAGACGAGCTGCGCGTACTCGTACGCCTGCACCGAGACGAAGATGGCACCCATCAGGAACGTGAGGAGGAACCACTCGACCATGCCCCAGCGCGAGATGGCGAAGGGTCCGCCCGTGCGGCGCGGCTGGAGGCGCTCTGCCGCGAACACCCCGAACTGGCACGTGAAGGAGCTCGAGATCAGGATCACGGTGTTCACGAGCGCGAACGGCACGTTCAGCTTCTCGGTCTCCATGGCCCAGAGCTCACCGGAGGTGGAGCGGAGGGTGAAGTACATGGCGAAGAGGCCGGCGAAGAACATCAGCTCGCTGGAGAGCCACACCACGGTCCCGACGGAGACCATGTTGGGGCGGTTCAGCGCGGGATGCGGGGCGGCGCTTGGGGCTTGGGTCACGGAGGTCACGAGTTCATTATGTCCCCAAGAACAGCGCGATCACCAACGCGAAACGGGTCGGCTCGGCCTCGGATGACCGGTATCCTTCGACGGCGCCCGGATTCTCGCGGAAGTTGGCCGGCATGACTTTCTACGTTTCGTAGATAATCTTGGACGGTGAGCCTGCCACCAAGCCCCGCCCCGACGTCGTCCGCGTGGCCGTCCATCTTCTCGTCCCTGGTGGCGGGAAAGGATCTGAGCACCGGGCAGAGCCGCTGGGCGATGCACTCGATCATGGCGGGCGAGGCCAGCCACGCACAGATCGCGGGGTTTCTCATCGCGCTGCGCGCCAAGGGGGACTCGGTCGACGAACTCACCGGACTGGTGGAGGCGATGCTGGATCGGGCACATCGTATCCACGTCCCCGGGCCCACCCTGGACATCGTCGGCACGGGCGGCGACGGCCTCGATACGCTGAACATCTCGACGATGAGTTCACTCGTGGCGGTCGGCGCCGGGGCGAAGATCGTCAAGCACGGTAACAGGGGAGCGTCGTCGGCTTCCGGTGCGGCAGACGTGATTGAGGAACTCGGCGTCCGCCTGGATCTCGTCCCGGCCGATGTGGCGCGGACCGCCGAGCAGGCCGGCATCACGTTCTGTTTCGCACAGGTCTTCCACCCCTCGATGAAGCACGTGGCCGTCCCGCGGCGTGAGCTCGGAGTCCCGACGGCGTTCAATTTCCTCGGGCCCCTGAGCAACCCGGCCGGGGTGAGCGCCCAGGCCCTCGGCTGCGCCGACGCCCGCATGGCGCCCCTGATGGCAGGTGTCCTCGCGGCCAGGGGTATTCGAGCCCTCGTGTTCCGGGGCGACGACGGCAGGGACAAGTTGACGACGAGCGGTACCTCGACCATCTGGGAGGTCCGGGACGGGGGCGTGCTGGCGCACAGCGTGCACCCGGGCGATTTCGGGCTCGACGTCGTGCCCGTGGACGCACTGCGCGGCACCGATGCCTCGGGTAACGCCGCCGTGGTGCGCGCCGTCCTGGACGGCGAGGGCGGACCGGTACGGGACGCCGTCGTGCTCAATGCCGCGGCCGGGCTCGTGGCGCTCGATGAGCGGGCGGACGAGGCCCTCGTGGACAGGATCGTGGGGGCCATGGAGCTCGCACGAACAGCCATCGACTCGGGTGCGGCCGGCCGCGTGCTCGAGCGGTGGGTCGAGGTCAGCCGGTCCTACTCGACCTGAGCCGGGCATGCTGGCCAGGCGCCCGGCAGCCACACAAACGCCCGGCAGCCACACCGACGCCCCTGGTGGTGTCGGCGTGTACTGCCTCAGCTGTCGAAGCCCAGCGAGAACGCGGCGTCGAGATCGTGCTGGGAGTAGGAGCGGAAGGCGATCTGCGTCGTCGTCGAGCGGACACCCTCGATCTTCGACAGGCGGTCGGCGATGACATCGGCGAGGTCCTCGTGGCGGCTGACCCGGGCGATCGCGATCAGGTCCCACTCGCCCGTCACGGAGTACACCTCGCTGATGCCCTCGATCTCCGAGATGGATTGGGCACTCTCAGGGATGCGCGAGGCATCGGTCTGGATGAGGACGAACGCGGTGATCATGACGGGCCTTTCGCGGAACCGGGGGAGTCGTGGTCCTACGCTATCGGTTCTGTGTCCTGCCGCGCGTGAGGACAAGACCGAGGAGTCGGGGGAGCAGCAGGAAGGTGCCGAGCACGAGCAGGGTGACCACCTGGAAACTCGCTGCCACCGACGTACCCGAGAGCGCCCGGAGCAGGAGGCCACCGGCAACCGTCCCGATCCACAGGACGATCCCGGTGGGCCATGGCTTTCCAGGTACGGCTTTCCGGACTCGGCTGATCAGGGCGGTGGCGAGGTAGGCGAGCAGGAAGGGCCAGGCCGTTTCCAGGATGCCCGCCGGGGTGAGACCGTGCTCGTGCGTGCGCCGTCCTGAGGCGGCGAAGAGGAGAATTAGGACGCCGTCGGCCGCGGTCCAGAGGGCGGCGCCGCCCGGCCTCCGGGACTCGATGGACCGTGCAGCGGGAGGGGAGGAGGCGCGCCGGGACATGGTCCAAGAGTAGAGGTCATCTCTGCGCCGGAGCTCGTCGCGTGGTGCTGCGGCAGCCGGGACCTCCAGGAGGATCAGGGGAGGCGGCCGGCCGGCCGGGCCGAGGACAGGTGTGCCCTGTCCGGGTCGAGCGGGACAGGGCTGACGAGCACCGCAGGTCCGCGGTGGATACTCCCGCTGGTCAGCGGCCGACACCGGATGCCGCCCCTACCGCGCATCGCACTGTGCGCTCCGGGTACGAGGACCCTGTCCATCCAGACGCAGGGGTGCGCCGGCCGGCCGGCGTGGAACGAGACGCTCCCGCCCGAGGACTCGAGGATGAAGTCCTCACCGACGAGCGGAGCGAGTTCAGCACCGCGCACCACGATATTGCGACGAGGCAGCAGGGGATCGAAGGGCTCGGCGCCGAGCTGACGTGCTATGTCCTCGAGCGCTTCGACCGCGAAGAGGGTCACTGCGGCGTCCATGTGCGCTGCCTTGCCGAAGAACCGGTCGCCGACGATGCCTTTGCCGTCGACCACCTGTACGCTGTCGGCGTCGGAGGTGGCGACGTCGGCAGCCCCGTCCCGGGCGCGACCGAAGTACGCGTGCTCAGCCGAGACCAGGAGGTGCAGGATCCGGACGTCGTAGCGGTACTCGTGTTCCATCACACCAACGCTAGCCTGTACGCCGGGGCGGTTGTGCCGCCACGTCGTCGATCCCTCGGCAGTGGGCCGCGGAGCAGAACCTGGACATACGGCCCGGCATCGTGCAGCGACGGACTCCTACCGGCCGAGCAGAGCTCCTGCCTGGTCGTCGACGAGGACCGTGACCTGCCCATGGAGCTGCAGGATCGAGGCAGGACAGCGAGGCGTGATCGGTCCACGCAACGCGTCGTGGAGGGCCTGTGCCTTGGCACTGCCCTGCGCTATCAGCAGCAGCCGGCGTGCCTCGCCGATGGTGCCGAGGCCCTGCGTGAGGCAGTGCGTGGGCACATCGGCCAGGGAGTCGAAGAAGCGCTCGTTGGCCCGGCGGGTGTCCTCGGAGAGACGCTCCACCCTGGTGCGCGAGTCCAGGGGCGCGCCGGGCTCGTTGAAGGCGAGGTGACCGTTCCGTCCGATCCCGAGGATCTGCAGGTCGATGCCTCCGGCGGAGGCCATCAGCGCCTCGTACGCAGCCGCGGATTCGTCCAGATCCGTCCTGTGCGGATCGGGTACGTGGACCGTCGAGGGATCGAGTCCGAGGGGCTCGACGATCTCGTTCCGCAGGACCTCGGCGTAGCTCTGCGGATGGTTGCGCGGGAGCCCGACATACTCGTCGAGTGCGAACCACCGGGTCCCGCCGAAGTGTCCCTTCTCGACCGTCAGAGCGGCATAGAGCGGCGACGGGGAGGAGCCGGTCGCGACGCCGATCACCGGTGCGTCGGAGGATCTCACGGTCTCCATCACGAGATCGGCCGCGGCTCGACCGATGGTCGCACTGTTCAGGCGACGAACAACCGGGCTCGGGGGCAGGGCGCCGTCGGTCATGCCGGATCACGCAGCTTCTTGAGTTCGGCCCGGATCCCGTCGAAGTGGCATCGCAGCCGAGCAGCGGCCAGTGTCTTGTCCCCGGCCCTGACCGCCTCGAAGATCCGGCGGTGCAGTGCAGCCGTCTCGGCCAGGTCCAGGACGGGGTCCTCCACGAGTTCCGAGTGGATCTTGCGGTAGACCTTCCAGAACACCGACATCAGATTCGACAGGAGCTCGTTGTCGAGCGGCTCGAAGAGCTGATGGTGGAACTGTTCATCGAGAGCCGTGAAGATCGCGCCCCGCTGAGCTGCCGACTCCATCCGGCGCACCGTCGTCTCGATCTCGACGAGGTGCTCGCCGGTCATGAGGTCCATTGCTTCCCCGATGAGGCCTGCCTCCAGTGCCTGTCGGACGTCGACCAGCTGGGTCGCTTCCTGGCCCTCGTGGCGCAGTGACAGCCGACCGCGGAAGGTCAATCCCTCCGTCAGAGCTTCGAAGTTCCTCGGAGCGACGAACATTCCGAAGCCGTGACGGATCTCCACCACCCCGAGGGCCTGAAGCACCTTGAGCGCCTCGCGCAGGGTGTTCCGGCCGATCCCGAGGGCCTGGGCCAACTCATTCTCCGTGGGTAGCGGATCACCCGCTCGGAGATCACGATCGAGTATCAATTCGATGATGTCGGCCTGGAGAGCGCGGGAACGATTCTGGGCACTGAAGCGTGCCGGCGGAGCAGGAACAACGGGCGAGATCATGCGAGTGCTTCCGGGTTGGCGAGGAAATAGGAGAATCACAGTCACGGAGCTGTCACGAAGCTGCCATGACTGAACGTTATCGGACGTCCCACGTCTTGGACAGCTTCGCCGGAGCAACTGTCACATCAGCTGCCACGCTTTTGACGGCGCTCTGTGACGCGCCTTACAGTTCTGCTAGTCATTGGACATCCTACGTCCGATAAGTAACAGAGGGATGAGGCGCGTTAATGAGCAACACTTTCGAAAGAAGCGGACTGGTGAAGGACTCCAGCCGTCGGAACTTCCTGAAGCTGGCGGGTGTCATGGGAGCCGCCACCGCCTTCGCCGGGTCTATCTCCGCCTGTAGCCCCGGAGGTAGCCCCTCCTCGGACGATGGTGCGTCCGAGGAGGGCACGGGATCGATGGAGGCAGGCATCTCGTACCAGCTCTCCACCGGATTCGATCCCATGCTCGCTACCGGCGCCACGCCGCTTGCTGCGAACCTGCACGTGTTCGAGGCCCTCGTGGATCTCCACCCTGCAACGCGAGAGCCGTACCTCGCGCTGGCGGCGGAGGACCCCACCATGGTCGACGACACCACCTACGAGGTGCAGCTCCGCGACGGCGCCACGTTCCACAACGACGAGCCCGTCACGGCGTCCGACGTCGTCTTCTCCTTCGAGCGGGTGCTCGATCCCGCCAACGAGTCGCTGTTCGCCGGCTTCATCCCGTTCATCGACACTGTCACCGCGACGGACGATTCGACCGTCACGTTCTCCCTGAAGTACCCCTTCCCAGCATTCAAGGAACGCATCTCGGTCATCAAGATCGTGCCGGAAGCGGCAGTCTCCGCTGATCCCGAGGCATTCGACCTCGCCCCGATCGGTTCCGGTCCCTTCCGCCTGCTGTCCGCGGTGAAGGAAGACAGGATCGTCTTCGAGAAGTTCGATGCGTACAACGGCGAGTACCCTGCCCGCGTGCAGGACATGACCTGGCTGCTCCTGTCCGACCCCGCAGCCCGCGTGGCCTCCGTGCCCTCGCGCACACAGGCCATCGAGGATGTCCCCTATCTCGACGTGGATCAGCTCGCGAGCAAGGTCGACGTCGAGTCCGTGCAGTCCTTCGGTCTGCTGTTCCTCATGTTCAACTGCGAATCGGACAAGTTCTCGGACAAGCGCGTACGGCAGGCACTGCATTACGCGATCGACACCGAAGCAGCTATCGAGAAGGCGCTGCTCGGCAATGCCGCAGCAGCGACCTCCTACTTCCAGGAGGGCCACCCCTCGTACAGCGACGCGTCCAGGGGGTACGGGTACGACGCCGAGAAGGCCAAGTCGCTGCTCGAGGAAGCCGGCATGGCGGACATGAGTGTGACCCTGACGTCGACCGACACGGGCTGGGTGGCACGTATCGTCCCCCTCATCAAGGAATACTGGGACGCCATCGGTGTCACCACGACCCTGGAGATCCTCCAGTCCGCAGCCGTCTACGCACCGGAGAAGGTCGGGGGCAAGAACTACGACATCCTCTGCGCGCCGGGCGACCCCTCCGTCTTCGGCAACGACGGCGATATCCTGCTCAGCTGGTTCTACCGCGGTCCCACCTGGATGGAAGACCGGGCAGGGTGGAACACCACACCCGAGTACACCGATGTCCAGAACAAGCTGGACGAGGCGGCTCAGCTCGATACCGAGGAGGCCAAGGCAGTCCACGCCGAGGTCGTCGATATCGTCTCCGAGGAAGTCCCGCTGTACCCCCTGCTCCACCGCCAGCTCCCCACGGCGTGGGACGGCGACGCCCTCGACGGCTTCCAGCCGCTGCCGACCACGGGTCTGTCGTTCATCGGTGTAGGGCGCAACTAGCACGACCACGGTTCGTGGGGCGCCCTGCTCGGCGCCCCACGAACATCCCCCGGATCGGAGTTCCCTGAATGGTCATGTTCATCCGCCTGCTCGCCCGTCGACTGGCGGTGCTGCCGATCATGCTGCTCGGCGTCACCATCATGGTCTTCATCGTCCTCTCCGTCATTCCCGCCGATCGGGCGACGGCGGTGCTCGGCGAGAACGCGAGCGAGGCAGCGAAAGACTCCTGGCGCGAGGAGCGGGGGCTGAACGACTCGCTGTTCGTCCAGTTCTTCCGATACCTCGGCGGAGTGATCCGTCTCGACTTCGGTGTGACCAACCCGCCGGAGGAGTCGGTCGCCACCAAGATCGCCGCCGCCTTCCCCATCACGCTCCAGCTGACGTTCCTCGGCGTCCTGCTCGCCGTCGTCCTGTCCCTGACTCTCGGTATCGCCGGCGCCCTCTACCGGGATCGCTGGCCTGACCAGGTCATCCGGATCTTCTCCATCGCGGCCATCGCGACGCCGTCGTTCTGGCTGGCCATCCTCCTGATCCAGTGGTTCGCCCTGCCCGCCGGCTCGATCTTCCCGACAGGCGGGCTCGGCTGGGCGGATGAGTTCGGCTTCGTCGGCTGGCTGTACTCCATGGCCCTGCCCGCTCTGGCCCTGGGGATCCCTGTCTCGGCGTCGCTGATCAGGGTTGTCCGTACGTCGATGGTCGAGGAACTCGATCGCGACTACGTGCGCACCGCCATCGGCAACGGCGTCCCTTACCGCACGGTGGTCGCCCGCAACGTCCTCCGCAACGCACTGGTCACGCCTGTCACCGTGCTCGGACTCCGGATCGGATACCTTCTCGGAGGGGCCGTGGTCATCGAAAAGATCTTCAGCCTCAACGGCATGGGTGATCTGATCGTCGTCGGGCTGACGACGTCCGACACGAATCTCGTCCAGGGCGCGGTCCTGACCATCGCGGTCGCCTTCGTGCTCGTGAATATCGTCGTGGATCTTCTCTACCTCCTCATCAACCCCAGAATCCGGACGGTGTAAGCATGCGCAACGGACTAGCCGATCGACTCAGCTCCACCGGTGCCCGCTTCACCGCCCTGACCCTCAGCTCCAAACTGGCACTCGGTTTCCTCGTCTTCATCGTCCTGATCGCGATCATTGGGCCCTACCTGGCGCCCTATGGCGAGAACGAGTCGACGGCTCCCGTCGTACCCCCGAACGGCGACTATCCTTTCGGCACCGATGGGCTCAGCTACGACGTCCTCTCACGCCTGCTGTACGGCGCGCGGGTGTCCATCTCGATCGGACTCGGCGCGGTGGCCGTGGCGCTGATCCTCGGATCGATCCTGGGCGCCATCGCCGCGACCTCCGGTAAGTACCTGAGCGAGACCGTCATGCGGATCCTGGACGTCGTGATGGCGTTCCCCGGGATCGCACTCGCCGCGGCACTGCTCTTCGCGTTGAGGCAGTACTCCCTGGATCTGTTCGGTTCCACCGTCCCTGTCCTGATCATCGCGATCGCCATCGTCTACACGCCCCAGCTCGCCCGCGTGGTGCGGGCCAACGTCCTGTCGCAGTACGGCGAGGACTACGTCCGCGCCGAGCGCGTCATCGGGGCGGGTCGCACCTACATCCTGGTCAAGCACATCGCACGGAACTGTGCAGCACCGATCCTCGTCTTCGCGACCGTCATGGTGGCCGATGCGATCATTCTGGAGGCGTCGCTGTCCTTCCTCGGCGCAGGCGTTCAACAGCCCGCCGCTTCCTGGGGCAACGTCATGGCCGATGGACGGAACGTCGTCTTCAGCGGGGCCTGGTGGCCCACGACGTTCGGCGGTATCACGATCCTGCTCACCGTCCTGGCGCTGAACATCCTGGCCGAGGGGCTCACGGATGCAATGGTCAATCCGGGCGCCTCGAAGCGTCGCCGGAAGCAGGACAAGGCTCCGGTCGCCCCCGTGGCCGTGGCGACGGCGGCCCAGCCTTCCACGCTCGACGCCGAGGGTACCTCGATGACACAGAAGGACGGCGAGCCGGTTCTCGAGGGCGACGAGACGGTGGCTCCGACTGCCCGCAGCTCGAAGCTCGATGCGCCGGGCTCGCTCGAAGCCCTTGCCACGGAGCTGAACATGCTGGCCTCAGTCGAAGCGAGACGGACCGATCGTCTGCCGGCCGTGGCGGACGATGCCCCTGTGATCCTGGAGGTCAAGGACCTCTCCATCCGCTTTCCGGAGCGCTACGGAGACACCGCCATCGTGGACAGGATGAGCTTCACCGTCCGGGAGGGCGAGACCATGGGCCTCGTCGGAGAATCCGGATCGGGGAAGTCGATCACCTCCCTGGCGATCATGGGTCTGCTCCCGCCCACGGCTCAGCTGTCGGGGTCCATCACGTTCAACGGCAAGGAACTGCTGACGAACAGTCCCCGGGAACGGGACCGCCTGTACAGGGGTCTGCGGGGGGAGCAGATCGCGATGGTGTACCAGGACGCACTGAGCTCGCTCAACCCGTCGATGCTCGTCAAGGACCAGATGCGCCAGCTCACCCAGCGCAATGGCCGCAAGAGCCCGCGAGAGCTCCTCGAACTCGTCCAGCTCGATCCGGACCGCACGCTGAAGAGCTATCCGCACGAGCTCTCCGGCGGGCAGCGTCAACGCGTCCTCATCGCCATGGCTCTGTCCCGTTCGCCGAAGATCGTCGTCGCGGACGAACCGACCACGGCGCTCGACGTCACCGTCCAGAAGCAGGTCGTGGATCTGCTCAACGAACTGCGTGAGCAGCTCGGCTTCGCCATGGTCTTCGTCAGTCACGATCTCGCGCTCGTCGCATCCCTCGCGCACCGCGTCACCGTGATGTACGCCGGCCAGGTCGTGGAATCGGCGGACGTGCCGGAACTGCTGTCCAATCCTCGACACGAATACACCAAGGGTCTGCTCGGGGCAGTCCTGTCCATCGAGGCCGGTGCCGAGCGCCTCCATCAGATCCAGGGCACGGTTCCGTCGCCCAACGATTTCGCCCCCGGCGACCGGTTCGCCGAGCGCTCCCTGCGCCCGGACGCCGATCCCGAGCAGGTCCTCGACTTCGTGCAGGTCGGCGACGTGGACCACTACTGGGCCAGCCATGAGAGGCGAGGCCACGGCTCCTCCGTCCTCGTCGACGACAGCAGGACAGTGAGGCAACAACGATGACCGATACCACTCCCGTCCTCGAACTGAAGGACATCAAGGTCTACCATCGGGCGCGCTCCGGATCCCTGTTCCGCCCGAACATCGTCAAGGCCATCGACGGCGTGGACTTCACGATCAGTCGCGGTGAGACGGTCGGTGTGGTGGGGGAGTCGGGCTCCGGCAAGTCCACTCTTGCCACGGTCCTGGTGGGACTGCAGGAGCCCACCGCGGGCGAGGTGCGTTTCAGGGGCGAACCCGTCAACACCCGCGCCTCCTCGTCGAAGAAGCTGTTCGGACGCGATGTGGGCGTGATCTTCCAGGACCCCTCCACGGCCCTGAATCCCCGGATGACCATCCACGACATCCTCACGGATCCGCTGCAGGTCCACGGTATCGGCAACCAGAGCAGCCGCGACGCGAAGGTCAAGGACCTGCTGCAGCTCGTCGGACTGCCGCAGTCAGCCGCGGAGGTCACACCCAACCAGGTCTCGGGCGGACAGCGTCAGAGGGTTGCCATCGCTCGAGCACTCAGCCTGGACCCCTCGATCATCGTCGCCGACGAGCCGACCTCGGCCCTCGACGTATCCGTGCGCGCCCAGGTGCTGAACCTGCTCTCGGATCTGAAGAAAGAGCTCGATCTGGGCATGGTGTTCATCTCCCATGACATCCAGACGGTGCGGTACGTCTCGGACCGCATCTGTGTCATCTATCTGGGCAAGATCGTCGAACAGGGCTCCGCCCGCGAGGTCTTCGAGAACCCGACCAACAACTACACGAAGAGCCTTCTCAGAGCCGCTCCGAGTCTTCTGCACATCTAATTCGAACACTGGAGATATTTTGACCACCGCAGCTACATCCCGTTTCCACGGCGTCATCCCGCCCGTTGTCACCCCTCGCACGAGTGACGGCGCCGTCGACACCGGGTCCCTGGAGAGCCTGACCAAGCATCTGCTCGAGGGAGGGGTCAGTGGCCTCTTCGTCCTGGGGTCCTCGGCCGAGGTCTCGTACCTGACGAACGAGGAGAGGGATCTCGTCGTCAGGACCATCGCCGGCGTGAATGCGGGTCAGGTCCCCGTGGTGGTGGGGGCGAACGAGCAGACGACGGCGCGCGTCATCGACGAGGGCCGACGCCTGATCGCCCACGGCGCCGACGCCATCGTCGCGACGTCCCAGTTCTATGCGATCTCGGACGTGAAAGAAACCGAGGTCCACTTCCGGGCACTCCATGCAGCCTTCGATGTCCCGCTGCTCGCCTACGACGTCCCCGTCAGGACACACTTCAAGCTCCCACTGCCCCTCTTGGTCACCCTGGCGAAGGACGGCGTCCTGGCAGGTGTGAAGGATTCCTCCGGCGACGACGTCTCCTTCCGTCAGCTCCTCCTCGCCACGAAGGGCATCGAGGACTTCGCCGTCCTGACCGGGCACGAGGTCGTGGTCGACGGAGCCCTCCTCGGCGGCGCCCACGGCGTCGTACCGGGGCTCGGCAACGTGGATCCGGCGGGCTACGCGGCGCTTTACGACGCCAGCCGCCGAGGCGACCACGCTGCCGCAGCGCGCGAGCAGGACCGACTGGCTGGTGTCTTCGACATCGTCTATGTGCCTACACCGGGTCGCGTCTCACCGGGGGCCGCGGGTCTGGGCGCCTTCAAGACGGCCCTCATGCTCCTGGGTGTCATCGACACGAATGTGATGTCCGAGCCCATGGTCCGCCTCGACGAGGACGAGACGGCCCTCATCCGGACAGTTCTCGAAAACACCGGTCTGCTCTGATCCCGATGCCACACGTCGTCGGCCTCGACCTGGGAGGCACCAAGATAGCGGGCGGGGTCATCGATGCCGCAGGGCACCTCACGGTCCATCGCGAGGTTCCCACACCCGCACAGGAGGGCGCCGAGGCCGTCCTCGAGGCTGCTGCCTCCCTGGTCGAGACTCTCGTCCGTGAAGCCCGAGCGGAGGGGATCCTCGTCGAGGGGCTCGGCGTCGGTTCCGCGGGCGTGATCGACGCCGGCAGCGGCGTCGTCATCTCCGCCACCGACGCCATCAGGGCGTGGGCAGGGACGCGACTCACGGAAGAACTCACCGAGCGCACGACCCTGCCGACCACGGCGATGAACGATGTGCACGCACATGCGCTGGGGGAGAGCTGGCTCGGCGCCGGAGCGGACGCGGAGAGCATCCTGTTCATCGGCATGGGAACCGGCGTCGGCGGCGGGTTCGTGGTGCGCGGAGAAAGCCTGGAAGGGGCGACGCACACCGCAGGTCATGTGGGCCATATCGCTTCCCCCCTCGCCTACGACGACGGCATCCCCCTGCCGTGCAGCTGCGGGGGAGCCGGTCATGTCGAGGCCATCGCCTCCGGGCCGTCCATCCACGCCCTCTTCCGGCGGAAGAGCCGAACCCCCGCCGATGACATGCGCGCCGTCTACGGACTCGCCGTCTCGGGCGACCCGCATGCCCGGGCCGCCGTCGAGCGCGGAGCAGCGGCGGCCGGTCAGATGATCGGAGGTCTCGCCAACGTCTTCGACCCCCACCGGGTGGTCGTCGGGGGAGGCCTCGCCTCGGCCGGACCGCTCTGGTGGGATGCGATGGAGCAGGCTGCACGCGCTGAGATCCTGCTCCCGCTGGTCGGTCTGGACATCGTTCCAGCCGCCCTCGGCGCCACGGCTGCCATCCGGGGAGCCGCTCGCAGAGCCCTCGCGCTCATCCCGACCCTTGAAGGGCACCATGCTGCAACTCGATGACCTCCGTTCCTCGCTGATCGTGTCGTGCCAGGCCTACCCGGGCGAGCCGATGCGGGATCCGCGCACCATGGCGCAGGTCGCACAGTCCGCCGTGATCGGGGGAGCGGCAGCGGTGCGGGTCCAGGGGATCGCCGACATCCAGGCCGCCCGATCAGCCGTCGAGGTTCCCGTCATCGGGTTGTGGAAGGACGGTCAGGACGGTGTATTCATCACGCCGACCGCGCATCACGCACTGGCCTGTGCCCATGCGGGAGCGCACATCGTCGCGCTCGACGGCACTCGGAGACCGCGTCCTGACGGACTGTCCCTGCACGAGACCATTACCAGGGTCCACGACCACTCGAACGCGCTCGTCATGGCCGACTGCGGATCCGTCGACGACGCCGTTGCCGCAGCACGAGCAGGAGCGGACCTCATCGGAACGACCCTGGCTGGCTACACCGACGAGCGGGTGAAGACGTCGGGGCCGGATCTCGATCTCCTGCGCGAGCTCACGGCATCCGGTCTCGGCGTCCCCGTCGTCGCCGAAGGACGCATCCACACTCCCGGCCAGGCACGGCAGGCGCACGAGGCCGGGGCCTTCGCCGTCGTCGTCGGTACGGCGATCACTCATCCGGCGTCCATCACGAGCTGGTTCGCTGCGGCGCTGGCACCGTGATCCGGATCGACCCGAACCCACCACACCCACTCACCACACCCACACTGCAGAACCCCACGAAAGGATCACACACATGAGGCTCGAAGGCTGGCACATCGTCATCATCATCGTTCTCGCCATCGTTCTCTTCGGAGCTCCGAAACTCCCTGGGCTCGCCAGGAGCGTGGGGCAATCGCTACGGATCTTCAAGTCCGAGATCAAGCAGCTGAAGGACGAGAACCCCACAGCGGAGACCGATTCCTACGACGGAGGCCCCACCACCCCGCAGCAGAGCTACGCGACGAATCATCAGGGTTCGGCGCAGCGCCCTGCACCACAGGGGCACACGTACGATCAGCACCCAGCGGGACAGTCACAGCAGAACGGTGCGTCGCACACCACCTTGTGAGCGGTACCTGTCGTGCTGTCGGGCCATAGCCCCACAGCACAGTATTGGAGAAAACCTGCACTGCCCGACAGCGAATACACAGAGCTCACCGCTCCGTCAGCCCCCTACCCAAATCCTTCGCTGGTAGCGCACTTGTCTGCACCATAGGCACGCACTATCGTGCGCTTCGCCTCAGGCGAAAAGACCCTGTCCGATGTAGGTTCCGGGCCGGATGCCGGGAGGGACTGCCCAGAGGCCGGAACCGGTGTGCTCGAGATACTCCATGAGGGCATCGTCCCGAGAGAGGGTGTTCTGCAGCGGAACATAACGGCGCTGCGGTTCACGGACGAAGGCGATGAAGAACAGGCCGGCATCGAGTCGGCCCAGGGCGTCGGCGCCGTCGGTGAAGTTGTAGCCGCGCCGCAGCATCTTGGTGCCGTTGTTGTGGGCGGGGTGCGCCAAGCGGACGTGGGAGTCCACCGGGATGATGGGTCCGTCCCGGCCCTCGAGGGCGAAATCGGGTGCGGTGAACTCGGTCCCGCCGGACAGGGGAGCACCCTCGACCCGGTCGCGTCCGATGAGGGTCTCCTGCTCCCGCAGGCTGGTCCGGTCCCACGTCTCGATGCGCATGCTGATGCGACGGGCCACGAGGTAGGAGCCCCCGGCCAGCCAGTCCGAGGCGGGGTCGTCGGCCTCCTGCACCCAGACGAAGTCCGAGAGGTCCTCGGGTTCCTCGGCCTTCACATTGGAGGTACCGTCCTTGAAACCGAACAGATTGCGCGGCGTGGCCTGGGTCGTGCTGGTGGACGACGTCCGGCCGAATCCCAGCTGGGCCCAGCGCATGGCGACCGTGCCGAAACCGATACGGGCGAGATTCCGGATGGCGTGCACCGCCACCTGGGGATCGTTGGCACACGCCTGGATGCAGAGATCGCCGTCGCTGCGAGCTTCGTCGAGATTGTCCGCGGGGAAATGGGGGAGTCGGCGCAATTCTTCCGGCTGCCGGTGCTTGAGACCGAACCGGTCGACGCCGTGCTTCTCGAACAGGGTGGGGCCGAACCCGAACGTGATGGTCAGCCCTGCCATGTCGAGATCCTGAGTCTCACCCGTGTCATCGGGCGGCGCGTCGTAGGGCGAGGGTGACCCGCCACCGACGAGTTGGCCTGCCGTCATGGCGGCGGCCGCGTCCGTCCAGGCGCGCAGCAATTCGACGAGTGCGTCGCGGGAGTCGGTCGTGACGTCGAAGGCAGCGAAATGCAGGCGATCCTGTGCAGGGGTGATGATCCCGGCCTGATGCTCACCGTGGAAGGGATACTTCAAGGCCGTCGCGGAAGGGCTGTCCTCCTGGGCATGGGCGACACCCCAGCCCGCAACACTCGATGCCCCTGCGAGGGCGGTCACGCCTGCGGCGCCGAAGAGCCCCCTACGGGTGACACCGCTCGTGCGTGGCCGTGAGTCGTTCTCGCGTTTCGGCATCACAGGATGATGGCTCCCGTCATCTTCGACAGCGGTTCGCCGAGCGCGTTCACGGCGTCGGACAGCGCCTTCCGTTCGGGCTCACCGACAGTGTCGTAGAAGACGAACCCTCCGTCGTCGGTGCGGTACTGGTCCAGGAGGTCCTGCAGCGCGCCGAAACGACTCGCGATCTCCTCCGAGAGGGCTTCGTCCTTCGCGTCGAGGAGCGGTTTGACACCCTCGTACGCTACCCGCGCGCCATCGACATTGGCCTGGAAGTCGTAGAGATCGGTATGGGACCAGATGTCCTCCTCGCCGGTGATCTTGCCTGCCGCGACCTCGTCGAGCAACCCTTTCGCACCGTTCCCGATGTCGGTGACAGTGAAGACCTGATCCTGCAGCCTGTCGTTGAGGAGCTCCGTGTTGGCCATCAGATCGTCGGCGATGGGCTCCCGTTCCTGAGCGTCCAGCGGTTCGTAGCCCGACGCGGGCGGCCACAGATCCTTCTCGATGCGGTGCCAGCCGGTCCACTCCTGCCCGGGCTCCAGATCGGCTTCGCGCAGATCCATCTTCGGATCGAGATCGCCGAAGGACTCGGCCACCGTTTCGATCCGTTCCCAGTGCTGGCGGGCGGTGGGGTAGAGACTGCGTGCCTGGTCGTCGTCGCCCGCTCTGTAGGCTGCGAGGAACGTTTCGGTGGCGTCCACGAGCTCCTGTCCCTGGTCGCGGACATAGGCGGCGTACTGACTTTCAGCGGCCGCGATGTCCGCGTCGTCGACGCCCTGCACCGACAGGTCCTCGCCGGACTCGGTGACCGTGAAGGCACTGCGGATTCCTTCGCCCTGCATTCCCGGCTTGCACGCCGTGATGTACTCGCCGGCAGGAGTCCGAACCACAAGGTCACGCGTGAGTCCTGGCCCGATGTTCTCGATCTCCCCGACAATACGCAGTCCGTCCGAGGCGTAGAGGTAGAACTCGGTCACCTCGTCGCCCTCGTTGCTGACCCGGAACGCCAGGTTGCCGGATCCCACCTCGGCCGCGGAGACGTCGCAGTCTTCCGCCGTCGACGTGACGCTGATCGTTCCCTCCTCAGCGGTCGTGCCGGGCGTGTTCGCCTCGGTCAGCCCGCAGCCCCCCAGTGTGAGAGCGATCGCAAAACATGCCAGCCGTAGAACTGTTTTCTTCATGGGATTCCTTCGGAGGACGAGAAAGGGGCGATGGTCAGGCCGCGGCGGGCGAGTGCTCGCGGCGTACCGGTGCGTCAGCGCCGGCAGGGCGGCGGATATGGACCAGGAAGAGCGTGAGGGTGGGCACGACGTACAGGAGCCATGCAGTGCCCTCGAGCCAGGTGGTGGCGGGGGAGAAGTTGAACACGCCCTTGAGCAAGGTGCCGTACCAGGAGGAGGGCGGAATGGCGACACTGACGTCGAAAGCGAGGTTGTTGAGACCGGGAAGGATTGCTGCTTCCTGCAGGTCGTGGATCCCGTAGGCCAGCACGCCGCCCACCACCACGATCAGGATCGATCCGGTCCACGTGAAGAAGGTCGACAGATTGATGCGCAGCACGCCGCGGTGGAAGGCATACCCCAGCACCACTGCGCTCAGAATTCCGACGAGTGCACTTGCGAGGGGCGCGACGGTGGTGCCGCCCGTCCCTGCTGCGGCCTCGGTGGCGGCCCACAGGAAGAGCGCTGTCTCCAGTCCTTCCCGCCCGACGGCCAGGAACGCAACGAGGGCCAGGCCTGCACCACCTACTTCCGCAGCGACGTCCACCTTCCCGCGCAGATCGGCTGAGAGGCCCC
>JARIBG010000146.1 GCA_029257465.1 Arthrobacter sp. | reverse complement strand
GCCGTGGGACTCTATCTCGGTGCGCCACGGCATCCGCCCCGTCACCACGAGCGGGAGCGTCTCGTCGACCGCCCTGCGGTCCCTGAGCAGCGCCGTCGTGATCTCGGCCAGCGTCCGACCCTCGAGGGTCTCGACATCGCCCAAGCGGCGGAACGCCGACACCCCGTTGGGGCTTGCGTACCGGACGATGCCCTCGACGTCGAGTCTGATCAACCCGTCGCCCACCCGAGGCGCACCGCGGCGCCCGCCGGTGGGGGTGGCGAAATCGGGCCAGAGCCCCAGGGTTCCCATCCTCAGCAGATCGTCGGCGCACTGCCGGTACGTCAGTTCGAGCCGGGAAGGCATTCTCGACGTCGACAGGTCCCGATGCGTCGTCACGACGGCGAGCGTGCGTCCGTTGCGAACCATCGGAACGGCCTCGACCCGCATCGCCGGGGCGTTCGAACTCGTCTCGGCCGAGCGTTCGATCCGCTGGGACGACCAGGCGGCGTCGACGAGGGGCTGGAGATCCGCCCGGACACGTTCCCCGACGAAATCCGTGTGGAAGACCGTGTGCGTGGTCGACGGGCGTGCATGCGCAAGGTTCACATAGCCACCGCCGTCCACGGGGAACCACAGTGCCAGATCCGCGAACGCCAGATCGGCGACCAACTGCCAGTCCCCCACGAGCAGATGCAGCCACTCCGCGTCACCTGGCTCGAAGCCGGTGTACTTCCGGATGCGATCCGTGAAGATTGCCATCGAACTCCTCTGTCACGCGGTCCGGTGACGACGTGTCACCGGACAACGGAGCGCAGCAGACGCAGCGCTACCGAGAGCGAGGAGATGTCGTCCTGCTCGAGCAGATTCACTTCCGCGAACATGTTCGACACCCGCTGGAGCTGCTCCGCGTTCTGCGCCTGCCAGACGCGCAACCGCTCACCCGCCTCGCTGTCCCGCAGATCCTGTGATGCCCGCATCACGGCGACGCAGATATCGGCGGTGGTCGAGTAGAGATCGTCCCGCAGCGCCGCGCGGGCCAGCGCCTGCCAGCGATCGGTCCTCGGCAGCTTCGTGATGCGCTGCAGCAGATTGTCCACCTCGAAGCGGTCGTACACCGCGTAATAGACCTTCGCGATGTTCTCCACCGGTTCGTCGATCCGCCGCGTGCTGTAGGCAACATCCAGGAGGGCGAACGATTCGAACTGCTCGGCCCAGTCTCGGCCGAGCTCGTCCGGGAGGTCCCACCTAGCCGCCGTCCGAAGACCCTCGGCCACGCGCTCGTGGTCGGCGCCCTGCAGGTACTCCGACAGATGTGAGCGCAGCGGGGCAATCAGCGGTTTGAAGGCAGCGATGTCCTCGTCCACGGATGTTCCTCCGGCAACATGGTTCACGAACCACCGGACACCGCGGTCGAGCAGGCGGCGCAGATCGAGATGGACCCGGGTCCACCGGTCCGTCGGGAAATCAGCGGGCAGGGCGTCGAGGGCCTCGACCGTCTCGTCGAGCGCGTAGATCTCGCGGAGCGCCACGAACGCACGGGCGACGACGGACTCGGGGACCGAGGTCTCCTCCATGACCCGGAACGCGAAGGTGATCCCGCCGAGATTGATGATGTCGTTCGCGACGACGGTCGAGATGATCTCCCGCCGCAGCGGATGCGTGTCGAGCAGATCGTCGAAGCGTTCCACGAGCTGCCGCGGGAAGTAGCGCCGCAGAGTCCCCTTGAAGTAGGGGTCGTCCGCGAGATCGGACGCGGACAGAACCCGGCTCAGCTCGATCTTCGCGTAGGCGGCCAGCACCGCCAGTTCGGGCGAGGTGAGCCCCTGCCCGGTGTCGACCCGCCTGCGCAGCTCCGTCGTGCTCGGCAGGGCCTCGAGCGTGCGGTCCAGGTCGACCTTGTCCTCCAGCCAGTCGATCATGCGCTCGTAACTGGGGCTGAACTCGATCACCTGCCGGCGATCATTGAGCAGCAGGACGTTCTGGTCGATGTTGTCCTGCAGCACGAGGTGCGCGACCTCGTCGGTCATCGAGTGCAGGAAATCCGCGCGTTCCTCGGGCTGCAGCCGGCCGGCACGTACCATCCGGTCGACGAAGATCTTGATGTTGACCTCGTAGTCCGAGCAGTCGACGCCGGCACTGTTGTCGATGGCGTCCGTGTTGAGGATGACACCGGACAGGGCTGCCTCGATGCGACCGCGCTGGGTCATGCCGAGATTGCCGCCCTCGCCCACCACCCGGACCCGCAGTTCACCGCCGTTCACGCGGATGGCGTCGTTGGCCCTGTCCCCGACATGGGCGTTCGTCTCCTCGGCGGACTTCACGTAGGTGCCGATACCGCCGTTATAGAGTAGATCGGCGGGCGCCCGGAGGATCGCCTTGAGCAGTTCCGGCGGGCTGAGCTTGGTGACGGATGCCTCCAGTCCCAGAGCCTCGCGTACCTCGGCGGAGACCGGGACGGACTTGGCCTGACGGGGATAGACACCGCCTCCCTCACTGATCAGCGCCGTGTCGTAGTCCTCCCAGCTCGATCTGGGCAGCTCGAAGAGGCGGCGACGTTCGGTGTAGGACGACGCGGGGTCGGGGTTGGGGTCAAGGAAGATGTGGCGGTGGTCGAAGGCAGCCAGCAGGCGGATGCGCTTCGAAAGGAGCATGCCGTTGCCGAAGACGTCCCCGCTCATGTCCCCGACGCCCACGACGGTGAAGTCCTCGGTCTGCGTGTCGACGTCGAACTCGCTGAAGTGACGTTTCACGGACTCCCAGGCACCACGGGCCGTGATGGCCATGGCCTTGTGGTCGTAGCCCACGGACCCACCGGAGGCGAAAGCGTCCCCGAGCCAGAAGTCGTACTCGGCGGAGAGCTCGTTGGCGATGTCCGAGAAGGACGCCGTTCCCTTGTCGGCGGCCACGACCAGGTAGGAGTCGTCGTCGTCGTGCCGTACCACGCGCGGAGGAGGAAGGATCGACTCCGTGGTGCCGTTGGTGACGACGTTGTCGGTGATGTCCAGCAGCCCGCGGATGAAGGTGCGGTAACTCGACTGCCCCTCGGCCATCCATGCCTGGCGGTCCACGGCCGGATCGGGGAGCTGCTTGGCGAAGAAACCGCCCTTGGCGCCGGTCGGGACGATAACCGCGTTCTTGACGGTCTGCGCCTTGACCAGTCCGAGGACCTCGGTGCGGAAATCTTCCCGTCGGTCCGACCAGCGCAGCCCTCCACGGGCCACCTTCCCGAACCGCAGGTGCACACCCTCGACCTGCGGTGAGTAGACCCAGATCTCGAACCTGGGCCGGGGGAAGGGTGCGCCCTCGATGCGCTCCGTGGCGAACTTGAAACTGACGTGCTCCTTGCCCTGGAAGTAATTGGTGCGCAGGGTCGCCCCGATGAGATCGACCATGGTGCGCAGGACGCGATCGGCGTCGAGGGTGGGTACGTCCTCGAGTGCCTGTTCCACCCCGGCCCGCGCCGCTTCGCTCGCGGCATCCCGGTCCCCCTCGAGGTCGGGATCGAAGCGCGCAAGGAACAGTGCGATGAGCCCGCGGGTCACCAGCGGGTTCTGCAGGAGCGTGTCGGCGACGAACTCGTAGGAATTGGTGTTGCCGAGCTGGCGGATGTACTTGGCGTAGGCCCGCAGGATCAGGACCTGCCGCCACCCGAGCTCCTCGCTCAGGACGAGCCGCTCCAGCGGATCGGACTCACTCCCTCCGGTGGCCGCCGCCCTGAACGCCTCCTGCAGCAGGGACGCCGTCCCGAGGGGTGAGACACCGGCGGGGTACTTCAGGCCGAGATCGTAGAGGAAGAACGAGCGATCGTCGGACCTCGTGACCTCGAAGGGCCGCTCGTCGAGGACCTCGAGCCCGAGGTTGTGGAAGTAGGGCAGAATCCGCGTGAGACTCCTGGCCTCGGTGACGTACAGCAACACGCGGGCGTCCCGTACGTCGTCCGGCGCCGATCCCTCGGGGACGTAGACGTGAAGCAGTGGGGCGGACGATGCCGAGTCGGCGAGCTCCTCGAAGCGGGCGATGTCGTCGAGGGCGTCCTCCACCTCGTAGGCGACACGATAACCGGGAGGGAAGGCCTCGGACCAGAGCGCGGCGAGGGACTCGGCGGTGTCCTGCTCGAAGCGCTGCAGGGCAACCTCCGCGATGCCCTCGGACCAGGAGCGGGCCGCGTGGACCAGCCGCTTCTCGAGCTGATCGGCGTCGACGGTGGGGATCTCGGAGCCGCGCTGCAGGCGGATACGGAAGAACAGGCGGGCGAGGGCCGACTCGCTCATGCGTGCTTCGAAGTCGATGGAGTCGCCGTTGAAGGCCGCGCGCAGCTCGTCCTCGATCCGCAGTCTGACATTCGTGGTGTAGCGGTCGCGCGGCAGGTACACGAGGGCGGACATGAAGCGCCCGTAGATATCCGGACGGAGGAACAACCGGGTGCGGCGGCGCTCCTGCAGCCGCAGGATCCCCAGGGCGGTGGACACCAGATCCGAGACGTCGACCTGGAAGAGCTCGTCGCGCGGGTAGGTCTCGAGGATGGAGAGCAGATCCTTCCCCGAGTGGGAGTCCGAGGGGAACCCGCAGCGGCGCAGCACCTCCGCCACCTTGTCGCGGATCACCGGCACGCCGCGGACGGAACCCGTGTATGCACTCGTCGCGAAGAGCCCGATGAAGCGCCGCTCACCGTCGACGTTCCCCTGGGCGTCGAAGCTCTTGACCCCGATGTAGTCGAGGTACGCCGCCCGATGCACCGTGGAGCGGGAGTTCGCCTTCGTGATCACCAGGGCCTGCCGCTCCCGGGCCTTCGCCCGGCCCGCTTCGGTGAGCTGCTGCACCGATCCGCTGCCGCTGCCGTGCCGGAGCAGTCCCAGCCCGCTGCCCTCCCTGACCCGCAGGGCATCGGCTCCCGCGTCATCGGTGACGAGGTCGTACTCCTTGTAGCCGAGGAAGGTGAAGTTCCCGTCCTCGAGCCACGTCAGAAGTTCCTGCGCCTGGTGCAGGTCGGGGATGTCCTCCGCGCCGGTGATCTCGCCCAGGGATGCGGCGATGGAGCCCGCTTTGCCGCGCATCGCCGCCCAGTCATCGACCGCCGCGCGGACGTCCCCGAGGACACGATGCAGACCGGCCTCGGCCTCGTCCTTCGCCGCTGCATCGGGCAGGCGGGAAACTTCCACGGAGATCCAGGACTCGACGTGGGTGGTGCTGCCGCCCTGACCGTCCTGGTCTGCAGCATCAGGCCGCGCTTCGGAATCGCCGCTGGAGGCCCCCGCCGTCGCGGGCACGCGCTCGAGCCCACTGAGCTCGTGGGTCTGTGCGCTGCGCACCGCGACGAAGGTCGGGTGGACCACGAGCCGGATCGCGGCGCTCTGCCGCACGAGCTCCGCGGTCACCGAATCGACGAGGAAGGGCATGTCGTCGGTGACGATCATGACGATGCTCGACGTGCCCTGGTCCACGACGCGGATCACCGCGGTACCGGGTTCGCGGATCTCCGCGAGTTCCCTGTGCGCCAGCGCACGCTGACGCAGATCGGCCGAGTCGTAGGCGAGCGCATCCTCGTGAGCGAGATTCTCGAAGTAGGTCTCGACGAATTCCTCCCCTGACGTGTCCGAGATTGACTGATCCTTCATCCGGGATCCAGACGACATGGGGAGAGCCTCCGTTGCGACAGGAAAGGCCGCTCCGTTGCGACCGCTTATCCGCGAAGCCTAGCGGGGTTGCCGGGAAACTTCACGTTCCGCGGACCGCGCGGAACGCCGTCGGCGTCGGTCGGACACCGGTACCTCGGCGAGCTCGGCGATCGCCAGCCGCAGCGGCGAGGCGGGCGCCGTCTCCAGCAGGGCGGACCCGGCCAGGAGCGCCTGATCTGCCGCTGCGTGATCGACGGGCAGGAACGCCGCAATGCCGGGCGCCGGGCCGAAACGCGCCCACGCCTCCCTCAGCTGGGACTCCGGAGATCGCCCCACCGCGGCCGCCCTGACCTTGTTCAACACCACGCGGGGCGCGATCGTCGCGACGACCTCGACCAGCTCCGTCAGGGCCTTGACCATCCGCGGGACCCCGATCGCATCCGCCGCGCCCACGGCGATGACGACGTCGGCGACCTCCAGGCAGCGCAGGGTCGCGCCGTTGCGACGTGGGGCGAGGGTGTCGAAGCTCAGTTCCTCGTCCGCCTCGAGACAGAATCCGCAGTCGATGACCGTCATCTCGGCGAGGGACCGCGCCGCCGTGAGGACCTGGCTCAGGGCAGCCGGACGCACCTCGGGCCAGCGGTCCGCCCGGGTGATACCCGTCAGGACACGCAGCCGGCCCCCTTTGATCGCGACGCTCACGGCGATCCGGTCGAGTGCCGCGGCCGTGAAGCCGCCCTGATCGGCGATCCGGCACGCCTGGGCCAGTCCGGCCGATTCGTCGAGCAGGCCCAGGGACGCGCCGATGCTCGCGGCGTAGGTGTCGGCGTCGACCAGGAGGGTAGGGGTCCCTGCAGCGGCGAGCTCCGCCGCCATGTTCATGGCCACCGTGGTGCGCCCCGGGCTGCCCGCCGGACCCCAGACCGCGATGATCCGCCCCGCGCCATCAGGATCGACGACATCCATGGGAGCAGGGTGGGCCGCCTCGGGCAGATCGAGGGGATCGGCGTAGGCGAGCGACCCGCGCGGACGGGCATCCTCGGCGTCGAACTGCTCCACCGCCAGCGAGACCGCGTCGGCCAGAGCTGCGGGCGCCACACCCTGATCGACATAGGCGATCCCCTCGAGCCCGGCCGGATCCGGACCCGCCGCATCCTCCGTCAGAGCGACGACGACGACGCCTGCGAAACGCAGGCGGGTGACGAGCGAGACCGTCAGATCCGTGGCGCCCGGCGCGAGGATGGCCGCTCGCGCGAGCCCGCTCTGGCACGCGGCGATGAGCTCGGTGAGGTCCTCGCACCGCCGCACCACGGTGACCGGTCCACGGAGCTGCTCGAGACCCGGGACGAACGCGCTCGCCGCAGCGCCGAGCGTGAGCACCGGAATACTCACGAACCAGCACCGAGATTCAGGACGACGGCGATGCGCGCGTCGTTGGACAGCGCGTCGAGCAGGTCAGGCATCGCCCCGTCCTCGACGAGTACCTGCACCAGGGTGGACGAGCTCGCGCCGAGCGCTGACTCACCCACGGTCAGCTCCGCCACCTCCGCCGCCTCGAGCAGCAGCCGTGGCTCCCCGTAGCTGTTGGTGTCGGTGCGCAGGGAGACCCAGACATCCACCCGATCTCCGGTGCTGGTTCCCGACGGCAGGGGATCCTCGACCGTCAACCCGACCGGCTTGCGGTCCAGGTCGTCATGGCGGCCGATCGCACCCGCGGGGATGAGCTCACCCTCGGTGACGAGTCTGGTGATCACGGCGCGGTCCGGGATCCCCTCGCTCACGAGCAGGTAGGACCCGGCCGCGTCACCGAGCTGCACGGGGACCGGGACGACGTCGTCGGGTGTCAGCGACGAGCCGACCGCGATGTCCTGCCGCGCCGAGTACACCTCGGTGGTCGTGTCCTGGCTCTCCAGCAGCGCGATCACACCGGCTGTCGAGGCGAGCACCAGCAGGAGACCGATGAGCAGGCGCGGGTCCTTCCACGACGGTCTCTTCAGTCGTGGAGCCTCCGCTTTCGGCTGCACAGTACGGATGTCGACGCTCACTGGTGACCCCCATCGTGCCCTGGGCACCCACCTCCGGCACCTCTTCCCGCCATTGTTGTGCACTGCGGGCCCCTTGGGAACAGCTCGACCGGAAATCACCTCGACATGTGGATATCCGCGGCAGTGGACGCAGCCGGTGGCAGACTTGTCCCGTGACGGAACCGGCAGGAAGGGCTCTCTAGTGGTCGAGCGACGCTTTCTCACCCTCGCCGATGTGGGCGAGGTCCTCAACATCAGCTCCTCGCAGACCTATGCGCTGGTGCGCTCCGGCGAGTTACCGGCCATCCAGGTGGGTGGGCGTGGCCAGTGGCGCGTCGAGACGCGCGTGCTCGAGGAGTACATCTCCAGGGCGTACGAGAAGACGGCATCCGGTCTGCGGAACGACGTCGACAGTCCTCCGGCCTGAGCAGCGATCACCCGGACGTGTCTGCTGCGTCGAGTGCGTCGATGGCCGCGAACGGTACGGTCAGGGCGTCGCGGGCCGCGAGTCCCCTGCTCTCGTCCGAGGGAAGGGAAAGACCCAGATCGAGGAAGTCCGCGCCGACGCGGTCTATTACTCCTGCGTAGCGCGACGACGGCGCCGCGAGCCACACCGCCACCTGCGCCCGGTCCCGCGACAGTTCCCGCAGTGCCGAACCCAGTCCCAGCCTGGCCCCGACCCCCGTCAGGGGCGCAGCGACACTCCGGCCCAGTCCCCGCAGGCTACGCAGCGATGACAGCGGCACGATGCTCGTCCGACCCTCCAGGCGGACAGCGATCCAGGTCGAGCCGACGGTGGTCAGCACCCCCGAGAGAGATCGACCACCGAGCGTCGTGAGACCCAGTGGTCGATCAAGGTGCCCGAGTAGGCGCTGGCCAAGAGTCAGGCGTGACTGCTCCGCCCGGGTGCGCTCGCGGATCTCGCCTTCCTGCTGCCGGTCCGCTGCCGATCGCAGCTGCGATTCGAGGTCGTTGAAGAGGGCATCCCAGCGCATGACCTCACGATAGGCACGCCCGATCGGACCGTCAATGAGATGGAACACGTCAGCTCTACTACTAGACAAACGACGTCAAACTACATCAAACTGATTTAAATAGATCCAAGAAGAACCAAGAACCTCTTGAAAGAGGATCGTCATGGCGAAGAACGTCAAAGGAGTGCAGGCCGCGCTGATCCTGGTGTGCGGGGCGGTGATGCTGGCGGCGGGTCGCGCCCTGGGTGGCAGGGCTGAACCGCTGAGCATCGAGGACGCACTTGCGGTCGGACTCTCGTTCGCAGGGCTGCTGGTCATCGGGGTGTGGATCCTGATGCTGCTGGTCGCAATCGTCGTGGAGGTGCTGCGCCGCCAAGGGTCGGCACGGGCAGCACGGGCTGCACGGTGGATGCCGGCGGTGATGCAGCGCCTCGCCGTCGCCCTGCTCGGGATCAATGTCCTCGCCGCCCCCACTGTGGCTCAGGCCGCCCCGCATCTCGTCGCCCCGGCGCACAGCGCCGTTCTCACAGCCTCCGACCCGGTCCTCGCCCCGGTTCCGCTGCGGACCGCAGCCGGAGGGGTCCTTGCCGCCGCCGTCAGCGGCGCACCGGATACCGCCGGCTCGCCCTACTGGACACCGGCGGAACCGGCGGCGCCCGATTCGTCCGGCCCTCCAGCACCCCGACCGGCGCCATCGACGGCAGACGCACCAGCAGCACCGTCGGCGTCACCAGCAGCACCGTCCTCGGCGCAGGCAGAAGCACCAGCAGCACCAGCAGCCCCGCCCGGGTCCGATCCGCTGAACCGGGCTTCCGGCTGGGAACCTGCGCCGGTCCCCGTCGACGGAGGTCCGCTGGTCCGCGCCGAGACCCGCAGCTCCATCGGCATAGAGGAGATCGTGGTCGCTCCGGGCGATTCCCTCTGGTCCATCGTGGCCACTGAGCTCGGACCGCTCGCGACCACGGCCGACGTCGCCGCCACCTGGCCCCACTGGTACGAAGCCAACCAGTCGGTGATCGGACCCGATCCGTGCCTCCTGCTGCCCGGCCAGGTGCTGAGGGCTCCCTCCTAGGCATCCACCACACCACGCGGCCCCCG
>JARIBG010000014.1 GCA_029257465.1 Arthrobacter sp. | reverse complement strand
CGCCATGATGGCGCCGGTGCCGTAGTCGGCCAGGACGTAGTCGGCGGCCCACACGGGCAGCTTCTCACCGTTCAGCGGATTGATCGCGTGACGCCCGGTGAAGACGCCGGTCTTCTTCCGCTCCGTGGCCTGGCGTTCGATCTCCGACAGACCCTTCACCTGCTCGCGGTAGGCGTCCAGCTCCGCCCGACGGTCAGGGGTGACCAGGTCCAGGGCCAACGCGGCGTCCGCGGCCACGACGAAGAAGGTGGCCCCGTACAGCGTGTCGGGGCGCGTGGTGAAGACGGCGACGTCGTTCTCAGGCTGCTCGCCGTCGGCCTCGATGCGGAAGTGCACGTGCGCGCCCTCGGAACGACCGATCCAGTTGCGCTGCATGGCAAGCACGCGCTCGGGCCAGTGGCCCTTCAGCTGCTCCATGTCGTCCAGCAGGCGATCGGCGTAGTCGGTGATTCGGAAGTACCACTGGTTCAGGTTCTTCTTGGTCACCTGGGTCCCGCAGCGATCGCATGCCCCGTTGATCACCTGCTCGTTGGCGAGCACCGTCTGGTCCTTCGGGCACCAGTTCACCGGGGAGTTCTTGCGGTACGCAAGGCCCCGCTGGAAGAACCGGACGAACAGCCATTGCGTCCAGCGGTAGTACTCCGGATCGGAGGTGTGGACCCGCCTGCTCCAGTCCGCGCTGATGGCGTAGCGCCTGAAGGACGTCGCCTGGGTCTCGATGTTGGCGTAGGTCCACTCCGCCGGATGGGCGTTGCGCTTGATGGCGGCGTTCTCGGCCGGCAGGCCGAAGGAGTCCCAGCCGATGGGGTGGAGGACGTCGAACCCCTGCTGCCGGTAGTACCGTGCCACCACGTCGCCCATGGCGAACGCCTCGGCATGGCCCATGTGCAGATCCCCCGAGGGGTAGGGGAACATGTCGAGGACGTAGCGCCGCTCGCGCGAGCCGTCGTCGACCGGAGCGAAGGGCTGCAGCCGGTCCCAGACCGCGGGCCATCTCGCCTCGATGGCTGCGACGTCGTAGGTGTTCTCGTCCAGCTGGACGTCCCCTGGGTTGATGCTCACTGTGTGACCTGTCCTGTCGGTGGATCCTGGTGCTGCCTGTGCCCTTCCATTCGGTCGGTACCGCTTTGTGGGAGCAAAGCGGAGCCGAACACACAAAAGCCCCTCACGAAGGAGGGGCCGCCGCACAGTGGATACTGTGCGGCTAGGGAAGGAGGAGGCTGAAGCGCATGGCATTACTTTAGCAGTGCGCGTCCACCACTCCGGCGACGCGGCGGGGCACGCGGTCCGTCGAACGACGAACCACGCGCCCTGCCGTGACCCTCCCGGGAATGCGACTGCTGGCCGGATGACTAGTTGACGTCCTCGTCGACCCAATCGAAGGTCTTCGTGACGGCCTTCCTCCACAGGCGCAGCTGGCGCTCGCGCTCGCCGTCGTCCATGGACGGGTTCCAGCGCTTGTCCTCCGACCAGTTGGTGGCGAGCTCGTCGGTGTCCTTCCAGAAGTTCACGGCCAGACCCGCGGCATAGGCGGCGCCGAGAGCGGTGGTCTCCGTGACCTTCGGCCTGATGACCGGGATTCCGAGGATGTCCGCCTGGAACTGCATGAGGGCATCATTGGCCACCATGCCGCCGTCGACCCGCAGGTCCTCCATGTCCACACCGGCATCCGCATTGGCGGCGTCGAGTACCTCGCGGGTCTGGAAGGCTGTCGCCTCCAGCGCGGCACGGGCGATGTGGCCCTTGTTCACGAAGCGGGTCAGCCCGACGATCGCGCCCCTGGCGTCAGAACGCCAGTACGGCGCGAAGAGCCCCGAGAACGCCGGGACCACGTAGACCCCGCCGTTGTCCTCCACCGTCGTCGCCAGCTGTTCGACCTCGGGCGCACTCCTGATGAAGCCCAGATTGTCCCTGAGCCACTGGATGAGCGACCCGGTGACGGCGATGGAACCCTCGAGCGCGTAGACCGGCTTGGCATCACCGAGCTTGTAGCAGACCGTGGTGAGCAGACCGTTCTTCGAGTGGACGATCTCCTCACCCGTGTTGACGATCAGGAAGTTGCCGGTGCCGTAGGTGTTCTTCGCACCGCCCTTGTCGAACGCGGCCTGACCGAAGGTGGCGGCCTGCTGGTCGCCGAGGATGCCCGCCACCGGGGTCTCGCGCAGCAGCTGCGAGGTGTGCACCGTGCCGTAGACCTCGGACGAGGACCTGATCTCGGGCATCATCGACACCGGGACGCCGAAATCGGCGAGGATCGACTCGTCCCAGCTGAGGGTCTCGAGATCCATGAACAGCGTGCGGGACGCGTTCGTCACGTCGGTGATGTGGACGCCGCCGTCGATGCCGCCGGTGAGATTCCAGGTGACCCAGGAATCGGTGTTGCCGAAGATGAGATCGCCGGCCTCGGCCTTCTCACGGGCACCGTCGACGTTGTCGAGGATCCACTTGATCTTCGTGCCGGAGAAGTAGGTGGCCAGCGGCAGGCCGACCGTGTCCTTGTAGCGCTCCACACCGCCGTTTTTCGCGAGTTCGTCGACGATCGCCTGGGTGCGGGTATCCTGCCAGACGATCGCGTTGTAGACGGCCTTGCCGGTGGTCCTGTCCCAGACGACGGCGGTCTCGCGCTGGTTGGTGATCCCCACGGCGGCGATGTCGTGGCGGGTGAGGTTGGCCCTGGACAGCGCCGACCCGATGACCTCGCGGGTGTTGTCCCAGATCTCGGCCGGGTCGTGTTCCACCCACCCTGCCTGCGGAAAGATCTGCTCGTGTTCCTTCTGCCCGGACGAGACGATGTCGCCCTTGTGATCGAACACGATGGCCCTGCTGGAGGTGGTGCCCTGGTCGATCGCGATGACGTACTGCTCCGACATGTCGAACTCCTTCTGGTGGAAGATGGGGTGATCAGCGGCTGCGGACAGCCGCAGTGCCTGCGCTCAGGCGGCGACGACGGGGAAAGAGATGAGCTGCACGATGATGCCTGCGAGCGCACCTCCGATGATGGGTCCGAAGAACGGGACCCACGCGTAGGCCCAGTCGCTGGAACCCTTGCCCTTGATCGGCAGGAAGGCATGCGCGATGCGTGGGCCGAGGTCACGGTTCGGGTTGATGGCATAGCCGGTGGGCCCGCCGAGCGAAGCGCCGATGCCGATCACGAGGAGTGCGACGGCCAGGGGTCCGATCTCGGTCGGGGTGCCGGCGAACGAGAGGATGACCAGGACGAGGACGAAGGTCGCGATGATCTCGGTGACCAGGTTCCAGCCGTAGGAGCGGATGGCCGGACCGGTGGCGAACACACCGAGTTTGTTGGCGGGATCCGGCTCGTCGTCGAAGTGCTTCTTGTAGGACAGCCAGGCCAGGACGGCGCCGAGGATCGAGCCGAGCATCTGGGCCGCGAGATAGGCCAGTGTGGTGATGAAGGTCTTGTCGACGCCGGGCGCGTACTCAGCGAGATCACTGTTGAACAGGATGCCGATGGTGACGGCGAAATTGAGGTGGGCTCCCGAGAGGGCCGCCACGTACACACCGGCGAAGACAGCGAGTCCCCAGCCGAAGTTGACCATGAGAAAGCCGCCGTTGTTGCCCTTGGTCCTGGCGAGCGCGACGTTCGCGACCACACCGTTACCGAGCAACAGAAGCAGCATTGTGCCGAGACATTCGGCGACGAATACTTCCAGAGACATCCTTGACTCCTTTGTCTATTAATTTATTGTTGTCCACTAATTGATCGACCAGCGTGTGGACGGGTGCCGCCGCCTCGACGGCACCCGTTCCGTTCCCCCGGCAACCGCTGCCGTTGGCCTTGCACCGCTGCCGATGGCAGCGGTTCGACGACCTAGCGGCGGGTGCCGCTATCGCGTCAGGTTCTTGACCTGCACTCTGTGGGCCTCCGCGAGGACCTTCTCGGCGAGCTCGATCTCCGTGGCGGCCTGCTCGGCGTCCCAGCCCAGCAGTGGTGCCAGGGTCTCGGACAGCTCTGCGAGCAGCTCCTCGGTGACCAGTCCTCGGAAGGCAAGCGACGTCCGTCGGATCAGCACATCGATCAGGTGGCCGATCTGCTCGTGCTCCACCATGTAGGTGAGCTCTCGCGTGCTCAGCTCCCTTGTCGTATTGAACACGGTGTCGGGCCCATCGGCGAGGTATTCGATGACGTCGCTCGCGCGTGTCCCGTACCGGGTCAGCAGGACCCTCACCCTGGCCTCGTCGAAACCGGGGCGCAGCATCGACCTGATCCAGGCACGCTCCGCAGCTTCGTCCGTGGGGAAGTCCTTTCCGCCACCGATGGGAACGCCCGCCGTCGACGTCTTCCGCGAGGTACCGAGCGCGGTCAGGGTGTCGTTCGCGAGGTGCTCGGAGAGTGCACGGAACGTGGTCCACTTCCCTCCGACGAGGCTCAGTGTGGTCACGTCCCGGCCGCCGAGCTTCTCCTCGCGCTTCTCGATCCGGTAGTCGCGCGAGACGAACCCGGGCTGGGTCTCGTCGTGACGGGGCAGCGGTCGGACACCGGAGAAGCTGTACACGATGTGCTCGGGTGTGACAGGGATGTCGGGGAACACATGGCCGATGAGTTCGAAGAAGTACTCGATCTCCTCGTCGGTGCAGACAGCCTGCTCGGTGACGTCGACGTCGATGTCGGTGGTGCCGACGAGGACCCTGTCGCCCATCGGGTAGATCAGGACGATCCGGCCGTCGATGTGCTCGAAGAAGATCTCCGTGCCGTTGCAGGCCGCGAGCAACTCCGGATGATCGAGCACGATGTGGGATCCCTTGGTACCGCCCATGAAGCGGCTCTCGGTTCCAAGTGCAGCGTTGGTCACGTCCGTCCAGGCACCCGAGGCGTTGACGACGACGTCGGCCTGGAAGCTGAAGGTCTCGCCCGTGAGCTCGTCGCGCAGTCTCACGCCGGTCTCGTCGCTCCCGATCGCACTGACGTAGTTGGCCGCACGCGCCGATGGATTGGCGACCTGCCCGTCGCGCAGGACGTCCAGTGTGAGGCGCTCGGGATTGTGCACCGAGGCGTCGAAGTAGGTCGCTGCGTACTTGACGTCCTTGCGCAGCTCCGGCATGGCCTTCAGCGCCTTCTTCCGGCCCACGAAGGAGTGCCGGGGTACGTTGCCGCCGTCGCGGGAGAAGAAGTCGTACATGGTCAGCCCGGCCTTGATGAGCACGGCGCCGCGCTCCACCTGCTTGCCCGGCTTGTGCGTCAGGAAGCGCAGCGGAGCCGAGAGGATCCCCGAGAACGTGGTGTAGATGGGGATCGTGGTCTGCAGCGGCTTGACGTAGTGGGGGGCGATCTTCATGAGCGCGTTGCGCTCCACGACCGACTCGTGCACGAGGCGGAACTCGCCGTTCTCGAGGTAGCGGATACCTCCGTGGATCATGTGCGAGGACGCCCCCGATGCGCCCTGGCAGTAGTCACCGCGCTCCACGAGGGCGACGTCGACTCCCTGCAGTGCGAGGTCCCGGAATGTTCCCACGCCGTTGATGCCACCGCCGATGACCAGGACAGAGGCGCGGGGATTGTCCCTGAGCTTCTGCACCACGGTGCGGGTGGATTCTGCTGTGCCGTCACTGGTCCGGCCGGATGCGATGCTCAAGGTACTACTCCATAACGTCAGCGTTCTTGGATTGTTGGTACACCTCAAGTCTCCGAGGACTGGGAATAGCAGTCAACTGCCTTGCACGAACGTGCAGGGGAGGTCCACCATGGGATGATGACCACGATCGACGAGGCCGACCCGGAACTGCCCGGACTACCCTCCGGCGCCCGGTCGCGCCACGCTCTGCGGGCCGCGCAGATGTATTACCTGCAGGATCTCACCATGGACGCCATCGCGAGGGAACTGCGGACGTCGCGATCCACGGTGTCCAGGCTCCTGTCGATGGCACGGGAAACGGGGCTGGTGCAGATCCAGGTCAACAATCCGACGGAACGGACCCCTGCCCTGGCGCAGCAGATCAACCGCCGGTTCGACGTCGAGGCCCACGTGGTCCCGGTCGCCGACTCCGTCGATGACGCGGAGGTGCTGAACCGCGTGGCACTGCAGGCCGCCCGGACGATCGGTCCGCTGGTGGATTCGAACGCGATCATCGGGGTGGCGTGGGGATCCACCCTCAGTGCGGTCAGCCACCGACTGACACGCAAGCAGACCCATGACAGCACGATCGTGCAGCTCAACGGTGCGGGTAACACCCAGACCACCGGCATCTCCTATGCCAGCGAGATCCTGCGCCGCTTCGGGCAGGCCTACGGCTCCCGTGTGGAGCAGTTCCCCGTGCCGGCCTTCTTCGACCACTCGGGGACGAAGGAGGCCATGTGGCAGGAACGCAGCGTGCGGCGCATCCTGGATCTGCAGGACCGGATGACCATGGCCATCTTCGGCGTCGGCTCCATCGGGGCGGGCATCCCCAGCCATGTCTACAGCGGCGGGTACCTGGACCAGGCGGACCTGGAGACGCTGGAGACCGACGAGGTGGTGGGCGACGTCGCGACCATGTTCTTCCGCGCCGACGGCAGTCACCGGGACATCCTGCTCAATCAGCGCAGCACCGGCCCCGACCTCGACGAGCTGCGACGGGTCCGCCGTCGTATCTGTGTCGTCTCCGGTGAATCGAAGATCCACGGCCTGCGCGGAGCGCTCGCTGCGGGGCTGGTGACCGACCTCATCCTCGACGAGGGTTCCGCTCGACGCCTCGTCCAGGTGTGACGTTCGCCCGTGCTCTCCGCGTCCTTCGGCCACCGGCGACGGGACGACCGTCGGGAAGACCCTTCGGCAGCGCGCCTCGGTAGAGTGCGCTCATGACTTCTTCAGTGCCCCGCACCCTGCTTGCCGACGGCTCCTCGATGGACATGCTCGGTTACGGCGTCTACAAGGTCCCGCCCGAGGAGACCCAAGAGCTCTGCACGACAGCGTTCGCGGCCGGCTACCGGCTGGTCGACACCGCAGCGCTCTACGGCAACGAGGCTGGGGTCGGCGCTGCGGTTCGGTCGTATCTTGCCTCGGGCGAGCGCGATGATCTGTTCGTCACGTCCAAGGTGTGGAACGACGCTCACGGGTTCGACGCGACGCTGCGGGCCTTCGACGCCACCATGGAGCGGATCGGCCTCGACCGGCTCGATCTCTACCTGATCCACTGGCCGGTCCCGTCGCAGGACCTGTACGTCGAGTCGTGGCGCGCACTGAATCAGCTCAAGGCCGAGGGTCGCGTCCGTTCCGTGGGCGTCTCGAACTTCCAGCAGGATCACCTCCAGCGGCTCCTCGACGAGACCGGTGTGGTCCCGGTGCTGAACCAGGTGGAACTTCATCCCTATCTGCAGCAGCGTGAGCTGCGTGCCTTCCACGACCAGCACGGCATCGTGACCCAGGCGTGGAGTCCGCTCGGCCGCGGGAAGGTCCTCGATGACCCGGTCGTCGTCGACCTCGCGGCCCGGCTCGGACGCACCCCGGCCCAGGTGATCCTCAGATGGCATCTGCAGCACGGCATCCTGACCATCCCGAAGTCCAGCTCGCCGGAACGCATCAGCTCCAATCTCGACATCTTCGATTTCGAACTCGACATCCCGCAGCTGGATGCCCTCGACAGCCTCGACCGGGACCAGCGCTCCGGTTCGCATCCGGACCGCGTGGGCTGATGCGGCGGAGCATCGTCCGCACTGTGTCCTGGGAGGGCACGGTGCAACAGGTCTGGGACTACCCCGCACCCGCGGCGGCCGCAGACAGAGCTCCGACGATCGTGATGGTGCACGGGTTCCGCGGCGATCATCACGGGTTGGAGCTCCTTGTCGAGGAACTGCCGATGCACCGGGTACTCCTCGCGGATCTACCCGGCTTCGGACAGGGCCAGGAACTGCCCGGAACCCACGACGTCGCCGCCTATGCGCGCTTCATCCGCGCGTGCGTGCTCGGACTCGCCGCCGGCACGGACGATCGTGTGGTGCTGCTCGGGCACTCCTTCGGCTCCGTCGTCGCCGCGGAGGCGGCGGTGGCCGAGCCCGGGATCGTGCGCGCGCTGGTGCTCGTCAATCCCATCAGCACTCCGGCCCTCGAGGGGCCCAGCCGCCTCGCGTCCCGTCTCGCGGAGGCCTACTACGTGGCCGCGGATCGCCTGCCGGAGCGCGCAGGCCTTGCACTGCTCTCGAATGCCGTCATCGTGCGGGGGATGAGCGTGTTCATGGCGACGACGAAGGACCGGTCCCTGCGGCGCTGGATCCACGGTCAGCATGCTGCGTACTTCAGCTCCTTCGCCAGCCGCCGCGTGGTGCTCGAGGCCTTCCGGGCCTCCATCTCCGGTACTGTCCGGGATCAGGCTGCGTATCTCGGGATGCCCGTCCTGCTCGTCGCCGCGGAGCAGGATCCCATCGGCTCGGCGAAAAGCCAGCACGAGCTCGCGAATCTCGTCCCGCAGGCCACCCTCCGGATGATCCCGGGCGTCGGGCACCTCATCCACTACGAGAAACCGCACGAGGCTGCCCTGCTCATCGAGGAGTTCCTCGACGTGATCTCCGTATGAGGATCCTCGTTGACGCCCGTTTCACCCGCACCGATCACCACGACGGCATCAGCCGCTACGGGGCCGGCCTCATCGCGGCGCTCGCAGCAACGGACGACGTCGTGATGCTCATCAGCGATCCGCGCCAGCTGGCCCTGCTGCCCGACGTTCCCCATGTGCGCGTCTCCAGCCCGCTCTCCCCCGCCGAACTGCTCATCGCCTGCCGCATCAACCGGCTCCGGCCCGACGTCGTGGTCTGCCCGATGCAGACCATGGGCTCGTGGGGTCGGCGCTACCCCCTCGTCCTCACCCTGCATGATCTGATCTACTACCAGAACCCGGCGCCGCCGTCCTTCCTCCCGCTGCCGGTGCGGGTGCTCTGGCGGCTCTATCACCTCACCTACTGGCCGCAGCGGGTCCTGCTGAACCGCGCCGACGTCGTCGCCACCATCTCGGAGACGACGGCGGGGCTCATCGAGGAGCACCGGCTCACCCGCAGACCCGTGATGCTCGTCGGCAACGCCCCCCAGCCCGCGCAGCGTCCCCGCGACCCCGCTGTGCCCCGCACTTCCTCACTGCTCTACATGGGTTCGTTCATGCCGTACAAGAACGTGGAGACGCTCGTGCGTGCCATGCGGTTGCTGCCCGGGCACACCCTGCACCTCCTGAGCCGGATCACGCCGGCGAGGCGCGCGGAGCTCGGTTCCCTGGCGGCCACGGATCGGGTCGTGTTCCACGACGGCGTCAGCGACGCCGTGTACGAGCAGCTGCTCCGCGATTCGACAGCTCTTGTGACGCTGTCCAGAGCCGAGGGGTATGGTCTGCCCATCATCGAGGCGATGGCCACCGGCACGCCCGTGGTCGCCAGTGACATCCCCATCTTCCGTGAGGTCGGCGGATCGGCGGCTCTGTACGTGGACCCGGATGAACCGGAGGCTGTCGCGGCCGCCGTCCGCTCCCTCGACGATGCCGGGACCTGGACGGAAACCTCACGAGCGGGGCTGGAGCGAGCCGCCGCCTACTCGTGGGAGGCGTCGGCGGAGCAGCTCCGGCGGGTGTGCGACCGTGCCGTCGCGGAGTTCGGTCGGCGGCGGTCCCCTGTATCTCGAGGTTCGTGGAGCAGCCGGCGCGACGGGCGGACGGCGAGAGTCCCACGGCGTCGCTCCCCGTGAGTGATCTGCAGTGCCGCCACCGCCGTCCTCCTCGTCGAGGGTGCAGTGCCGCCGTCGTGCGTGCGCCGATTGCGGATCGCAGCACGATTCGAGCTGTACGCGGGCGACGGCGTCGCCCGCGTACGTCGAGGCGACGGCGGACGAGTTCCGCGGGAAGACTTTCGTCGTCTCGGCTCCGGAGGAGTCCCTGGACCTGGCCCTCCAGCTGCACGGCCTCCCGCAGCGGCCGCCGGTCGCCGTCGCGGTCGACGCGGACGGCTGGAGCGTCGCCTCCCCCCGAACGCACAGGGTCCGTTCATGCCGTCGGCACCTTCGAGGTGTCGACGGCGGCGATGGCAGTCGTGCTGCTGCGCTTGTCCTCGATCGTTCGGCGCCTGCTGCACTGCTGGTCTACCGGTCTGTGACAAGCAGGTTATCCACATAGCAGTTTCTAGCACGCAATAGTACACACGTTCGATAAAATCGATGTATGGCTATCGCGTCGACGAAGGACCACGAGGACTCCGAAGGTCCCTGCATGACAGGGCCGCCCTCCACCGAAGCTCGGGAGTTTCCCGAGCTGGGGACGTTCTCCAGGCATGACGGGTCCGACGAGTCCGATGGGCTCGTGGAGGCCTTCGGGATTGACGACTGCTTCCAGCCCCTCCGGGTCCTGCTGGGACAGGTTGCTGACGGACTGGTCGATCATGGGCGGACCATGTCGTCGGAGGATGCGGTACATACGCTTACAGGGATCGAGGACATCTCCCGGATCGTCGATCATCTACAGGTACTCGCGGCCGGTCGGATCGAAGACCTGGACCTCGCCGGGGTCGGAGAAGGTCCCGGTCCGGGTGCCCCCGCTCCTACCGCCGGTGCTGCCGGGGACCGGACGAGTCGGTGTGCTCTGTATCTTCGCGCCATGCTCGGGATCAGTCGCGCGGAAGCCAGACGTCGTCTGGCCCTGGCCCACAACGTGCTGCCTGCGCTCAGCGAGTCGGGCGCTGAGCTCGATCCGCCGCTGGAGAGCCTGGCCGTGGCGGTGGGCGCCGGTGGCTTGAGTGGCCGTGCAGCGACGATCATCTGTTCCGCGGTGGAGCGTGTCCGTTGCATTGCCGGCCCCGAGCAGATCGCGTCGATGGAACACCACCTCACGCTGCAGGCCGGCGAGTCCGACGAAGACGTCCTCCGGGTCCTTGCCCGCCGTTGGGAGACGGTGCTCGACCAGGACGGACAGGAACCCACCGAGAAGATCCTTCGCGCACGGCAAGGTGTTTTCTTCAAGGGTCGCCGCCACGGGTTGAACCTCCTCGAGATCGGTGCCACCGACGAGCAGTTCGAGCATCTGGCCACCGTCATGAACACCGCCACCAACCCTCGTACCCCCTCGAACGGGGACAGCGTGGACGGCCCAGTTGACTCCGGCGGCCTCGCGCACGCGGCTGACGCTGCTCGCATGGATCAGGTCCAGGGGACCACTGGTGCCGATGGGAGTGCTGGATCCGATGAAGCTGCTGCATCCGGTGGGGCTGCTGGATCCGATGAAGTCGCTGCATCCGGTGGAGCTGCTGGATCCGGTGGAGCTGCTGGTGTGATCGGGGCACAGGGTGCATCCTCGCTCCAGCAGCCGGAGATGCCTACACGGGCGCAGAGCCTGCTCGACGGACTGGTCGGCGCGTGCCGGATCGCCCTCTCGACCGCAGGGCTGCCGGCTACGGGAGGACACCGACCCCAGGTCATGGTCACCATCGACTACAAGGATCTCCTCGCCGATATGGCCTCCACCTCGCCAGGTATTCCGGATTCACGCCCCGCCCGACCCGGACGCGCTGTCTTCACAGAACACCTCAGTGCCCGGAGTATCCGGCAGATCGCCTGTGACGCCGATGTCATCCCACTGGTCCTGGGTGGGGACGGACAAATCCTGGACATCGGCCGCGCTGGACGGCTCTTCCCGGCGCACCATCGCAGAGCACTGGTCGCCCGCGACAAGGGCTGCGCCTTCCCAGACTGCACCATCCCTGCCAGTTGGTGCGAAGCTCACCACATCACTCCCTGGTCCCGCGGTGGTGTCACCAGCATCGACAACGGG
>JARIBG010000011.1 GCA_029257465.1 Arthrobacter sp. | reverse complement strand
GCCGATCGGGGAGATGAAGAGCTCGGCGAACGTGAACAGGAGCAGGATGGCGGCGAGGGCTATGAGCGGTGTGCTGTTCGGTCCGCCGCCGGCGAAGGGGATGAAGGCGAGGAACGCCAGACCCATGACCATCAGACCGAGGGAGAACTTCACGGGCGACGACGGCTGCCGGTTGCCCAGGCGCGTCCACACCGCCGCGAAGATGCCCGCGAAGACGATGATGAAGATCGGGTTGATGGACTGCACCATGCCCGGGGGCATCTCCCACCCGAAAATGGTCCGGTCGAGGCGACTCTGCGAGTACAGCGCCACCACGGTGAACTGCTGCTGGAACAGGGACCAGAATGCGGCACTGGCCAGGAACAACGGCATGAAAGAGTACACGCGGCGTCGTTCGACGGCGCTCACCTTGCGGCTCGAGAGGATCACCGCGAAGTAGGCGATGGTCGCCGCGATTGCCGTGTACGCCATGACGCTCGCCAGGTTGCCGGCGTTCAGGAGCCCGGTGGCCAGGACGACGCCGAGGAGTACCAGGACGACGGCGGCGATGCCGACCCAGCGCGGGTAGGCGGCGCGGGGCAGGGGATCCTCGATCTCTGTGCGGCGGCAGGTAGCTTCCTGCGCCCTGCAGAGTACTGGATGAGCCCGGCGGCCATGCCGATGGCGGCGAGACCGAAGCCCACGTGGAAGCCGTACGCGTCCCACGCCAGATTGGTCAGCAGCGGCCCCACGAGGGCTCCGATGTTGATGCCCATGTAGAAAATGGAGAATCCGGCGTCGCGGCGCGTGTCGCCGGGCTCGTAGAGCGTGCCGACGAGCGAGGACGCGTTGGCCTTGAGTCCGCCCGAGCCCACGCCTACCAGGACCAGGCCGATCGACAGACCCACGACGCCGGGCAGTAGCGCGAGCGCGATGTGTCCGAACATGATGATGATCGCCGAGAAGAACAGCACGCGCTCGGACCCGAGGACGCGGTCGGCAACCCAGGCGCCCAGGATGGTGGACAGATAGACCCCGCCACCGTAGGCGCCGACCAGCCCGGCCGCAGTTCCCGGGGCGAAGGCCAGTCCGCCGTCGGCGAGGGAGTACGTCATGTAGTACAGCAGCAGGGCCTGCATGCCGTAGAAGGAGAATCGCTCCCAGAGCTCCACGCCGAAGAGATTTGCGAGCATCCGCGGGTGGCCGAAGAATGTCCTGCCGTCGCCGACTGCGGTCTTCTGGGAGGTACTCATCCGTCCATGGTCCCGGCCCGGCGGGAGGCGAAGGAAGCGTACCGGCTATCCGCGCAGCGCCTCGAGCTGGGCGGTCACGGCGAGCAGGTACGCCTCCTCGCCCGGGCGGCCGATGAGCTGCACGCTCATCGAGAGCCCGTCGGGGAGGGTCAGTGTGGGTACCGTCACGGCGGGCAGCCCGCAGACATTGACCATCGAGGTGTACGGCGAGTACTGGCACTGCCGTACGTAGTCGGTATCGCCGTCGTCGTCCGTGTACCACCCGATAGGGCGGGGCGTCATGGCGAGCGCCGGCGTCAGGATCATGTCGTACGCCGAGTACTGCCGGATGGTCTCCTGCTCGAACGCGCGCAGCACCTCGATGGCGCCGGCCAGCTCCGCGGCACTGCGTCCGAGTGCGCGTCGGCGCAGGACGCGCGTGATGTCCGTCAGGCGGTTCTCCCGTTCGGCGGGGATCGGCAGAGTTGCCAGCCCTGCCGTCCACACGAGCTGGAAAGCCTCGTGGTACCGGGAGTCGTACGTGAGCTCGGTGTCGACGACGTCGTGCCCGGCCTTCTGCAGCAGCCCGATCCCGGAGCGGAGGGCCGCCACCGCGGCACTGTCGAGGCCGATGTCCATCGCGGAGGAGAACGGCGAGGCCGTGCTGACGCCGATGCGGAATCGTCCTTCCGCGCGCAGGGCGGCGTCGGTGAAGGAGCCCGGATACCGGGAGGCGGCGCTCGTGGGCCGGTAGCTCGGCTCGGCCACCATGGCGTCGAGGAGCAGCCCGGCGTCCACGGCGGAGTGCGCGAGGGGCCCGGCGACGACGAACTGCCCGAGATCCGCCTGCCCCGCGCCGGACGGCACCCGGCCCCGATTGGGTTTGAGCCCCACCAGGCCGGTCGCGGCCGCCGGGATACGGACCGATCCGCCGCCGTCGGTGCCCGGGGCGAACGGGAGCATCGCGGCGGCCACCGCGGCGGCGCTGCCCCCCGAGGACCCGGCCGGGCTGAGCCGTCGGTCGAGCGGGTTGCGGGCCGGCGGGGCCAGGCGGTTCTCGCTGTAGCAGCTCAGGCCGAACTCGGGCACCTGCGTCTTACCGAGGCTGATGGCTCCGGCGCGTCGCAGGACCGCCGTGAGGGGTGCGTCCTTCGCCGCGATCGAGGGATCGAGGGCCGCCGTGCCGAGGGTGGTCCGCACCCCGGCGACGTCGGTGAGATCCTTATGCGCCAGGGGCATGCCGTGCAGGGGGCCGAGAGCGGCCCCGGAGGAGCGCAGTCGATCGGCGTGGTCGGCCGCGCGCAGCGCGTGATCGTGCGTGACGGTGATGAACGAGCCGAGGTCCGGGTTCAGCGCGTCGATGCGCCGGAGGAAGTGTTCGGTCACCTCGCGGGCGCTGAGCGCCCCGCGGGCCAGGGCGTCCTGGAGTGCCAGGGCGGAGAGGTCGTGCGGATCGCTCATGGGGCTCCAGTCGGACGCGGGCGCTCGCCGGGTCCGCTGTGCTGCGGGCCACGCGAGGAGAGAACAAGGACCACTATAGGAGCCGGTGCGCACGGGCCGTGCCGGTGCAGTCACGTGCGGACTCGTGCGGGTAACGGCCATGGCGGAGCTGCTGCGGGACGTGAAAAGGTGGGTTCATGAGTGAACTCCAGAATGTACCGGTGACCGCTGTTCCCCAGGATGCGCGCATCCTCGACGTCCGCGAGGACCACGAGTGGGAGGCCGGCCATATCGACGGCGCCCTGCACATCCCGCTCGACGAGCTCCCCTCCCGCGTGGACGAGCTGGATCCGGACGAGGATCTGCATGTGATCTGCCGTCTCGGTGGCCGCTCCAAGCGGGCGGCCGAGTGGCTCGAGGGCAACGGCTACACCGCCATCAACGTCACCGGCGGGATGAACGACTGGCTGGAGGCGGGCAGGCCCCTGGTGTCCGAGACGGACGGCGAGCCGACCGTCCTGTGACGGGTGCAGGCAGCACCTCCTACGCCTATCTGGGACCCGAGGGCACCTTCACCGAAGCGGCCCTGCTGCAGGTACCGGGGGCCGACGCCGCTCGCCGCGTCCCGGCGTCCACCGTCGGTTCGGCGCTCGACGCCGTCCGCTCGGGTGCGGTGGACGCCGCCATGGTGCCCATCGAGAACTCCGTCGAGGGCGGCGTGAGTGCCACCCTCGACGCCATCGCCGTCGGTGAGCCGCTGCGGATCGTGCGCGAGGAACTCGTGAACATCACCTTCGTGCTCGCTGCCCGCGCCGGTACCGCGCTCGCGGACGTCCGCCGTATCGCGACGCATGGCCATGCCTGGGCGCAGTGCCGGGCCTGGGCGGACACTCATGTACGCGCTGCGGAATACGTTCCGTCGTCGTCGACCGCTGCCGCGGCGAAGGACCTCTGCAACGGCGACGGAAGTTTCGACGCCGCCATCTGCTCGCCGCTGCTGGCAGCCGGACTCGGACTCGTCGTTCTGGCGGAGGACATCGGTGACGTCTCCGACGCCGTGACGCGCTTCATCCTGGTGGGCGGACCGGATGCGCTCTCGCCGCGTACCGGGGCTGACAAGACCACGCTCGAGATTCCCCTGCCCGTGGATCACCCGGGCGCACTGATGCAGATCCTCGACCAGTTCGCAGCGCGCGGGGTCAATCTCAGTCGCATCGAGTCCCGGCCCACGGGCCAGTTCCTGGGCGACTACTTCTTCAGTGTGGACGCCGATGGTCACGTGGAGGACTCCCGCGTCGCCGATGCGCTCAAGGGCCTGCACCGGATCAGCCCGAGCCTGCGCTTCCTGGGGTCCTACGCCCGGGCGGACCGGCGCTCACCCGCCGTCGAACGCCACACCTCCGACGCCGCCTTCGGCGCCGCCGATGCCTGGTTGGACGCGATCCTCGGAAGCACCGGAATCGGCCGGTCGGACGGCACCGGAGCCACGTAGGCTGGGCGGCGAGACCTCCACCCCTACCCTTAAGGCCGGTTCCCGATGGTTCGACTGCGCCGGAGCAACACGCGCAAACCCGGTATCACCCGTCGTCGTCACGGGAAGGGTTTCAGCTATCGCACCCCGGACGGGGGCCTCCTGCAGGACCGGGACGAGGTCGAGCGCATCAAGGATCTCGTGATCCCGCCGGCATGGCAGGGGGTGTGGATAGCCCCCTACCCGAACGGGCATGTCCAGGCGATCGGTACGGACGAGGCCGGCCGGCGTCAGTATCTCTACCACCCGTCCTGGCGGGAGCAGAAGGACCGCGAGAAGTTCGATCGCGCACTCGATTTCGGGGCGAAGCTGACCAGTGCCCGCCGGATCATCACGCAGCACCTGCGCAGCGACGGCGTGGGCAGGGAGAGGGCGTTCGCGGCGGCACTGAGGATCGTCGACTCCGGCGCCCTGAGGATCGGTTCGGCGCAGTACGCGGAGGCCAACGGCTCCTTCGGCGTCACCACGCTGCTCGTGGAGCACTGCACCGTGGAGGCGAACGTGATCACGTTCGACTTCCCCGGCAAAAGTGGCCAGCACTGGGACACCCGGCTCGAGGACGATGACCTCGCGATGGCACTGCGCCCCATGCTGGAGCGCGAGGACGCCGATACGGTGCTCGCATGGCAGTCGGAGGATCTCGGGTGGCACCACGTGGACGGGTCCCAGCTCAACGAGTTCCTGCGCCAGGTGACCGGGGGGCCGTTCACCGCCAAGGACTTCCGGACGTGGCAGGCCACCGTCGTCGCCGCCATGTCGCTCGCGAAGCAGGATCTCAAGGCGACGAGCCGCACCGCCCGCCAGAAGGCCGTCACCAGCACCATGAAGGCCGTGGCGGATCATCTGGGCAACACACCCACGGTGGCCCGGAGCTCCTACGTGGACCCGCGCCTCGTGGACCGCTTCATGAGCGGGGAGGTCATTTCGATCGCCACGTACTCCGCCTCGGAGAAAGCGGTGCAGGAACTGCTGCGCCACTGATGCTCCGCCGCTGATTCCTCGAAGGATCCGCGCATTGGTCACCACCCGGATCGTCAGTACGCTTGCTGCGGGCGCTCGAGGAGCGAATCCACCGATGAAAGGCAGCATCATGACCGAGAACAATCACGACGGACACATCGTGAACCCCGACGCGGGGCGCGCCTCGACGTCGGACCCGAACCGGCCCGGCGACGCCGGCGACCAGGGCAACGACCTCCGTTTCGCGGAGGAGCAGCGGCTCATCAACGAGCAGGCCGACCCCGTCGAGGAGGAGGCAGGCAGCTACACCAGCGCCGAACCCGAGGGTCACTCCGGCGGCTACACCTCAGCGCAGGACCCGGCCGAGGAGGGCGAGTACACCGACAAGGACACCGCCCGCATCGACGAGCCCGAGGGACAGGGCGAGTACACGGACCACGACCGCTAGGATCGATGCAGCATCCCCGCGCGGTCCTGCCGCGACACGCGTCGCGGCTGCACCACGGAGGAGCCTGATCGTCCGGGCGTCGGCGACGGCACCCGGACCATCAGTGCGTCCGGATCGACCCGGGCGGTGAGCGAGGTCATGGCTCCGGAAGGGTCGCCGTCGAGCTGGGTGGCGATCGGCTCGGCCGACCACACGGTGATCTCCCTGACGCGGTAGTAGCTGATCACGGGGATTCCGCCGCGGTGCCGCAGCAGGATCTTCGCGGCCATCCAGGTCCAGCCGAGCAGACTGCGGGGGCTGAGGACCACCACGTCGAGGTAGCCGTCGTCGATCACGGCGTCGGGCACGAAGTCGACGCCCGCCGGGAGTTTCCCGCAGTTCGCCACGAGCAGGCTCCGCACCTTGCGGGTCTGCGGGGCCCCGCCGTCGAGGCTGATCGAGATGCGCCGCCGCCGGCCCGGCAGGTGCCGCACACCGGCTTCGCTGTAGGCTAGCCACCCGAACTTCTCCTTGAGCTCCTGCTTCGCGTCGGTCACCACACTCGCGTCGAAGCCCGCGCCGCCCATGACCAGGAAGAGATGCTCGGAGCCGGACTCCGTGCGATCGTTGCGGAGCGTGATCAGCCCCAGGTCGATACGCCGCTCGGACCCGTGCAGGGCGACGTGGAGGCACCCGGCGATGTCGTTGTAGGGAAGACCCAGATTCCGGACCAGCAGATTGCCCGTGCCCAGCGGCAGTAGGCCGAGGGCGGCCGGTGCGTGCACCAGGGCCTGCGCCACGGCGCGCACGGTTCCGTCTCCGCCGGCGGCGAGGACGACGTCGGCCCCCTCCGCCAGGGCATGCTCGGCCTGTCCGGTGCCGGGGTCCTCGATGGTGGTCTCGAGGATCAGGGGAGGCTCCCAGCCTGCCGCCGCGCAGGCTTCGATCACGAGCCCGCGCGTGGTGCCGGCGTGCAGCTTCGACGGATTGATCACCAGGGCCACACGGGTGGGTTCCGCCGTGACCGGCATCGGCTGGTTCACCGAGGCGGTGGCTGCGCGTGTCTGCCGCAGTCGTCGAACGGACCAGTAGGACTGGATGGAGGCGGCGGCGGCAGACGCGGCGGCCGTCCCGGCAAGCAGTTTACGGCCCATGGTCCCACCCTAGCGGCAGTGCACGTACGCTGGTCGGCGCTGGGTCTTGGGTACGCTTGTCGATGTGATCGACGTCAACGACCTCCGCCAGCATCCCGAGCAGTACCGAGCCTCCCAGCGCGCCCGCCGGGCGGACGCGTCGATCGTCGACGCCGTTCTCGCCGCGGACACGCGCCGCCGCGATGCCGTGACCTCCTCCGAGAGACTCCGGGCCGAGCAGAATGCGTTCGGCAAGCGCGTGGCGCAGGCAACGGGAGAGGCGAAGCAGGCGCTCCTGGCCGAGGTCAAGGAGCTGGCTGCAACCGTGAAGACGGCAGTGGCGGACGCCGAGGACGCCTCGACGGAGCAGGAGGCGCTGCTGCGCGCCCTGCCGAATCTGGTGCAGGAGGGCGCTCCCGAGGGCCGGGAGGAGGACTACGTGGTCCTCAAGACCGTGGGGACGCCGCGCGATTTCGTCGCCGAGGGTTTCGAGCCGCGCGACCACCTGGAGATCGGTGAGCTCATCGGCGCCATCGACATGGAACGCGGAGCGAAGGTGTCGGGTTCACGCTTCTACTTCCTGAAAGGTGTCGGTGCACGGCTCGAACTGGCGCTGCTGCGTATGGCGCTCGACCAGGCGATGGAGGCCGGTTTCACGCCGATGATCACCCCCACACTCGTGCGCCCGGAGATCATGCAGGGCACGGGCTTCGACGTGGCACACGATGCCGAGATCTACCGTCTGGCAGAGGACGACCTGTATCTCGTGGGCACCTCCGAGGTCGCGCTGGCCGGGTACCACTCGGACGAGATCATCGACCTCACCCACGGCCCCGTCCGCTACGCGGGCTGGTCCTCCTGCTATCGCCGGGAGGCCGGATCCCATGGCAAGGACACCCGCGGGATCATCCGGGTCCACCAGTTCAACAAGGTGGAGATGTTCACGTACACCACCGTGGAGGACGCCGCCGACGAGCACGAGCGCATGCTTGCCTGGGAGGAGGAAATGCTCGCGAAGGTGGAGCTGCCCTACCGCGTCATCGATACGGCTGCGGGCGACCTGGGGATGTCCGCTGCCCGCAAGTTCGACTGCGAGGCGTGGGTCCCCACCCAGGGCGACTACCGCGAGCTGACCTCCACCTCGAACTGCACCACGTTCCAGGCCCGGCGACTGAACATCCGCGAACGCCAGGAGGGCGCGGGACAGAAGGGTACGCGTGCCGTCGCGACCCTCAACGGCACGCTCGCGACCACGCGGTGGATCGTTGCGATCCTGGAACACCACCAGAGAGCCGACGGCTCGGTCACGGTGCCCGCCGCGCTGCGCCCCTACCTGAACGGACTGGAGGTCCTCCCGGTCCTCTGAGGCTCCGCGCGCCCGGATGCAGGCGTCAGTGGGGTCTGGTTCACTGGAGTATGAGCTTTTCTATCGGTGCCGGCAACGATGACCAGCAGGAGAACACCAGACAGTATCTCGTGGCGCTCGACGTCGACGGCACCCTCGTGGACCATGACGGCTCCATGACCGAGGAAGTGCGTGACGCCGCTCAGGCCGTCGTCGAGGCCGGGCACGACGTCATCATCGCCACCGGCAGATCCCTCGGTGCCACGCTTCCGGTGATCCGCCTGCTCGGTGTGACCCGCGGCTACGCCGTGTGCTCCAACGGCGGGGTCACGCTGAGGATGGACGCAGCCCTCCCCGACGGGTTCGAGGTCCTCGAGCGCATTACGTTCGACCCCGAGCCCGCCCTCACCGCGCTGCGCGAGAGAATGCCGACCGCAAAGTACGCTCTCGAGGACGATCGGGGCAGATTCCTTGCGACCGAGAGCTTCCAGGACGCCAGCTTCGGCGCCGAGACGCAAAGCGTACGGTTCGAGGACCTGCTCGGGAGCCGCGCGGTGCGCGTGGTGGTCTTCAGCACCGACTCCTCCGCCGAGGAGTTCGGCGACGCCGTGGCCTCGATCGGGTTGCACGGCGTCACCTACTCCGTGGGCTGGACGGCGTGGCTGGACATCGCTGCATCCGGCGTCACGAAGGCCAGCGCCCTGGAGGTCCTCCGGCAGCGGCTCGGAACGCGCCCCGAGCACACCGTCGCCGTGGGCGACGGCCGCAACGACATCGAGATGCTCCAATGGGCCGGTCGCGGCGTGGCGATGGGGCAGGCGCCCGAGGAGGTGCGGGCCGTCGCGTCCGAGGTGACGGGCAGCGTGTACGACGACGGTGCCGCCAAGGTGCTGCGCTCCCTGGTCTGATGGTCGCCGCGGCGCACGATCCTGCCGATGCTGTGGCCTACGTTCCGGCCCCGGCCCCTGCAGCCACCGCGCGCGGGCCGAGGCGGGTGGTCGTCGCCCCCGACAAGTTCAGGGGTTCGCTGTCGGCACCTGAGGTGGCCCGTCATGTGGGGATCGGACTGCGAAGGGCGCTGCCGGCACACGAGGTCGTCGAGGTGCCGGTCGCCGACGGCGGTGAGGGCACGCTCGACGCGGCGTTCGCCGCGGGATACTCGCCCTATCAGGTCGAGGTGAGCGGTCCCACGGGGGAACCGGTCCGCGCGATGATCGGTGTGCACGGGGTCCAGGCGGTCGTCGAGCTGGCGGCGGCTTCCGGGCTGGACATGCTCCCCGGAGGGACCCTCCGAGCGCGGGACTCGAGCAGTGAGGGGACCGGGCAGCTTCTCCGGTACGCCCTGGACGCCGGGTGCACCCAGATCGTGCTGGGCGTCGGCGGCAGTGCGTGCACGGACGGCGGAGCCGGTCTGCTGCGGGGGCTGGGGGCACGCCTGCTCGATGACCGCGGCGAGGAGCTCGCCCCGGGAGGAGCTGCCCTGCGTGCGCTGGCCCGGATCGACCTGAGTGGTCTCGATGCGCGCCTGGGTGCCGCGACCATCGTGCTCGCCAGTGACGTGGACAACGCGCTGCTCGGTGCGGCGGGGGCTGCCGCGGTCTTCGGCCCGCAGAAGGGTGCCACGCCGGAGGACGTCCTGGTCCTCGAAGCAGGTCTCGCACGCTTCGTCTCCGTGCTGGCGGCGGAGATCGGGCCGCGCGCCGTCGAGCAGTCCCTCGCCGCCGGCGCCGGCGCCGCCGGGGGTACGGGCTACGCGGCGCTCGCGGTCCTCGACGCCGTCCGCCGCCCCGGGGTGGAGGTGGTCCTGGAGTTCGTCGGTCTCGCAGGCCGGCTCGACGGCGCCGAGCTCGTCGTCACCGGTGAGGGGAGCCTGGACGCGCAGAGTCTGCTCGGCAAGACGCCCGTCGGTGTGGCGGGGCTGGCTGCCGCCCACGGTGTCCCCGTCGTGGCGGTGTGCGGCAGGAACGAGCTCTCGCCCGCCGAGCAGCGCCGGGCCGGTTTCTTGCGCGTCCTCGCCCTCACGGATCTCGAGCCCGACCCCGCCCGGAGCATGAGCCAGGCTGCCACCCTGGTGGAACAGCTCGCGGTGCAGCTGGCGCTCTGTCTGCCGGCGTAGATGTCGGTGCTGCTTCATCTTCTTCTGATTCGGTCCGGCTGCGACGTAATCTTCCCTCTGGCGACACTGCCGCCGCACCAGACACCTGAGAGGCACCATGACTGCTGAGCTCGACTCCATCAAAGCGGAAGTCCTCCGGCGCAATCCCGGTGAGGGCGAATTCCACCAGGCCGTCGACGAGGTCTTCGCGTCCCTCGCTCCCGTGCTGGACAAGCACCCGAAGTTCGAGGCAGCAGCGGTGCTCGAGCGACTCTGCGAGCCGGAGCGGCAGATCATCTTCCGCGTACCGTGGGTCGACGACACCGGAAAGGTGCGCATCAACCGGGGTTTCCGCGTCGAGTTCAACTCCGCGCTCGGCCCCTTCAAGGGCGGGCTCCGCTTCCACCCCTCGGTCAACCTCGGCATCGTGAAGTTCCTCGGCTTCGAGCAGATCTTCAAGAACGCCCTGACCGGCATGCCGATCGGTGGCGGCAAGGGTGGCTCGGACTTCGATCCGCGCGACCGCAGTGAGGGCGAGATCATGCGGTTCTGCCAGTCCTTCATGACAGAGCTCTACCGGCACCTCGGTGAGTACACGGACGTCCCGGCCGGGGACATGGGAGTGGGTACACGCGAGATCGGCTACCTCTTCGGCCAGTACAAGCGCATCACCAACCGCTACGAGTCCGGCGTCCTGACCGGTAAGGGCATGGGGTGGGGCGGCTCCCTCGTGCGGCCCGAGGCCACCGGCTACGGCACTGTCCTGTTCGCGAGCGAGATGCTCGCCACGAGGAATCAGAGCTTCGACGGGCAGCGCGTGCTGGTCTCGGGTTCGGGCAACGTGGCCGTGTACGCGATCGAGAAGGCGCAGGCCCTCGGGGCCACGGTGCTGACCTGCTCGGACTCATCGGGCTATGTGGTCGACGAGCGCGGTATCGACACGGAGCTGCTGAAGCAGATCAAGGAGACCGAGCGGGGCAGGGTCAGCGAGTACGCCGAGCGCCGGGGCGCGGTCTTCGTGGACAGCGGCTCCGTGTGGGACGTCCCGGCCACGGTGGCCCTGCCGTGCGCCACGCAGAACGAGCTGGACGAGGTGGCGGCCAAGGCGCTGGTGGAGTCCGGGGTGATCGCCGTCGCCGAGGGTGCCAACATGCCGACCACGCGTGCCGCGGTCTCCCTCTTCCACGAGGCGGGGATCCTCTTCGGTCCGGGCAAGGCGGCCAACGCCGGCGGCGTGGCCACCTCCGCCCTGGAGATGCAGCAGAACGCCAGCCGCGACGCGTGGTCCTTCAGGTACGCGGAGCGGCGCCTCGAGGAGATCATGGTGGGCATCCACGAACGCTGCGCCGGGACGGCCGAGGAGTACGGGGCTCCGGGGAACTACGTGACCGGGGCCAATATCGCCGGGTTCGTGAAAGTGGCCGATGCCATGCTCGCGCTCGGTGTGATCTGAGGCCGGCCGCCTCGCAGGTCCGGGTGCGTCAGGGGGCCGGGGTCGCCGCGGGAAGCGACTGCGGTCCGTACGCGAGATCCAGCAGACGGGCGGCGGCCGGCCGCGTGGCCCACTCCTCGGTCCAGTGGGAGCGGACGACGGCGCGGCTCACGGCCTGCGCGGTGATGCCCAGTTCCTCGGCGACGTACTTCTGCTGACCCCTGGCACCGGGCGTCATGAGATCCAGCACGGCCCACTCCGCCTCCGTGCGGGTGTGGACGATCTGCCCGATCAGACGCAGGACGGCCTCGGCCTCCGCCGCGATCTGTTCGTCGGGTCCCTCGACGGCGAGCGGGATCCGCTCGCCGGTCTTCCGCACGCGGTCCACGGCGCGCCGGGCGTAGACGAGCCCGTACCCGTGCGCGTCCACGATCCGCTCGGGTACCGGCGGGGTGAGCCCGCCGACGCCGATCCCCACGTACCACCGGCGGGACCGCAGGGCGCACAGTGCGGCGTCCACCGCCGAGGTCGCGGACTCCACGACGCCCTGCACCTCGTCCCCGACGGACCGCTGGAAAGGCACCAGCGCAGGCTGGTGGCGCAGCGCCTTCAGGAGCTCGTCGACGAGATCGCCGACCTCGCGGGAGTCGCGCTGGTTGATGGTCAGGACGAAGTGCATGGCATCAGGACACCGGGTGCAGGGGCACCTCGGTCAGCGGCCCTCGGGGACCGGCGTGTCGAGTGCGTTCCTCGCCTCGATGTCGATGTCGCGACCCTGCGGCTGGTCCTCCGCGCTGCCCTCTCCCAGCTCCTGGAAGCGCCTGAGCGAGGCCTCGACCTCGGCCTCGGCCTCGGCGCGGCCCGCCCAGCCGGCGGCCTTCACCCACTTGCCCGGTTCGAGATCCTTGTACCGCTCGAAGAAGTGCTTGATCTCGTCGAGCAGGAAGTCGGGCACATCCGAGAGTTCCTCGATGTGCTCGAACCGTGGATCGACCGGCACGCAGAGGACCTTGGCGTCCCCGCCGCCGTCGTCGGTCATGTTGAACACGCCGATGGGGCGTGACTCCACGAGGACGCCCGGGATCAGGTCGAAGTCCTGCAGCATCACGAGAGCGTCCAGCGGATCCCCGTCCTCGCCGAGCGTGTTCTCGAAGTAGCCGTAGTGCGTGGGGTACTGCATGGAGGTGAACAGGACGCGGTCGAGGCGCAGCCGGTGGGTCTCGTGGTCTATCTCGTACTTGACGCGTGAACCCTTGGGGATCTCGATGGTGACGTCGAGCTTCATGGCAACTCCTGGGGATGGGTCGGTGGCGGGCGGCGGCCGCGCCCTGCCGGTCTAGTGTGTAATCGTCAGCTCCCAACATATCGGTCGCCCGCCGGTACCGGGGTATCTGGGCACCGATGCGGCGCCGATCCGCGGCACCTTCGCGAAAGGACACCATGACGCGCCCGCTCCGTCTGCTGGCCGGGCTCGTGCTGCTCCTGCTCGTCGTGATCGGTGTACCGGCCGTTCTCGATGCATCGTCGGGCGAGCAGCCGGATCCGGCCGCCGTGACCCCGGCACCGCAGATCCCGCCGCCCGCGGGCCCGGTGCCCGACGTCGTGACGCCACTGTCCCCCTCGGCGCCGGTCCCCGATCCGGCGTTGCTCGCCGCCCGGCTCGAGGCCGCCCTCCGGCTCGAGGGCCCCGGCAGTTTCGCCGGTACGGTCCTCGACGCCGGTGACGGCAGTGTCCTCTACGCACGCGAGGGCGGGCGCGTGCAGGCACCGGCCTCGAACATCAAGGTGTTCACCGCTGCGGCCGTCATGGCGTACGCGGAGCCCGGGGACCACCTGACGACGTCGGTCCTCACCTCCGGCGCCCACCCCGGATCCCTCTATCTGCACGGTGGAGGTGACGTCCTCCTCGGCACCGGCGCCTCCGACCCCGGCGCCGTCGTGGGGCGTGCCGGCCTCGGCACCCTCGCCACCAGGACGGCGGACGCCCTGGCCCCCGGATCCGGGCCGTACGTCGTGCACCTCGACGACACCCTGTTCACCGGTGCGACGCTGAATCCCAGCTGGGCGCAGGGGGACGTCGAGGCGGGGCAGATCGCGCCGGTGCACGCGCTCGCCGTCAACTCGGCGTGGTCCGAGGAGGGGCGGACCCGCGGGCCGCGCTCGCAGGACGCCGCCCTCGACGCCGCCGACACCTTCGTCGGCGCACTCGTCCCCGCCGCGGCCGCGCGCGGCATCACCGTGACTGCCGGGGTCCGGCGCGAGCGCGCACCCGAGGACGCCGCGTCCGTCGCCACGGTGGAGTCGGCGCCGCTTCAGGACCAGGTGCGGCACATGCTGGAGGTCTCGGACAACTATCTGGCCGAGGCCCTGGCGCGTACCGCGGCGCTCCGCAGTGGCAGCCCGGCGTCGTTCGACGGCGCGACGGCGGCCCTCACGCGTGCCGCGGCCGATCTCGGGGTACCCGGCGAGGGCCTGGTGATCGGCGATGCGGCAGGACTCTCCGTGCGGAACGCCGTCTCCCCGGACCAGCTGGCAGCGCTGATCCGCGCAACGACCACGTCGGCCGATCCAGGGCTCGCCGTCGTCGCGCGCTCACTGCCGATCGCCGGAGCCACGGGGACGCTGGCGGGCAGGTTCACCCCGGAGGACGCCGGTTCCGGCGCGGGTGCCGGAGTGGTGCGGGCCAAGACCGGTACGCTCAACGCCGTCACTGCGCTCTCGGGGCACACCGTGACCGATGACGGCAGGCTGCTCGTGTTCTCCTTCCTCGCCGCCGGGCTCGACGGTAACACCGCCCAGGCCCGGGCTGCTGCGGATCACGCAGCGGCGATCCTGGCCGGGTGCGGCTGCCGCTAGCGCAATAGCTGTTCAGGGCGTCCCTGTCCGCGGGATGTGATCGAATAGGCGCATGTCCAGCAACGAGTCCGCAGCACCCCGTCCGCAGCTGGTCAACTGGGACACGGCTGCCTCCACCGCGGCGTCCCTGACCCCCGCCGGGCCCACCATGAAGCCGGCCGAGATAGCACGGTCCGTGCAGAACATCCGCCGGCTGGCCGATGAGTCGGTGGCCCACGTCCACGCCATCTCCCGGCTCGACGCGGCACGCGACCTCCGCGACTCCGAAGTCCTGGTCATCGACCGCGCCTCGTGGTCCAGAGCCAACGCGCAGAGCTTCCGCACCCTGCTGGAGCCTGCCCTGGACCAGCTCGCGGCGTCGCGTCCGGACGTGATGAGATCGGCGTCGCTGGCTCTGAGCGGCACCCTGACCGGCGTGCAGCTCGGTACCATCTTGGCGTTCCTCTCGAGCAAGGTGCTGGGGCAGTACGATCCGTTCGTGCCCTCGTCCCACGGTCAGGGCGGCAGGCTCATGCTCGTGGCCCCGAACATCATCTCGGTGGAGCGCGAACTGAACGTGGATCCCTCGGACTTCCGGCTCTGGGTGTGCCTGCACGAGCAGACCCACCGCGTGCAGTTCGCAGCAGCCCCTTGGCTCAGGGACCACATGACCGTCCACATCGGCGAGCTGACGTCCGGCCTGATGGACAGGGCCGAGTCCCTCTCCGAGCGGCTCGGTACCGTGGCGAAGCAGCTGACCAGCAGCACTCCGCGTCCCGGGCAGGCGGTCCAGACCCAGGGGACGGCCCGGGACACCGGTGTGCTGTCGATCCTGCAGGGGCCCGAGGACAAGGCCAGGCTCTCCCACCTCACCGCCGTGATGAGCCTGCTCGAGGGGCACGCGAACGTGGTGATGGACGGCGTGGACGGGAGCATCGTCCCCTCGGTCAAGACCATCCGGCGGCGCTTCAATGCCCGCGGCAAGGCCCGCGGTCCGCTCGAGAAGCTCATCCGGCAGGTCATGGGCCTGGACGCCAAGATGCGCCAGTACAGTGACGGCGCCCGATTCGTCCGCCGCGCGGTGAGCCAGACGGGCATGGACGGTTTCAACGTGGTCTGGGACTCGGCGGCCCACCTGCCCACCGAGCAGGAGATCCACGCCCCCGACGAGTGGATCGACAGGATGAGCCTGCGGCGTCATGGCTAGGCGGCCGCGACTGCTGCCCGTCGTCGGGACCGCGCGTAATCTGCTCCTCGGGAGCCTCGAGGGGATCCTGCCGGAACCCCCGGACACCGGTGCGCCTCTGCCGCTCGTCCTCGTCGCCTGCAGTGGTGGCCCCGATTCCCTGGCGCTCGCCGCCGTGGCAGCACACCTCGCGCGCACCGGCCGGGCGCGGGTGGGCGCCGTCGTCGTCGATCACGGCCTCCATCCCGCCAGCTCGACGATCGCCGGACGTGCCGCGGACACCGCGCGAGCCCTGGGCCTCGATCCCGTCCGTGTGGACCGCGTCCACGTGGGCCGAGACGGGACGGGGCCGGAGGCCGCAGCCCGCCGTGCCCGCTACGGCGCGCTCGACGACGCCGCGGCCACGCTCGATGCCTCCGCCGTGCTGCTCGGACATACGCTCGACGACCAGGCGGAGCAGGTGCTGCTGGGTCTGGCCCGTGGCTCGGGCACCCGCTCCCTCGCGGGCATGCCGCCGCGCCGCGGCCGCTATCTCCGCCCCTTCCTCGAGCTGCGCCGCGCCGACACGGAAGCGATCTGCGACTTCTACGATCTTCAGCCCTGGCATGATCCTGCCAATCTCGATCCGGCCTTCGCCCGGTCACGGGTGCGCGGCGAGGTCCTGCCGTTCCTCGAGGACCGGCTCGGCCCGGGCATAGCCCCGGCGCTGGCACGATCCGCGCGGATCCTCGGGCAGGACGCCGATCTCCTCGCCGAGCTCAGTCTCGAGGCGTACACGGAACTGCGGATCGAGGGCGAGAACGGCGAGGTGCTCCTCCCGGAGGACGGTCTGCGTGCCCTTCCTGCCGCGCTGCGCCGGCGGGTCCTGGCGCGGGCGGCCCTCGAGCTCGGGGCGTTCCAGCCGAGCTCCGAGCGCCTCCGCGCCGCCGAGTCCCTGCTGGAGCGCAAGGGTTCCGCCGGGCCGGTGCAGCTCGGCGGGAAGGTGAGTGTCAACCGGCAGGTCCGGGGGAGGTCGGTTCTCCGGGGAGAACCAAGCTATGGCAATCTTGTTCTTGGCAACAACGGTGCCGGCGTGAAGAAGTCGCGTCGGCCGAACCAGGAGTAATCGGTGGATTCCAACGACGTCCGGTCAGATCTCAAGCACGTCCTCTACACCAGGGAAGAGATCCAGCAGCGGATCACCGAGCTCGCCCAGCAGATCGACGCCGATTACCAGGGCCGAGACATCCTCCTCGTGGGCGTGCTCAAGGGCGCCGTGATGGTCATGGCCGATCTCTCCCGTGCACTGCACTCGCACGTCACCATGGACTGGATGGCCGTCTCCTCCTACGGATCCGGGACGCAGTCCTCCGGGGTGGTGAGGATCCTGAAGGACCTGGAGACCGATCTCATGGGCAAGCACGTGCTGATCGCCGAGGACATCATCGATTCCGGGCTCACCCTCTCCTGGCTCAAGGCCAATCTCCTCTCCCGGGGACCTGCCTCCGTGGAGATCTGCACACTGCTGCGCAAGCCCGATGCCGCGAAGGTGGAGATCGACGTCAAGTACGTGGGCTACGAGATCCCCAGCGAATTCGTCGTCGGCTACGGACTCGATTTCGCCGAGAAGTACCGCAATCTCGATTTCATCGGCACGCTGGCGCCGCACATCTACGAATAGTCCCGTCCTGCCCGGCAGCGCGCGCGTGGGGTAGTACGCCCAGAGGGAACTATCGGCACCATTCATGCGTGGTGCAGCACGGACGGTGTATATCTTGAAAAACCTAGCGGTCGCCCCCACCGGCAGTGCGCCCGCACACTTTGACTTGCATCAGCAGGAGGGACAGGGCTTGCTGCCCTGAGACGAATGAAATTCAAGAACATCTTCAAGGGGCCCATCGTCTGGATCGTCCTCGCGGTGGCGGCGCTCCTGCTCATCCTGCCGACGCTCTTCGGATCGGGCAGTTCCCGCGTGGACACCAACGTCGGTCTCCAGCTCCTGCGAAGCCAAGATGTCGAGCAGGCCAAGATCTACGACGGCGAACAGCGTGTGGATCTCACCCTGCGCAACGATTACGAGGACCTGGGCAAGAGCGTCCAGTTCTTCTTCAGCGCCGCCCGCGCCGAGTCCGTGGTGGAGGCCATCAATGATTCCGGGGCCGACGGCTTCGACGATCAGCCTGCCGAGAGCAACTGGTTCCTCAGCCTCGCCGGCCTGATCTTCCCCATCCTGATCCTCGGTGTGATCTTCTGGTTCCTGCTCAGCCGCATGCAGGGCGGCGGGTCGAAGGTGATGCAGTTCGGCAAGTCCAAGGCCAAGCTGATCTCCAAGGACATGCCGCAGGTGACCTTCGACGACGTCGCCGGCGTGGACGAGGCCGTGGAGGAGCTCCTCGAGATCAAGGAGTTCCTGCAGGAGCCGGCGAAATTCCAGGCCCTCGGCGCCAAGATCCCCAAGGGTGTGCTCCTGTACGGACCTCCGGGGACCGGCAAGACCCTCCTGGCCCGGGCCGTCGCAGGCGAGGCCGGTGTGCCCTTCTACTCCATCTCCGGCTCGGACTTCGTCGAGATGTTCGTCGGCGTCGGGGCGTCCCGGGTCAGGGATCTGTTCGAGCAGGCCAAGAACAACTCACCGGCCATCATCTTCGTGGACGAGATCGACGCCGTCGGCCGCCACCGCGGTGCCGGCGTGGGTGGCGGCAACGACGAGCGCGAGCAGACCCTGAACCAGCTGCTGGTGGAGATGGACGGTTTCGACTCCACGACCAACGTGATCCTCATCGCGGCGACCAACCGTCCCGACGTCCTCGACCCGGCGCTGCTGCGCCCGGGGCGCTTCGATCGTCAGATCGGGGTGGAGGCCCCCGACATGAAGGGCCGCGCCCAGATCCTGTCAGTCCACGCCCAGGGTAAGCCGATGGCGGCCGGTGTGGACCTGAAGGCCGTGGCGAAGAAGACGCCGGGCTTCACCGGCGCGGATCTGGCGAACGTCCTCAACGAGGGTGCGCTGCTCACCGCCCGCTCCAACGCGCAGCTCATCGATGATCGCGCCCTCGACGAGGCCATCGACCGCGTCATCGCGGGTCCGCAGAAGCGCAGCCGTGTCATGAAGGAACTCGAGCGGAAGATCACCGCCTACCACGAGGGCGGCCACGCGCTGGTCGCCGCCGCACTGCGCAACACCGATCCGGTGACCAAGGTCACCATCCTGCCGCGCGGACGCGCGCTGGGCTACACGATGGTCATGCCCAACGACGACAAGTACTCCGTGAGCAGGAACGAACTGCTCGATCAGCTCGCCTACGCCATGGGCGGCAGGGTCGCCGAGGAGATCGTGTTCCACGACCCCTCGACGGGTGCCTCGAACGACATCGAGAAGGCCACCGGCACCGCACGCAAGATGGTCACGCAGTACGGCATGAGTGCGCGCATCGGCGCCGTCAAGCTGGGACAGGGCGCGGGCGAGCCCTTCCTGGGCCGCGACATGGGCAGCGACCGGGACTACTCCGACCAGATCGCCCTCGTGGTCGACGAGGAGGTGCGCCGACTGATCGACAACGCCCACGACGAGGCCTACCAGATCCTCACCGAGAACCGGGATGTCCTCGATCGTCTCGCGCTCGAGCTCCTCGAGCGCGAGACCCTCAACCAGGCGGAGATCGCAGAGGTCTTCTCCGACGTCCGCAAGCGGAGCCTGCGTGAGGTGTGGCTGTCCAAGGGCACCCGGCCCGTGCACTCGCTGCCGCCGGTCACGTCCCGCAAGGAGCGGGCGGAAGCACTCGAGAGCGGCCGACCCGCACCCGGTACAGTAGCCCCACAGGACCAGATCGCCGCCGCCAACATCCCCGGCGACTTCGACGTCCATGGCTCCGAGCTACCGTCCGACGAATCGTCCGCGAACACCTCGGAGCCCCGCGACAGCTAGCTACCAGGCGATCATCCGCGGCACCAGCGTTGCCGTGTGCACTGAAGGGGGAGAGCGCCCGTGACAGACTTCGACGACGACATGATGGAAGCAGAACTGGCCGCAGGCGGCCAGCCCGTGGATCAGGACCGGATCCGCCGGGCCGTCCGCGAGATCCTCGTGGCCATCGGGGAGGATCCGGACCGCGACGGCCTGCTGGAGACCCCAAGCCGGGTGGCGAAGGCGTACACCGAGATCTTCGCCGGGCTCCACCAGGACGCCGGCGAGGTCCTGTCCACCTCGTTCGACCTGAATCACCAGGAGCTCGTGCTGGTCAAGGACATCCCGTTCTACTCGACCTGCGAACATCACCTGGTACCTTTTCACGGCACGGCCCACCTCGGCTACATCCCCTCGGAGGAGGGGCGCGTGACCGGTCTGAGCAAGCTCGCGCGGCTCGTCGAGGTCTTCGCGCGCCGTCCCCAGGTCCAGGAACGGCTGACCACGCAGATCGTCGATGCGATGATGGAACACCTCACGCCCAAGGGCGCGATCGTCGTCGTGGAGTGCGAACACCTGTGCATGTCCATGCGCGGGGTACGCAAGCCCGGCGCGAAGACCGTCACCTCGGCCGTGCGCGGTCAGATCCGCGACACGGCGACGCGCGCCGAGGCCATGAGCCTCATCCTCGGAAGATAGGACCTACCCAGCATGGATTCTCTGGCCGCAGTACCCGGCACCGGACCGGCCACCTCACCCCTGCCGGTGGTACGCGCCGTCCGCGACCCCAGGACCATGGCGGATCTGCCCACAGACCGTGCCCTGGTCCTCGGGATCCTCAATGTCACCCCGGACTCCTTCAGCGACGGCGGTAGCCATGCCACGACCGATGACGCCGTCGCCCACGGGTTGCGCCTGTTGTACGCGGGAGCCGACATCATCGACGTCGGCGGGGAATCGACGCGGCCCCACGCCGTGGAGGTGCCGGTCGAGGAGGAACTGACGCGTGTCCTGCCCGTGGTGAAGGCACTGGTGAAGGCCGGAGCGCTCGTCAGCATCGACACCCGGCACGCGGAGACGGCCAGGCAGGCCCTGGACGCCGGGGCGGGGATCGTCAACGACATCTCGGGCGCCGAGTACGACCCGGACATGCCCGCGCTCATCGCCGAGCGCGGCGTCCCCTACATCCTGACGCACCGCAGGGGTACCGCGGAGACCATGGATGCTCTGGCCGAGTACGCCGACGTGGTGGCGGAGGTCGCCGCGGAACTCACCGAACTCCGCGACCGGTTCGTGGCGGACGGGGTGGATGCCGCGCAGATCATCCTCGACCCGGGCATCGGTTTCGCCAAGACCGACGAGCACAACTGGACCATCCTGCGCCGGCTCGACGAGTTCCTCGGCCTCGGGCACCGCCTCCTCGTCGGCGCATCCCGCAAGCGGTTCCTCGGTACCCTCCTGACCAGTGCGGGCAAGACCGCAGCACCCGCCGAACGCGACCAGGCCTCCCTCGCCGTCGCCACCCTCGCGGCGGTCTCGGGCGCCTGGGGTGTGCGGGTACATGACCCGGGAGCAACGCTCGACGCCGTGAAGGTCGCCGCTGCCATGAGCCCGCGGTGACCGGCAGGAAAGCCCCGGGTACTCCAGGAGTTCCCGGCTCGCCGTCCGGCCGGCTCGACTCGGTGCTCCTGCGCGGCATCACCGCGACGGGCCACCACGGGGTCCTCGCCGACGAGCGCCGCGACGGACAATCGTTCACGGTGGACCTGGTGCTCCACCTCGAGCTGCAGCCCGCCGGCACCAGTGATGATCTCTCGCGCACCGCCCACTACGGTGAGGTCGCCGAGCTCGTCCACGGGATCATCGGCGGCGAGCCCTTCGAGCTGATCGAGGCTCTGGCGGAGACCATCGCCACTGCGGTGCTCGGCGCCTTCCGCGTCGCCGCCGTCGATGTCACGGTCCACAAGCCGCAGGCGCCGATCACGGTCCCGTTCGACGACGTCGCCGTCACCCTGCGCAGGAGTCGTCCATGAGCGAGCGGGTACGGTCCGTGCTGGCCCTCGGCAGCAATCTCGGGGCCAGCAGGGACACCCTGGTACGCGCCGTCGCCGATCTCGTGGAGCCCGACGGCGTCAGCCTGTACGCCCTCTCACCGGTCGCGCGGACCAAGCCGGTGGGTGGGCCCGAGCAGCCGGACTTCCTGAACATGGTCATCGAGGTGGAGTCCTCCCTGGCTCCGCTCGAGCTGCTGGCCCACTGCCAGGAGGTCGAGGAGAAGCACCAGCGCACGCGCACGGTCCGCTGGGGGCCGAGGACACTCGACGTCGACATCATCACGTACGGTTCCTGGACCTCGGACGACCCGACCCTGACCATCCCGCACCCGCGCGCCGCCACCCGCGCCTTCGTCCTGCAGCCCTGGGCGTGGATGGATCCCGGGGCGCGCCTGAACGGACGCCTGGTGAGCGAACTGGCCGCCGAGGCGCCCGATCTCCCGGGCCTGGTGCCCTTCGAGGAGGACCAGGGCGGGTGAGCACTCTTCGCTTCCGCTGGCTGGCCCTCGTCGGTCTGGTGTCCGGACTCCTGGGCTGGCTGGCCAACTGGCTGACCACACGCAACGGCTACGGCACGCCCACCCTGCCCCTGACCTCACTCGTGACGACCGCGATCATCATCGGCATCACCCTGGTGTTCGGCCGCCGGGTCCTGCGCTGGAAGAACGGCAGCCGCGACCGTCCACTCGATCCGATCCTGGCCACCCGGACGCTGGTCCTGGCGCAGGCTTGTGCCTACGCCGGGTCGGTGAGCCTCGGTTGGCACGCGGGCATCTTCGTGGACCAGCTGATGCTCCTGACGGTCCGCTCCACCACCGCACCGCTCTGGGGCTCGGTTGCGCTGATGGTGGGCGGCATGGTGATGATTGCGGTGGGACTTGTCGTCGAGAACTTCTGCAGGCTCCCGCCCGACGACGACGGCACAGTCGCCCCGAGCCGCGACGAGGGGGAGTATGCGTAGCGAACCGATCGACCCGTCCGGGCTCGAGTGGTCCAGGGTGTCCCCGAAGTACCTGCGGGTCAGGATCCTCGGGTTGCTGGTGGGATCGTTGATCTGGCTGGTCATCGCAACCGTGCCCCTGGCCCTGCGCCTGACCGGGGTCTGGGAGTCGTTCCCGCCGGAGTGGGTCGCCTGGGCGCTGCCCGCGCTCGTGCTCGTGAGCGCGCTCTGGCGGGGCCTGCTGCTCCCGCGCCAGGTTGCGGCGATCGGCTATGCCGAGCGCGACGACGATCTCCTCGTCCGCCAGGGCGTGTTCTTCCAGCGCATCATGGTGGTGCCCTACGGCCGCATGCAGTACGTGGACATCGCCGTCGGACCCCTGCAGCGCGCCTTCGGGATCTGCACGCTCAAGCTCCACACGGCTTCCCCTGCCACCGATGCCCTCATTCCCGGCCTCCCCACCGAGGAGGGCACGCGCTTGCGTGAACAACTGTCCGCACGGGGAGAATCCAGGCTGGCAGGGCTATGACGGACACTCCAGGATCCCGACCCGAGAGCCCGGGTCTCCCGGGTCTCCCGGGTCCAGGAGCAGTCGTCGCCGACGGCCCGGAACCGGGCGGCCCGGACTCCTGGCGGCGCGTGCACTTCATCTCCCCGCTGGTCCGCGGCTGGATTGCGCTCGCCGCGATCCTGTTCTTCGTCGGCCGTGACTGGTTCGAGGGACTCTTCGACGCCGGGACGAGGACGCGCGGCCCGCTGCCCGAAGGTGTAGGGATACTGCTCGCCGTGGGCGTGCTGCTCGGCATCGTGGTCCTCATCGCGGCCGCCTTCTTCGTCTCCTGGTACTTCACCCGCTACCAGGTGACGAACGAGCACGTGCGCGTCCACTCCGGTGTCCTCTTCCGGCAGCAACGGCAGGCCCGGCTGGACAGGGTCCAGGCCATCGACATCATCCAGCCGCTCCTCGCCCGGGTCTTCGGCCTCGCGGAGCTGAAGTTCGAGGTGGCCGACGCCGGTGAATCCGCGGTGCGCCTGTCCTTCCTCCGGCTCGACGACGCCACGAGGCTCCGTGCCACCATCCTGGCCGGGGCGGCAGGCGTGGAGACCGATCCGGAGCACCCCGAGAGCATCATCGAGGCCCCCGAGCGCGAGGTCGTGGCCCTGAAGCCGGGCCGCGTCATCGGTGCGGCCATGCTGTCCGGCTCGACCATCACGCTCGTCGTGGCGGCGGCCGGGGTGATCGTCCTCGGCGTCGTCCTCGACACGGGGTTCGTGGTGACCTCCTTCATCCCGATCCTCCTCGGGGTGGGCGGCGCCTACTGGTCGGCCCTGAGCACGGGCTACAACTTCCGGGCCGCCACGTCACCGGACGGCATCAGGATTCGCTACGGCCTGCTCGACACGCGGTCGCAGACCGTGCCGCCGGGGCGCGTGCAGGCGCTCGGGATCGTGCAGTCGCCGCTGTGGCGGATCAAGGGCTGGTACCGCGTCAGCGTCAACGTGGCCGGGTACGGCGCCGCGGCGTCGAACGAGGGGCAGGCCCGCGCGACCCTGCTGCCCGTCGGTACGCGCGAGGAGGTGCTGCAGATCCTCGCCCTGGTCCTGCCCGATCCCGGGACCGAGCGCCCCATCGAGCTGTTCACCGCCGGCATGGCGGGCAGGGACGACGTCGAGGGTTTCGTCACCACCCCGCGCCGGGCGCGGTGGCTCGCACCCCTCGCGTGGCGGCGCAACGGGTTCGCCGTCACCTCCTCCGCCGTCCTGATGCGCTCCGGGGTGCTGTGGCGCCGGCTCGTCGTCGTCCCGCACGAGCGCACCCAGTCCCTGTCGATCGAGCAGGGGCCGCTCGATCGGCGCTTCCGGGTGTCCAATCTGCAGTTCCAGACCACACCGGGACCTGTGAATCCCCAGGTACACCAGGTGGATTCCGGTACGGCGCAGAAGCTGTTCCACGGTCAGGCGGCGCGCGCCGCCGAGGCACGACGCCGCAGCGGCCCGGAGCAGTGGATGAAGCCCGTGGCCCTGCCGCCCCAGCAGGACGGTCCGGGCGAGCAGGAGATCATGCCCGAGGTACCGAGCTACACCCCGGCCTCACACCGCGCCGCGTATGCGGCCCAGCAGCCCGGTCCTGACCCCACTCCACGACCGGCCGCGGATCCTGCTCCTCGGCCCGCCCTGCCCGGGGAGGTCTCCGATGAGCCCCGCTGACCCCAGACAGCGCCCCGGACGTCTCGGGGTGGGCGTCATCGGGGCGGGCAGGGTCGGCTCGGTGCTGGGCGCCGCCCTCCGGTCGGCGGGGCACGCCGTCATCGGTGTCTCTGCGGTGTCCGAGGCCAGCCGGGAACGCGCCGAGACCCTGCTGCCCGGCGTACCGGTCCTCGAGATCCCCGACATCATCGAACGCGCCGAACTGGTGCTGCTCACCGTGCCCGACGACGCCCTGCCCGCACTGGTCGAGGGGTTGGCCCAGCTGAAGTCCTGGCAGGCGGGGCAGCTCGTGGTCCACAGCTCCGGTCGCTACGGCATCGGCGTCCTCGGCCCTGCCCGCGCTGCCGGAGCCATTCCGCTGGCCATCCACCCGGTCATGACCTTCACCGGGCTGAGTCTGGACCTCGGACGTCTCCCGGACAGCACGTTCGGCGTCACCGCCCCGTCCGCCGTGCTGCCGATCGCCCAGGCGCTGGTGGTCGAGATGGGGGCCGAGCCGGTGGTGATCGAGGAGGAGTCGCGCCCCCTCTACCATGCGGCGCTCGCCCATGCCTCGAACCATCTCGTCACGATCGCCGCCCAGTCGGCGCAGTTGCTCTCCGATCTCGGCGTGCAGCACCCGGACCGCATGCTCTCACCCCTCATGAAGGCGTCGCTCGAGAACGCCCTGGCCGCCGGTGAGGGAGCCCTCACCGGCCCGGTCGCACGGGGTGACGCCGGCACCGTCGTCGCGCACCGGGAAGCCCTCGAAGGACATGACGCACCCGACACGCTGCAGGCGTATCTGGGGATGGCCCGGGCCACCGCCGAGCGGGCGCTCGAGCGCGGTGTCCTCCCGGCGGCGCTGGGCGCAGCGATCCTCGCAGCACTCGCCGACGGACCAGGCGCCGGAGGGACGGCAGCTCAGCAGGAGGGCCACCCCTCCGAACCGCCCTCCTGAGTCTCCCGCCTCTGCTCCTGCACCATTGCTCCTGCCTCAGCCACTGCGGCGTTTCCCGCGCCCCGACCCGAAGGATCTCCCGTGACCACGACCGGCACTCCCGGCCCGACTACCGCCGGCCCGACTACCACCGGCCCCGATCCTCACAGCCCGGATACTCCCCGTTCGGCCACGCCGCTGCTCGTCTCCACCGCCGCGGAGCTCCGGCGGGCCTCGACGTCGCTGCTCGAGGCCGCCCGCTCGCGGCGGCCGGCGGATGAGAGCCTCTCGCTCGGCCTCGTACCCACCATGGGCGGCCTGCACGAGGGCCACGCGGCGCTCGCCCGCACAGCGCGTGGGAAGGACGACGTCGTCGTCGCCTCGATCTTCGTGAACCCGCTGCAGTTCGGCGACGAGGCGGATCTGGAGCGCTACCCGCGCACGCTCGAGGCCGATCTGCGATTGCTCGGGGAGTGCGGGGTGGACATCGTCTTCGCCCCGACCCTCGAGGAGATGTATCCGGGGGGTGAGCCCCTGGTCCGCGTGCGCGCCGGGAGTATGGGCGAGGTGCTCGAAGGCGCGTCCAGGCCCGGGCATTTCGACGGCGTGCTGACCGTGGTGGCCAAGCTGCTCAATCTCGCGCGGCCCAGCACCACGGCGGGCTACCGGGCGTACTTCGGGCAGAAGGACGCCCAGCAGCTCGCCCTGATCCGGCGCATGGTGCTCGATCTGAACATCCCCGCCGGCATCGAGGGAGTTCCGACCGTGCGCGACCAGGACGGCCTGGCACTGTCCAGCCGCAACCGGTTCCTGGGCGACGCGGAGCGCCGGTCCGCCCTGGTCCTGTCCAGGGTGCTCCAGGAGCTGCACGACCGCGCGCTGCACGGGCAGCCCTTGGACCTTTCGGGAGCGCGGGCGAAGATCGGGGCCGAGGACGGCGTACGCCTGGACTACCTCGACGTCGTCGAACCGCTCTCCTTCGCCGTCGCGGGGGACGCCGCCGGGGACGCCGCCGGGGATGGTGCCCGGGTCGACGCCGGGCACCACGCCGACGGGCCCGATCCGACGCTCGCCGTCGTCGCCGCGCGGGTGGGCGCCGTCCGGCTCATCGACAACATCACCCTGCCTCGACCGGAGTGAGCTGCGCCTGCCCCGGGGAGAATCCGTGACCGGAGCGGCGTCGTAAACTTGTCTACCGTGACCAGCGACGAAACCCTCCCCGTGGACGACCTCAACGAACAGATGCGCTTCCGGCTGCAGAAGCGCAAGGCGCTGCTGGAAGCCGGGATGGAGCCCTACCCGGTGAGACCGGAGCGAACCCACTCCCTCGGCCGGGTCAGAGAGCAGTTCGGGGCGCTCGAACCCGGGGAGTCGAGCGGGGAGCACGTCGCCGTCGTCGGGCGGGTCGTCTTCATCCGCAATTCGGGCAAGCTCTGCTTCGCCACCCTCCAGGAGGGCGACGGAACACGACTCCAGGTGATGCTCAGTCTCGCCGAGATCGGCAGCGAGAGCCTCGCGGCATGGAAGTCCCTGGCGGATCTCGGTGACCACGTCGCGGTCCAGGGCGAGGTCATCAGTTCCCGCCGGGGCGAGCTCTCCGTCATGGCCGCGTCCTGGGCCATGGCCTCGAAGGCACTGCGCCCCCTGCCCACCCTCCACGCCGGCGTCAACGAGGAGACCCGCGTGCGCCGGCGTTACGTGGATCTCATGGTGCGCCAGGAGGCCCGGCAGATGGTGCGCACGCGCGCCGCCATCACGCGGACACTGCGGGAGACGCTCGATGCGCGCGGCTACATCGAGGTGGAGACGCCCGTGCTCCAGCTCGTCCACGGCGGTGCGACCGCGCGGCCGTTCGAGACGCATCTCAATGCCTTCGACCAGAAGATGACCCTGAGGATCGCCCTCGAGCTGTATCTCAAGCGCGCCGTCGTCGGCGGAATCGACCGGGTGTACGAGATCGGCCGGATCTTCCGCAACGAGGGTGTCGATTCGACGCACAGTCCCGAGTTCACGATGCTCGAGAGCTACGAGGCGTACGCCGACCAGTTCGTGATGGCGGAGCGGATGCAGGAGATGATCCTGGCGTGCGCCGATCTGCTCGGCTCCCGCACCCTCGAGACGGAGCAGGGCACCATCGAGCTCGACGGCGAGTGGTCCTGGCTCGGCGTGTACCCGGGGCTGTCGGGGATCATCGGTCAGCAGGTCACGCCTGCCACCGGAGCCCAGGAGCTCCGCTCGATCGCCGAGCGCCACGAGGTCCCGGTCGATCCGGCCTGGGGTGCGGAGAAGCTCGTCCTCGAGTTGTTCTCGGAGATCGTGGAGCCCACTCTGATCCAGCCCACCTTCGTCTACGACTACCCACCCTCGGCCCAGCCGCTCGCCCGGCCGCACCGGAAGGAGCCGGGCCTGATCGAGGCGTGGGATCTGATCATCGGTGGAATGGAACGCGGCACGGCATTCTCCGAACTCATCGACCCCGTCATCCAGCGGGAGCGCCTCACTGCGCAATCCCGACAGGCCGCAGCGGGCGACGACGAAGCCATGGAACTCGACGAGGATTTCCTCCGCGCACTCGAATACGGTGCCCCGCCCATGGGGGGTATCGGCCTCGGGATAGATCGCCTTGTGATGCTTTTCACGAACGTCGGAATTCGGGAGTCGATTCTCTTCCCGATTCTCCGGCCCGAGGCAGGGCAGTAGGCGTGGAATACCTCGCTGTCCTGCTCCCGTCCCTCGTCCTGGGTGTTCTTTTCTACTTCGTCATCAGGTCGATCTTCAATGCCGACCGCTCCGAGCGGGAAGCGATGGCGCACGCCGAGAGGATGCAGGACGAGCAGGATGCCCGCGACCGTGCACTACCAGAAAATAGGGACGACGAAATAGACCCACAATAGATTGCTCGTCTTTGACGTCGCTGAATGAATACTTCATACTCATTCACGGGGGTACTGATATTCAGGGACCAATAGGAGAGCATTATGGCGCAGAAGGTAAAGATCATTTTGATCGACGACATCGATGAGGGAGAAGCCGACGAGACCGTGCGGTTCGGGCTCGACGGTGTGCAGTACGAAATCGATCTCTCGGAAAAGCACGCCTCGGAACTGAGGAGTGCACTGTCCGAGTACGTGAGTGCCGCCCGCCGTAGCGGCCAGGGCAAGCCGCAGCGCTCCAGCGCCCCGTCGCCCTCGCGCAATCAGGAAGCCGCACAGATCCGTGAGTGGGCCAAGGAGAACGGCTACAACGTCTCCTCCCGCGGCCGGGTCAACAGCGAGATCGTCGAGGCGTACCGCGCAGCACAGCGCTGACGTCTCCGGCGGACGCCGGAGCCCCTCGGCGCTCCGGCGTTTCTCGCCTGTGGCGAACACGCACCCAAAGCAGGCGCGGTGCCCGTAGCATCGAAATACACGTTAGCTAGGAGTGTGTGTCTGATGTTCGAAAGATTTACGGATCGTGCCCGTCGAGTCGTTGTGCTGGCCCAAGAAGAGGCCCGCATGCTCAACCACAATTACATCGGCACCGAGCACATCCTGCTTGGCCTGATCCACGAGGGTGAGGGTGTTGCCGCCAAGGCGCTCGAGTCACTGAGTATCTCACTCGGTGCCGTCAGGGAACAGGTGCAGGAGATCATCGGCCAGGGGCAGCAGGCTCCTTCCGGTCACATCCCCTTCACGCCCCGGGCCAAGAAGGTGCTGGAACTCTCGCTGCGGGAGGCCCTCCAGCTCGGTCACAACTACATCGGTACCGAGCACATCCTGCTCGGACTCATCCGCGAGGGCGAGGGCGTCGCCGCACAGGTTCTCGTCAAGCTCGGCGCGGATCTCAACCGTGTCCGCCAGCAGGTCATCCAGCTGCTGTCGGGCTACCAGGGCAAGGAGCCGGCAGCCGCGGGCGGTCCTGCGCAGGAGGGAACTCCCGCCGGGTCCGTGGTCCTCGACCAGTTCGGTCGGAACCTCACCCAGGCGGCTCGCGAGTCCAAGCTCGACCCGGTCATCGGGCGCGAGCAGGAGATGGAACGCGTCATGCAGGTCCTCTCCCGCCGTACCAAGAACAACCCTGTCCTGATCGGTGAGCCCGGCGTCGGCAAGACGGCCGTCGTCGAGGGCCTTGCCCAGGCGATCATCCGGGGCGACGTCCCGGAGACCATCAAGGACAAGCAGCTCTACACGCTCGATCTCGGTTCACTGGTGGCCGGCTCGCGCTACCGCGGTGACTTCGAGGAGCGCCTCAAGAAGGTGCTCAAGGAGATCCGCACGCGCGGCGACATCATCCTGTTCATCGACGAGATCCACACGCTCGTGGGTGCCGGCGCCGCCGAGGGCGCCATCGACGCCGCCTCAATCCTGAAGCCCATGCTCGCCCGCGGTGAACTTCAGACGATCGGCGCCACGACACTCGACGAGTACCGCAAGCACATCGAGAAGGACGCCGCCCTCGAGCGTCGTTTCCAGCCGATCCAGGTGGCCGAGCCCTCCGTGGCCCACGCTATCGAGATCCTTAAGGGTCTGCGTGATCGCTACGAGGCACACCACCGCGTGTCCATCACCGATGGCGCCCTGAGCAGTGCAGCGACGCTGGCCGAGCGCTACATCTCGGACAGGTTCCTCCCGGACAAGGCGATCGACCTGATCGACGAGGCCGGAGCGCGACTGCGCATCCGCCGCATGACCGCCCCGCCGGAGCTCAAGGAGATGGACGACCGCATCGCGGAGGTACGGCGTGAGAAGGAGTCGGCCATCGACTCCCAGGACTTCGAGGGTGCCGCAGCATTGCGCGACAAGGAGCAGAAGCTCCACGACGAGCGCAGCGACAAGGAGCGCCGCTGGAAGTCCGGCGGGCTCGACGACATCGCCGAGGTCGACGAGGAGCTCATCGCCGAGGTGCTGGCCAATTCGACCGGCATCCCCGTGTTCAAGCTCACCGAGGCCGAGTCCTCGCGTCTGCTCAACATGGAGGCGGAGCTGCACAAGCGCGTCGTCGGGCAGAACGAGGCCATCAAGTCGATCTCGCAGGCCATCCGGCGCACCCGTGCCGGTCTGAAGGATCCCAAGCGCCCGGGTGGTTCGTTCATCTTCGCCGGTCCCACCGGTGTGGGTAAGACGGAGCTCGCCAAGGCACTGGCCGAGTTCCTGTTCGGCGACGAGGACGCACTGATCACCCTCGACATGTCCGAGTACTCGGAGAAGCACACGGTCTCGCGGCTCTTCGGTGCCCCTCCGGGATACGTGGGCTACGAGGAGGGTGGCCAGCTGACCGAAAAGGTCCGCCGCAAGCCGTTCTCCGTGGTCCTGTTCGACGAGGTGGAGAAGGCCCACTCGGACCTGTTCAACTCGCTCCTGCAGATCCTGGAGGACGGTCGCCTGACCGACAGCCAGGGACGCATGGTGGACTTCAAGAACACCGTGATCATCATGACCACGAACCTCGGGACCAGGGACATCTCCAAGGGCGTCATGACGGGCTTCCAGTCCGGCACCGACACCACGACGAGCTACAACCGGATGAAGGCCAAGGTCCAGGAGGAGCTCAAGCAGCACTTCCGTCCCGAGTTCCTCAACCGTGTCGATGACACCGTGGTGTTCCCGCAGCTCACGCAGGACGAGATCATCGAGATCGTGGACCTGTTCCTCGAGCGGCTCGGAAAGCGCATGGGAGACCAGGGCATGACCATGGAGCTCACACCCGCCGCCAAGGTACTGCTGGCCACGCGGGGCTACGATCCGGCGATGGGTGCTCGGCCGCTGCGGCGCACCATCCAGCGCGAGATCGAGGACCAGCTCTCGGAGAAGATCCTCTTCGGGGAGATCACCGCCGGCGAGCGCATCCACATCGACGTCGAGGGTGAGGGCGTGGATGCCACGTTCACCTTCGAGGGTCGCGGCGCCCCCAAGGAGCTCGAGGATGCTCCTGCAGCACTGGAGGCGACGGTCCCCGAGTAGGACCAACGTGCTTCCACGCACGACAGAACCCGCCCTGGGTCACCAGGGCGGGTTCCGTCGTTCCTGCGGTCGCGGAGGTCGATGCCTGCAGCAACCTGATTCCTCCCTCGGTGAACCCGTGTGATCCAGGGCACAGGCAGTGATAGAGATGGGTCATGACCACCGACTTCTCAGACCTCGACCACTTCGTCGCCCTCCCGCGCGTGAGCGGGCTCGTCCTCGACAGGCAGGGGACACGTCTCGTGACGACAGTGGCCACCCTTGACCCGAAGAGGACCGCCTACCGGAGCGCCCTGTGGGAGGTGGACCCGGGCGGACACCGACCCGCCCGGCGGCTCACGCGCAGTGCCGCCGGAGAATCCGGTGCAGCGTTCCTCGTCGGCGGCGATCTGCTGTTCACCTCGTCCCGTCCCGACCCGGACGACGCCGACGCCGAGGACCGCCCGGCACTGTGGCGACTGCCCGCTGCGGGCGGAGAGGCCTCCCTGGTGCTCTCCCGAGCAGGCGGGATCTCCGGGGTGACGACGGCGCAGAACGCCGAGATCGCCGTCGTCACCGGGGGCGTCCTCGCCGGCTCCACGGACGAGGAGGACGACGTCGAGCGCCGCACCGCGCGTAAGGACGGCGGGGTCGCGGCGATCCTGCACTCCGGCTACCCGGTGCGGTACTGGGACGCCGATCTCGGGCCGGAGGAGCCGCGGTACTTCGGTCTGCAGGATCCGGGCGGAGACGGCGGGGAACTCCAGGAGCTGATCCCGTCAGCGCGTGGAGGGCTGAGGAACGCCCACCCTGTCCTCGCACCGGACGGTTCCGTCCTGTTCACCGCCCTCACCGTCCCGGAGGAGTTCGGTTCCGAGCGCACGGTTCTGGCGCGGGTCGACGTCGCGACCAGGGAGCTCACCATCCTGCTCGACGACCGCGACAACGACTACGTCCCCGGGCCCGTGAGCCCCGACGGACGTCGGCTGGTCGTGGTGAGGGAGCGACGGACCACGGCCGAGCTCGCGCCGCACACCGATCTGCTGCTGCTTCCCCTCGACGGCGGGGACCCGGTTCCGCTGGCCGCCGACTGGGACCGCTGGCCGGCCCCGCAAGCCTGGCTGCCCGACGGCTCCGCCCTGGTGGTGACAGCCGACGACGACGGCTGCGCCCCGGTCTTCCTGATCGACACCTCGACCGGCTCGGTGCGCCGGATCACCCAGGACGCCGCCGCGTACTCGCTCGTCCTGCTGGCACCGGACGGCCTGACGGCCTACGCGCTGCGCAGTTCGTACCTGTTCCCGGCGGAGATCGTCCGCATCGATCTCGCCTCCGGCGCCACCGAGCGTCTGCTGAACCCTTCAGAGCGGCCGGAACTGCCCGGCACCATCGAGCGGGTGGAATCGGTCGGGGAGGACGGCCACAGCGTGCGGTCCTGGCTCGTCCTGCCGGAGGGCGCCTCAGCGCAGTCACCGGCGCCGGCTCTGCTGTGGGTCCACGGCGGGCCCATCGGCTCCTGGAACGCCTGGACCTGGCGCTGGTCACCATGGATCATGGCGGCCCGCGGGTACGCCGTCCTGCTGCCGGACCCGGCGCTGTCCACCGGCTACGGCCAGCACATGGTCGATCGTGGCTGGGGCCAGTGGGGGAAGGCGCCGTACACGGATCTGATGAGGGCGACCGACGATCTCGTGGCACGGGCGGACATCGACGGCACCCGCCTCGCAGCGATGGGCGGCAGCTTCGGCGGGTACATGGCCAACTGGATCGCCGGTCACACGGACAGGTTCGCGGCGATCGTGACCCACGCGAGCCTGTGGGCACTCGACCAGTTCGGCCCCACGACCGACGCCGCCTACTACTGGAAACGCGAGATGACCCCTGCGGCCATGTTGGAGAACTCGCCGCACACCCATGTGGCGGACATCAGCACCCCCATGCTCGTCATCCACGGGGACAAGGACTACCGGGTCCCCATCGGTGAGGGGCTGCGCCTGTGGTACGAGCTCCTGTCGTCCTCGCAGCTCCCTGCGGACGACGACGGCGTCACGCCGCACCGCTTCCTCTACTTCCCAGACGAGAACCACTGGATCCTCAAACCGCAGCACGCGAAGATCTGGTACTCCGTGATCGAGGCCTTCCTGGCCGCGCATCTCCTCGGGGAGGAACGCGAACTGCCGCCGGAGTTGGGCCTGTAGGAGTGGGGGCGCGGGTATTTGTAGAGTGGTCTGATGAGCCTGCCCTTCACCATCCGTCGCGCCCGCACCTCGGACGTCCCGGCGATCAAGGCGATCATCGCGCCGTTGGCACAGGAGCGCATCCTGATCGCCAAGGAGACGGTGGCCTACTACGAGGCGCTGCCCGAGTTCCGCATCGCGGAGGATCCAGGCGGCGTGATGCTCGGCTGCGGGGCGCTGCACATCATGTGGGAGGACCTCGCGGAGGTGCGGACCCTGGCGACGTCGTCCCGCGCCCGTGGGCTGGGGGTGGGGCACGCGCTCGTGGAGGAGCTGCTGACCGGCGCCCGCGACGTCGGGGTCAGCCGCGTCTTCTGCCTCACCTTCGAGGTGGACTTCTTCCGCCGCCACGGGTTCGCGATCATGGAGGACCAGTCCGCCGTCGACCCGGCGACCTACTCCGAGCTGCTGCGCTCGCACGACGAGGGCGTGGCGGAGTTCCTCGACCTCGCCCGGGTCAAACCGAACACCCTCGGCAACACCCGCATGATCCGCATGATCTGAGGCACCGGGTCGGAGTGTGGAGGGCCGCACGCTGGCTTTGCGTCCGGGCACGGGGCTAAGGTCGGACTACCGGGCATTCCCCACGGGAGTGCCTGCACCCACCGGATCCGATGGGTGTACACCGAGCGAAGGAGGTCCGCATCATGGGACTGGGCGACAAGATCTCGAACAAGGGCGAGGACCTGGCCGGCAAGGCGAAGGAAGGCCTCGGCAAGGCAACCGGGAACGACAGCATGGAGGCCGAGGGTCACAAGGACCAGGCGAGCTCCAGCGTCAAGGACGCCGGCGAGAACGTCAAGGATGCGTTCAAGCAGGGCAGCTGATCGGACCGGGCCGCAGCGTCACCGGCGGCCCCGCATGACCGGGGGAGGGAACCCATCGCGGGAACCCTCCCTCCGTCGTTCCCGGCGTAGTCAGGCTCACCCCAGTCGCGCCAGTGAATGCCCGGACACAGTGCTTACCCGGACACAGCGCTTGCCCGGACACAGTGGAACGGACACTAGGCGGCGGTGGTGGCGGGCGGTAACGTGGCCAGTGCCCCGGGCGGCTCATCTCCAGGCGGTCCGCCGGCGCCCCTGTCCGTCCGCAGCCGAGGAGCAGCAGTCGTGAAGAAACTCATCAATGACCCCAGAGCCGTGGTCGGCGAGTCCGTCGAAGGATTCGGGATGGCCCACGCCGATCTCGTGACGGTCCATCCCGACCCCCTCTTCGTGGTCCGCAAGGACGCCCCCGTACAGGGCAAGGTGGCTTTGGTGTCCGGCGGCGGGAGCGGTCACGAACCATTGCACGCGGGCTTCGTGGGACGCGGGATGCTCGATGCTGCCGTTCCCGGTCCGGTCTTCACCTCTCCCACCCCCGACGCGATCATGCCCGCGACCACGGCCGTGGACGGCGGAGCGGGCGTGCTGCACATCGTCAAGAACTACACCGGTGATGTCCTGAACTTCGAGACGGCCGCCGAGCTGGCCGAGGCGGACGGCGTCCGGGTGCGGTCGGTACTCGTGAACGACGACGTCGCCGTGGAGGACTCGCTGTACACGGCGGGCCGTCGCGGTGTCGGGGGAACCGTGCTCGTGGAGCGCCTCGCCGGAGCGGCCGCCGAGCGGGGGGACGACCTGGACGGCGTCGCGGCCGTGGCGCAGCGCGTGGTCGACGGGGTCCGTTCCATGGGCGTGGCCCTGGCGGCCTGCACCGTCCCGCACGCGGGGGTTCCCAGTTTCGAGCTGGCGGAGAACGAGATCGAGATCGGCATCGGCATCCACGGCGAACCGGGCCGGCACCGCATCGGTATGGAGGACGCCGACGGCATCACGCAGCGTCTCCTGGACCCTATCGTGGCCGATCTGCAGCTGACCTCCGGGGACCGGACGATCGTCATGGTCAACGGGATGGGTGGGACACCGGCGAGCGAACTGTACATCGTCTTCCGCAGGGTGACCCAGCTGCTCGATGGCCTCGGCGTGAGGATCGAGCGCTCACTCGTGGGCAACTACATCACGGCCCTCGAGATGCAGGGCGCGTCGCTGACCGTTCTGCGCGTGGACGACGAACTGCTGGACCTGTGGGACACCCCCGTGCACACCGCGGCCCTGCGCTGGGGTCTCTGACATGGCCGGGACCCTCGACACCGACTGGGCCCTCGGCTGGATCCGGGAGAGCGCCCGCGTCATCGCCGCCGAGCGCACGCACCTGATCGATCTGGACCGCGCCGTCGGCGATGCGGACCACGGCGAGAACCTGGACCGCGGCTTCACCGCGGTGATCGGCAAGCTCGACGACGCCGATGCGCCCGGGACACCGGCAGCCGTGCTGAAAGTGGTGGCGATGACCCTGATGTCCACGGTGGGCGGTGCGGCCGGGCCGCTGTACGGAACGGCGTTCCTGCGGGCAGCGACCGCGCTCGGCGAGGCGGGGGAGATCGACGCGGTGCTCGTGGCGGCCATGATCGGCGCTGCCCGGGACGGCGTCGTGGTCCGCGGCAAGGCGGAGGTGGGCGACAAGACCATGGTGGATGCCTGGAGCCCCGCCGTCGACGCCGCGCACGCCGCAGCCGAGGCCGGCGCCGACGCGGCAGGGGTGCTCACCGCTGCGGCCGACGCTGCGCAGGCCGGGGCCGTGGCGACGGAACCGCTGATCGCACGCAAGGGCAGGGCGAGCTACCTGGGCGAGCGCAGCGCCGGGCACCAGGACCCCGGGGCGGTCTCGAGTGCCATGATCCTGCGGGCCGCGGCCGACACCGCGCGGCAGGCCCACGGATGAGTGTCGGGCTGGTCATCGTCTCCCACAGCGAGAAGATCGCCGACGGCGTCGTCGACCTGGCAGCGCAGATGGCTCCCGACGTCGTGATCGTGGCGGCAGGGGGCACCGACGACGGCGAGGGGGCCCGGATCGGCACCAGCTTCGAGCGCGTCCGCTCCGGAATAGAGCAGGCCATGGGCGAGGACGGCGTCGTGGTGCTGACCGATCTCGGCAGCGCCGTGATGACGGCGGAGATGGCACTCGAGTTCCTCGATGCGGGTGCACGGGAGTGGGTGCGTCTGGCCGAGGCAGCCCTGGTCGAGGGGGCGGTCGCCGCGGCAGTACAGGCACAGGGTGGGGCTTCGCTCGACGAGGTCCTCCGTGCAGCGGAAGGCGCCGTCGTGTCCATCCGGCCCGAGGAGCTCGAGCCCTTCGTCAGTGGTGATGCAGTGGGCCGGAGCGCGGTGGGGCGCGGGACGCCCGACGGGTCCGATACTCCCGGCTCCGACTCCTCCGGGCACACGGTCAGCGGATCGTTCACGCTGCCGAACAAGATGGGCCTGCACGCCCGTCCGGCAGCCGTCCTGGCCTCCGGGCTCCTCGAGCTCGACGCGGAGGTGACGGTGAACGGGGTGGACGCCACGTCCGTGATGCTCCTGATGAGCCTGGGGCTCGGACAGGGTGGGACGGTGTCGGTGGAGGCCCATGGGCCCGAGGCGCAGGTCGCACTCGATCTCGTCGGCGAAGCCGTCGAGTCAGGATTCGGTGAGTCGGCCTGATCGGGACCAGGTCGGGACCAGGAGGGCAGGTCAGGAGGGCAGCTGGATGCCGCCGTCGATCTCCTGGGCCAGGCCGTCCGCGAGGAGACCGGCCAGGGCGCGTTCGTGCTGTTCACTCGGTGCCCGCAGGCCGTGCAGGGCCCCGAGCGCGCCCTGCAGCACGTCGATCCCTGCCTCGGCCGGCGCTGCCGGTGCCCGCATGGTCAGATCCACCGGTGCCTCGATGAGGAGAGTCCGTGGCACGGGACTCTCGGCGGCCCGGAGCACGGCGACGATCGCCCCACGCACCTGCCGATCGGTGCCGGCCCAGGGCTGCCCCTTCGGCGTGTAGTGCGGAGCGGGGCGGCCCGCGGACACCCAGGCGCATGCGTCCAGCACCGGGCAGCTCCCACAGGCGGGGGCCCGTGCGGTACAGATCACGGCCCCGAGTTCCATGACGGCGGCGTTCCACCGCACCGACAGTGCGTCGTCGTCCGGCAGCAGGTGCTCGGCGCGCCGCGTCTCCGCGGCCGTGAGTGCAGGAGCGGGCAGGGCAGTACCTCCGATCAGGCGTGCCTGGACGCGCCTGATGTTGGTGTCGACCACGGTCTCGCGCCGCCCATGGGCGAAGGCGGCCACCGCGGCGGCCGTATAGGCGCCGACGCCGGGGAGGGCCAGGAGCTCGTCGCGGGTCGTCGGGACCGCGCCGTCGTACTGGGCCACGATCGCGGTTGCCGCCGCATGGAGGCGCAGGGCCCTGCGCGGGTAGCCGAGTCGGCCCCAGTGGCGTACGGCCGCGCCGACGGGTGCTGCGGCGAGATCGGCCGGAGCGGGCCAGCGTTCCAGCCACTCCTGCCAGACCGGGAGCACGCGCACCACGGGCGTCTGCTGCAGCATCACCTCGCTGAGAAGAATCCCCCACGGCGAGCACCCCGGGTCCCGCCAGGGCAGCTCCCGGGCCGCCTCCGAGAACCAGCCGGTCACGCGTCGGTGCAGCAGCTGCACGGCAGTGGCAGCGCCGTCGTGCTCCGGGTTCATGGGTGCTCCTGGGTGGATGGTTCACTGCTGCGTTCCGGCGTCGTACCTGCCGGCTGGGCTACAGGAAGCGATCGAGCAGGCTCGTCTCCGCGATCCTCGACAGGCCCTCACGGACTCTCCGCGCCCGCTGTTCACCGATGCCGTCCACTGCCATGAGATCCTCGATGTTCGCGGCCAGGAGGTTCTGCAGCCCGTCGAGACGGTCCACGAGCCGATTGGCGATGGTCGGTGGCACGGCCTTGATGCCCGAGAGCAGGCGGTAGCCCTTGGGCTGGATGGCCGTGTCCAGCGAATCGACGGACGAGCCGAAGCCCAGCACGCCCGCGATACTGCCGAGATCGATCAGGTCCGTGGAGCTCAGGCTCTGCAGGGTCGCCACGCGTTCCTCGAGGGGGGCGGTACCGGCACCGGCCTCCAGATAGTCGCGCAGAATCATCTCACTCCCCGGGCCCAGCCCCGTGGTGAGCTCCTCCACCTGGAGCGAGAGCAGGCGGCCGTCGACGCCGAGCTCCAGCACGTACTGGGAGATCTCCTCGGAGATCCGCCGCACCATCTCCTGCCGCTGCAGTGTGGCGGCCACGTCGCGCACCGTGACCATCGCCTCGATCTCGAGGGCGGAGAGCGAGTTGGTCACCTGGTCCAGGCGCGCCCGATAGCGCTCCAGGGTGGCCAGGGCCTGATTGGCGCGCGCCAATACCGGCTCCGAACCTTCCAGGACGAAACGGATCCCGTCGATGTAGAGGGCGATGATCTGCATGGACTGACTGACGCTGATCACGGGCAGCCCGGTCTGCTTGGCCACGCGCTCGGCCGTACGGTGCCGCGTCCCCGACTCCTGCGTCTCGATGGTGTGATCCGGGACGAGCTGCACCCCGGCGCGAAGGATCCGGCTCGCATCGCGATCGCAGATGATCGCTCCGTCCATCTTCGCCAGTTCCCGCAGGCGGGTCGGCGAGAAATCTATGCCGATGTCGAATCCGCCGGAGGAGATGGAGTCCACGGTCCTGTCGAATCCCAGCACGATCAGTGCTCCTGTGCGTCCCCGCAGGATTCGCTCAAGACCATCACGCAACTGTGTGCCGGGAGCTACTCTGGTGAGCGGGGCTTTCAGCGAGTCCTCCGGACTGCGAACCATGACCCAACCTTTCGCCTCCCGCGCAGTCGAGAGCCCGGCGCGAGCGGGCGACGCCGGGCAGGACCCGGCGGACGATGGCTGCGTGATACCGCGCAGCCGAGCACAATACTACTGTCACTCCTGTCGCAGCCGGCCACACCGTGTCTGAAGCAGCAGCGCTAGAACAGGAGCGCCAGCGCTTCCGCCAGGGTGGAGACCTCCCGCACCGAGAAGCCCCGGGGGACAGGGCCGGTACCACCGGGCGACGCCGGGACGATCGCATGGGTGAAGCCGAGACGCTCCGCCTCCAGGATCCTCCGGTTGATGCCGGGGACCGGCCGCACCTCTCCGGCGAGTCCTACCTCACCGAACGCGATGAGCCGCGCCGGTAGTGGATGGTCGGTCTTGGCGGAGGAGATGGCGAGGGCCACCGCGAGATCCGTCGCCGGCTCGGTGAGGCGCACCCCGCCCACCGTGGCAACATAGCTGTCGTCCTTGTGGAGGGAGACCGCGGCCCGGCTCTGCAGCACGGCCAGCAGCATGGCCACACGGGAGCTGTCGAGCCCGCTCGTGGCCCTGCGGGGCTGGGAGTTCGACGACTCGGCCAGCAGCGCCTGGACCTCCGCGAGCAGTGGTCGCCGCCCCTCGAGGGTCACCGTGATGCACGTGCCCGAGACCGGGTCCTTGGTGCGGGAGACGAAGAGGCCGCTCGGGTCGGCGAGGCCCTCGATACCGGCGTCCGTCAGATCGAAACAGCCCACCTCGTCCGTGGGCCCGTAGCGGTTCTTCACCGCGCGCAGCAGCCGCAGCCGCGAGTGGCGCTCACCCTCGAACTGGCAGACGACGTCGACGAGGTGCTCCAGGAGTCTCGGGCCGGCGATCGACCCGTCCTTGGTCACGTGTCCCACGAGCAGCGTGGTCATGCCGCGGGCCTTCGCCGCCCCGATGAGCGAGGCCGCCACTTCGCGGACCTGCGTCACACCGCCGGCACTGCCATCCACCGCGGCGCTGCTGAAGGTCTGCACGGAATCGACGATCAGCAGCGCCGGGTCGATCTTCTCGACCTGCCCGAGGGCCTGACCCAGATCCGTCTCGGCGCTCAGATACAGGGAGTCGGCGACCGCGTCGATCCGGTCCGCACGCAGCTTGACCTGCGCCGCCGACTCCTCGCCCGTGACGTAGAGCACGTCCTTGCCGAGCCGCGCCACCCGCGCGGCGACGTCGAGCAGGAGTGTGGACTTCCCGACGCCGGGCTCGCCGGCGAGGAGGATCACCGCTCCTGGAACGAGACCGCCACCGAGAACGCGGTCGAGCTCGTCGATCCTCGTCGGCTGGAAGCCGGACAGCGTGGCGTCGACCTCGGCGATCCTCCGGGCAGGGGTCGTGACCGCGGTGGCCGCCGTCGTGCGCGCCGTGACCTGGCCGGTCTCCTCGACCGTTCCCCACGCCTGGCACTCTCCGCAGCGGCCCACCCACTTCGCCGTCGTCCAGCCGCACTCGGCACAGCGATAGTTCGGGGTGGTACTGCGAGCCGCGCGGGCAGAAGGGGAGGTCTTGGTGGCCATGGTGTCAGGCTACCGGCGCTCGCCGACAGCCGACCTTCCCGGAGCGGAGCTACAAGCGAGGCATGAACGCGGCGGCGTCCTCGTGCGTCAGACCCGTGGCCTCGAGCAGATCCACGACCAGCGGCCGCAGGAGCAGGACCAGGCCCTCGCCCTCGAGCCGCTTGATCTGCAGCGTCTCGGGGTGGAGCTGGATGGCAACGGCGGCCAGCTCTATCCGGGCCTGGCGGAGATTCAGATTGCGTTCGGCGGAATCACGACCGGACAGGGCCCGGCTGAGCACGTCCACGCTGTCAGCCACGTCCTCGAGGACCTGGACGAGGGATTCGATCGCCTCGTCGGACAGCGCCGCGTGATTGATCACCGATGTCAGCCGCCGCGAGAAGACGCGACTGTTGCGGACGGCGAGATCGATGAACCCGACAGCCCTGCGGAGGGATCCGAGCTCGTCCCGATGCCGTCGGTAGGCAGGTGAGATACGGGCGACCTCCTCCGCCGAGCGCATGCTGGTCATCAAGGTGTCGAGTCTGGTGTGCGTGGCCCGTGCCCGCACGAGGGCGTGCCAGGCTGCGGTGGAATCGCTGTCCCGCAGGGCGACGGCGCTCTCCCTGAGCACGTTCGAGAGTTCGGCGAGCAGCCCCCGGACGTCCGTCTTGGGTTCCCGGCGCGGATCCCGGGGCAGCAGCATGGTGATGACGAGGGCGAAGATCCCGCCGACGATCGCGTCGATGCTGCGCGTGAACGGTCCGCCCTCCGGCGCGGGGAGCAGCACCACGAGCAGCGACTGGAGTCCGAGCTGCGTGGTGAAGATGGTGCCGCTGTCCAGGAAACGAGCCAGCAGGATGGAGATGAACAGCACGAGGGCGGCCTGCCACAGCCCGGTACCGAAGATGCTCAGCAGGGCATCGCCCACCGTGATCCCGAGCGTGCACCCCACGGCGACTTCCAGGACACGTCGGATCCGGGGGTCGCGTGAGAACCCGAGCGCGATCATGGACGACGTCGCTGCGAACAGCGGCCCGTCGTGGCCCAGGACCTCCTCGGCGAAGGCGTAGGCGCCGACGGCGCAGACGGTCATCTGAAGTGCCGTGAGCACCGACGTCGAACTGCGTCTGAAGCCGATCCGCGAGCGTTTCCGCAGGAAGCCGAGCGTTGCTGAGACTCGGCGGCGTGGCATTCACCCAGTGTATGAGGTGGGCCGGACTGTAAGTTCGGTCTCGGATGGTGGGCGGCAGCACGGCAGGCCTGTGCTGTTCACCTTCCGTTCATGTCTCGTGGTCAGGCTGTGCTGGACCCGTTCCTCCAACGCGCAGCACCCACCGTTCTTCACTCTGAAGGGTTCCTCGTGGCGATCAACGCTCTGACCGAAAGCGGCGTGACAGATAGTGGCGTGACCGGACGCGGCGCGGGAGGCAAGTCCGGCGACAGGGTCTTCTCCGCAGCCGCTCTGGGTGCAGGCGTGCTGATCCTGGTGATCCTGTTCGGGGTCGCGGTCTTCCAGATCGTGCAGGCGCTGCCGGTCCTGGGCGCCGATCCGGCGGACATCACCGGCGGTGAGGGCTTCGGCGCGTACATCCTCCCGATCGTCATCGGTACGGTCATCGCCGCCGCCATCGCACTGCTCATCGCGACCCCGCTCGGGATCAGCGTGGCCCTGTTCATCTCGCACTACGCGCCGCGGCGCCTGGCGATGACCTTCGGCTACCTGGTGGATCTCCTGGCCGCCATCCCGTCGGTGGTCTACGGGGCGTGGGGTTATGCCGTCCTGGCACCCCAACTGGCGGTCGCCTATGGGTGGTTGGCCCAGAATCTGGGCTGGATCCCGATCTTCGCCGGACCCGCGAGCCAGACCGGTAAGACGATCCTCACGGCGGGGATCGTCCTGGCCGTCATGGTCCTGCCGATCATCACGTCGCTGAGTCGGGAGATCTTTCTGCAGACCCCGACACTGCACGAGGAAGCAGCCCTCGCGATGGGCGCCACGAGACTGGAGATGATCCGGATGGCGGTTCTGCCCTTCGCGCGGACGGGCATCGTCAGCGCGGCGATGCTCGGACTCGGCAGGGCACTGGGGGAGACCATGGCGGTGGCACTGGTCCTCTCCGGAGGCGCGCTGAATGCCAGCCTCATCCAGTCCGGGAACCAGACCATCGCCGCGGAGATCGCCCTGAACTTCCCCGAGGCGTACGGGCTCCGCCTCAGCGAACTCATCGCGGCGGGTCTGGTGCTGTTCGTCATCACCCTGGTCGTCAACATCGTGGCCCGCTGGATCGTCAGCCGTCACCGTGATTTCTCGGGGGCGAACTGATATGAGCAGTACGACGCTGAGGACGCGGCGCTCGCAGCTCACCAAGGGCAGGCTGCCCGGCTACGCCATCTGGGTGGTGCTCGGGGCCGCCGTCGTGCTGGCCGCGGCCGTCTCGGCCCTGATCGGCTTCAACGTCCTCGCGTGGGCCTTCATCACCGCCGTCCTCTTCGTGCTCGGGGCCACGATAGTCACCGCCGCGACCGAGGGCAGGCGCAAGGCCGCCGATTCGCTGATGACCTATCTGGTCCACGGGTCCTTCGTGCTCGCGCTGCTCCCGCTGCTCTCCGTCATCTGGACCGTCCTGGAGCGGGGTCTGCCAGGACTGTCCTACGACTTCTTCTTCACCTCGATGAACGGGGTCACCGGTGCCACGGACAACGCGTCCGCCGAGAACGGGACCCCTGTGCTCGGAGGCGCCTACCACGCGATCGTCGGGACCCTCCAGATCACCCTGTGGGCCTCACTGGTCTCGGTGCCGATCGGTCTCCTGGCCGCGGTGTACCTGGTGGAGTACGGCAAGGGCGGTGCGCTCGACCGCGCCTTCACCTTCTTCGTCGATGTCATGACCGGGATCCCCTCGATCGTCGCGGGGCTCTTCGCGGCCGCACTCTTCGCGCTCCTGTTCGGCCCCGGCACCCGGACCGGCTTCGTGGCCGCCGTCGCCCTGTCCGTGCTCATGATCCCGGTGGTCGTCCGCTCCACCGAGGAGATGCTCAGGATCGTCCCCAACGAACTCCGGGAGGCCTCCTACGCCCTCGGTGTCCGGAAGTGGCGCACCATCGTGAAGGTGGTGGTGCCGACGGCGATCTCCGGCATCGCCTCCGGCATCACCCTCGCCATCGCCCGGGTGGTCGGGGAGACCGCTCCTATCCTCGTCACGGCCGGGTTCGCGAGCTCGATCAACCTCAACGTGTTCGGGGGATGGATGAGCACGCTCCCGACGTTCATCTATTACCAGATCCTCACGCCCACCTCCCCGACGAACATCGACGCGAGTACGCAGCGCGCCTGGGCGGCGGCGCTGATCTTGATCATCATGGTCATGCTGCTCAACGTGGTGGCACGCCTGGTGGCCCGGTTCTTCGCCCCCAGGACCAGCCGCTGACCCCGCTCTCCCACGCATTCCCGAACTGACAAGGAAGCAATGTCCAAGCGAATCGACGTCAAGGACCTCAATGTCTACTACAGCAAGTTCCTCGCCGTGGAGAACGTCAACATCTCCATCGAGGCCCGCTCGGTCACCGCGTTCATCGGCCCCTCGGGCTGCGGCAAGTCGACGTTCCTGCGCACGCTGAACCGGATGCACGAGGTCATCCCGGGCGCGCGGGTCGAGGGCGAGGTGCTGCTCGACGGCGACGATCTCTACGATTCCGCCGTCGATCCCGTGACCGTCCGCGGCCAGGTCGGCATGGTCTTCCAGCGCCCCAATCCGTTTCCCACCATGTCCATCCGCGACAATGTACTCGCCGGGGTAAAACTCAACAACAAGCGCATCAGCAAGTCCGACGCCGATGCCCTCGTCGAGAAGTCCCTGAGCGGTGCGAATCTGTGGAACGAGGTCAAGGACAGGCTGGGACGGCCGGGCTCCGGTCTCTCGGGCGGGCAGCAGCAGCGCCTGTGCATCGCACGGGCCATCGCGGTCTCACCCCAGGTCATCCTCATGGACGAACCGTGTTCGGCGCTGGACCCCATCTCCACGCTCGCGATCGAGGACCTCATCAATGAGCTCAAGGCGGACTACACCGTGGTGATCGTGACACACAACATGCAGCAGGCAGCGCGCGTCTCGGACAAGACGGCGTTCTTCAACATCTCCGGTACGGGCAAGCCCGGAAAGCTGATCGAGTACGCCGACACCACCACTATCTTCAACAAGCCGGTGCAGAAGTCGACGGAGGACTACGTCTCCGGACGCTTCGGCTAGGAGCTGTTCGGGTCGGTGGCTACAGCAGCGGACTCAGCGCCAGGAAGAGGACGGCGCCGAGCAGGGCGGTCGCAGGTGCCGTTCCGAGCCAGACGAGCAGGATCCGGAGCACGCGTGGGCGACGGACCGAGACGAAGCGCTCGTTGGCTCCGGCCCCCACGATCGCCGAGGTCATGGTGTGCGTGCTCGACAGCGGGACATGCAGGATGAGCGCGCCGATGAGCAGCATCGCCGAGCTGATGCCCTGCGCCATGGTGCCGCGCATCGGATCGATGTGGACCAGGCGATGGCCCAGCGTATGCGTGATCCGCCACCCGCCGAACAGGGCCCCGGCAGTGAGCAGCAGGGCCGCGAACACCTGCACCCACATGGGTACGCCGGAGCCTACCGCGAATCCAGATCCGAGCAGTGCCAGCAGGATCACCGCCGTCGTCCGCTGGCCGTCCTGGAGGCCGTGCGAGAGAGCGAACACGCCGGTCAGGACCGACTGCGCAATGCGGTTGCCGCTGTTCACCCTGGCAGGGGAACCGTGGCGCAGCAGCCAGGTCGCGGGAAACACCGCAGCGTAGGCCAGGAGATACGCCACGACCGGTGCGAGCGCGAGCGGCAGGACGATCCGCAGCAGGAATGCCTCGTCCGCACCGTCCATCGGGGGATGGTCCGTGAACCGGGACGCTACGCCGGCACCGATGATGCCGCCCAGCAGCGCGTGCGTGGACGACGACGGCGTCCCCCGGTACCAGGTGAGCACACCCCAGCTGCAGGCCGCGATCAGGGCGGTCAGGAGGATCGCCAGTCCCGTGGTGCCCGAGGGCAATCCGCCGGCGACATCGACGAACAACAGCGCCAGGGACGAGCCCAGCAGTGCGCCCACCAGCGTGAACAGCGATGCGAGCAGGACGGCGGCGGTCGGGGTGAGCGCCCGGGTCCGGACGGCCGCGGCCACCGAGTTCGAGACGTCGTGGAAGCCGTTCAGGAAGGCGAAGCCGCCAGCAGCAGCGATCACCGCACCGAGGAGGAGGGGCCCCACCTACGATTCCTTGACGAGGATGCTGCCCACCTGGGTCGCGACCCGCCGGATGTCCCGGGTGACGTCGACCAGCTGATCGGCCACGTGACGGTGCCGGAGGTAGACGGCGGGCTTGTGGTCGTGGATCAGCTCGGCGCACCAGCTGCGGTGGGTGCGCTCGGCGCGTTTGGCCAGCCGCAGGATCTCGATCCAGTACTCCTCGAGATCCTCCAGCGAATTGAGCTGCTGCATGGCCACCATCGTCAGCTCCGCCTGCCGGTTGATCACCTCGAGCTGGTCCGTGGCCCGCTGGCTCAGGGTGCTCAGCCGGTAGAGGGCGATGAGTTCGCCGGCGCCGTCGAGCTTCTCGATCGCCTCGTTCAGCAGGCGCGAGAGGGAGTACAGGTCCTCACGCGGCAGCGAGTTGATGAAGGAGGTGCGCATGGAGGTCAGGAGGGCGAAGTGGAGATCCGTCGAGGCCGACTCGTGCTCGTGGAGCTCCTCGGAGAGGCGGTCGTACTCCTCGGTGGAGGCGCCGAGGATGGCGGACATGGTTCCTACCCCGAGCACCAATTGCCGTGCCATGCGGGAGAGCAGATCGGGTCCGGCGTTCTCCTGGGGGAAGAGGCGTAGCTTCACGGATTCTTCCTCGATGGGTACTCGGGCAGCGGAGAATCCCTGCTGACCGTAGTGGAATAGGTACCGGAATCCGGAGGACACAGAAGTGGCGCCGAACCGGGAGCGCCTCTCGGCGGAAGGCCGCTCGAAGCGGCTGGGTGTTGAAGCCCGGGGGTTCCACGGCTCGACGCCGCATTAAGTCTTGCCGTCCCTGCCGGAACTGTCAACCGACGCATCGCTGGCTGGCTCAGTCCAGCTCTCCCCGCCGCCATGCGGCCGCCGCGTGCTCCAGATCCTCGGCCGTCTTCACGAGCTGGCTTGAGCTGCGGGTCAGCTTGGAGGCATGTGTGGCGTTCGCTGGGTCGGCGTCGTCCGCGTGGTTCGCCTGACCGAGCGCGACGACACGGCAGAAGGCAGCGAATCGTTCGAGGGCCACGTCGAACTCGCCCTCGAACGCACCCGAGAGGATGGTGTCGGCCATCGCGGTCATCTCGACGGCGCCGGGCGGCTCGGCGACGCCCGCGACGACGTTCGAGACCTGCGCGATCTCCTTGCCGGAGGAGAAGTACGCGGCGACACGCTCCGGGCTCTGCCGGGTGGCCGCGCGCAGGGCGTAGAGGCGCCACAGGGCACCGGGTAACGAGCGCGCAGGGCTTTCCGCCCACATCTCGGCGATGGCTTCCAGGCCCTGCTGATCGGCGAGTTCGACGAGGCGCCGGGTGATTTCCGGATCATCCGCTCCGCGCCCGTGATGTACCAGCGCGTGCGCTGCCATGTGGGCCGCTTCGGAGACGCGTGAGGGGTCGACTCCTCCTGCGAAGACCTCGAAGTCCGCGGGGGCGAATGGCTTCGGTTTGTGGGGCCGTGGGCTCTTGCTCGTGTAGTCGCCGTTCATGGGATGAACCCTACTCCTGGGCTGTTCGGGCCCGGTAGGCGGCACGCTGGACACCATGATCGGCAGGCTCCCGCGCTGGCCCGGGAGCCTCGATGATTGCGCTAAGGTAATGGGGTCGTTGCCGCGCGAGTCCGCTCCGGATCGGGCCCGGCACGTGTGGGGCCCTTAGCTCAGTTGGTTAGAGCAACGGACTTTTAATCCGTGGGTCGTGGGTTCGATCCCCACAGGGCCCACCGATCACGCGAGGACTCAAGGGACGCCGTCTGTCCGTCCTCTGGCTCAGTGCCTCCGGTGCACTGGATCGCACCCGTAGACCACCGGTGCCGACTCCCCGACTACACAGGAACCTGTGAGCGAGCCCGCCGAATCGGTGACCTGATCGGGGATTGACTCGGCGGGCCCACTCGTTTGCACTGGTAGGTACCAGTTGCGCAGTGGCGACCCGCTGACACGTGGGCCGCAGGCGGGCAAGGAGGAAGCGTTGGATGTCATCGCACTGATCGGGATTCTTTCCGCATGCCTCGTGATGGTCGGTGGTACCGCACTGACGGGGTGGAGGCTCGACGTCGTCTCCCGCCGCCGGGGCGGAACGGACGACTACTTCTGGGTGGCGTTCGGCGGGGTCGTCGTCGTGGCGGGCGCCGGCGTCGTCGCAGCGGCGCTCGGTGGGCTCTGGGTGGCATCGCTTGCCGCCGTCGTGTCCATCCCCGCAGTCTGGCTCTGGGTGTCGCGACGTCAGCGCAGACGGCGCGAGGAGGCCGAGCGTGCTGCTCGGACAACGGCCTGGTCGGAGCTGCGCAGCCGCCACGACGCCGTGGTGGAACGTTGGGCGGACTACGACCTCGATCCTGCGAAGGCGATCGATCACCCCGAGATGCACGACCCCTCTCATCCGGCCGCACGACGCATGGTCAACGCCCTGCGCAGAGCAGAGAGCGCGCGTGACATCGGCGCACAGTCCCAGCCGGATGATGTGAGTAACTACGTCACTGCCGTCCAGCACGCTGAGGAGGCGTTCGAGATGGCCGAGCACGAGGTGGGCGTGCACCGGACCGAACGCGCCGAGAGACATCGGGAGCTCCCGGGCTGAGCCTGAATCGTTACCCGTGCCCAGCCTCCCGAGGGCTGTCACCGCCAGTAGGATTCAAGTTTCCGTGTCGAACCGTTCCGGTCTCGGCAGACCATGTTCCATGAGCAGGCCGATGCTGGGGAAGGATGCGATGCAAGTTCTTGCACGATGCACTGCCGGGCTGCTCGCCGTCTGCCTTCTCGTCGTCGTCGCCCCGGCCGCCTCCGCGGATCACCGGGAGGAAACGCGGGCGCTGATCGCCTCCAGAGCCCAGGCGAACGGACAGACCGCCAGATTCGCGACCTTCGACGTCGGACTGAGCCGCCCGGGCGAAGGCGAGCTGATGACCGATCTCAGCACGTCCGACGATGCGCAGGCCAGGGCGGTGGCGGAGGTGATCCAGACGGTCAGGCCGGACGTCGTCCTGCTCAACCAGTTCGACCACGAGCCGAACGCCGCAGCGGCCGATCTGTTCTACCGGAACTATCTCACCGTCGGCCAGAACGGCAGGGCGCCGCTCGACTACCCGTACGTCCACACGGCAGCCCCCAACTCCGGTGTGGCGAGCGGGTACGACCTGAACAACGACGGCCGGATCGGCGGCGCCGACGATACCCTCGGACCCGGAGCCTTCCAGGGCCAGGGCGGCATGGTCCTCTACTCGAGATATCCCATCCAGACGGAGTCGGTGCGTACCTTCCGGAACTTCCTGTGGCAGGACATGCCGGGCGCGCTCCTGCCCGACAACCCGCCCACCGACCCGGAGCAGGACTGGTACTCGGCCGATGAACTGGCCGTACTACCGCTCTCGAGCACCTCGCACTGGGACGTTCCGGTGGTGGTCGGCGGACGGACGGTCCACGTACTCGCGAGCCATCCGAAGAGTCCGGTGCTCGACGGCGGGGACGACCACGGGCGCACCGGCGATGAGATCCGGCTCTGGTCCGATTACGTGGCCGGGGCCTCCTACGTCTACGACGACGCCGGGACTGCAGGCGGTCTGCGCCGGGGTGAACGCTTCGTGATCATGGGGGATCTGAACAGCGACCCACGTGACAGTGGCACGGCTCCGGCGTCGATCGGTCAGCTGCTGGACAACAGCCTGGTCCAGGATCCCCTGCCCTCGTCCGAGGGCGGTGTGGAAGCATCGGCACTCCAGGGTGGGGCGAATGCGGCCCAGTCCGGTGATTCGCGCTTCGACACCGCGGACTTCGAGGATCAGAGAAGCGGCAATCTCCGGGTGGACTACGTCCTTCCGTCGAAAACCTTGCGCGTGTCCACCTCCGGCGTGTTCTGGCCCCGAGCGGGCCTGCCGGGATCCGAGCTGACGGGCATCCTTCCCTTCCCGACGAGCGAGCACCGTCTGGTATACGCCGACGTGGTGGTCCGGGGTCCCGGCTCACGGTGATCGCGGACGTCGATCCCTCCCACAGGGGACCGGACCCTTGTCGCGGTCGGTGGGCGGGTGTAGCGTCGAGCGTCATGAAGACACTTCTGTTCCGGTAATCGATCACGGTCCACACCCTGATCGGCGCCACTTGTCGATGACAGCACTCCAAGAGCGCCCACAGAAGATGTCCGGTCCACCCTTCGCGGCCCTGTACTGCCATGGGTGGGTTCCGACGTGATCCGTGGGCTGCTCAGACCAGAGAGGCACACCATGACCAGCAAGCCAGACCACGAATCCCCGGCGTCGGGCACACCCGCTGCGGACCAGGACGCACCAGCAGCCGGGACACGATCCCCGGCCCGTAGCGTGCAGGAGGACCCCCGCGCCCGGCTCGCCCTCGAGCGGAAGAATCAGGCGGCCAATCCTGCCGCTACCACCGGGGCCGGGCACGTCAAAGCGGCACACGAGAGCGCCAAGCAGGGCAAGCAGGAGAGGAAGGTGCGGTGGTAGCGGGGGGATGACACCCTGGTGAAAAAGCCCCTGACCAGCTGAAATGGAGCTGGCTCCGCGTTCTGCGTATGGGGGAATCGCAGAAATCGGAGCCAGCAATCTCAGTATACTTCTACAGGACACCGAAAAGTCCAATCGAAAGGTGATGATGGCCGTCACAGCCAAAGCGTTCCAGCTTTGGCGACCGCGGATCGCCCCGGAGGACACGGTGTCCGACCTCTGCAGGACTGCCGGTATCAAGCGCTCCACCCTCGCCCAGCAGCTCGTCAGGGGTAAGGTCTCGGTCTCCACCATCGTCGCCATAGCGCGTGGCTACTCACTGTCGGTCGTCGACGCCCTTGCGGAATTCAACGGCTTCGAGGATCTCCCCTCCGGTATCACCGCGCCGACGGCGGCCGAACTCCTGAGCCAGGTCTCCCATATCGACATCCTCCGTCTCCTCGTGGCCCGGAGCGGAACCACGGAGTGCGTCTGGACCGACAGCCGGCTCGGTCTCGCTGCTTTCCCGCATCGCAACTCGGTGAGGGCCTGGATCGAGGCGATCGATCCGGGTGACCTGCGCCAGCAGCTGGCCTCCAGTACCGGCGTCGCGCGCCAGAATCTCTCGGCGCAGCTCACGGCCGGACGCCTCGCCCCGTGGATCGCCGTGCAGGCCGGTCGTATCGCCGGTGTGTCCCTGGCCAGCGGCCTGGTGGTGACCGGCCTGCTCACTCCCGAGGAGGGGGGCTGGCCCGAGGACAGGCGGGCAGGAGCGCTGCGAGCGATCGACGATCTCGATCTCGTCCTGCTCGCCCGTGACCGGCTCGACGTCCTGGGGAAGCAGATGCGCCGGGCGGAGCTCGACGACGGCAGGGACCGTGCTCTGTGGGAGAACCTCGGATGACCGCCTCGATCATCCAGTGGGTTGCACTGGCCCTGTGCGCCGTCGCAGCCGCTGTTCGTGTTCCCGCTGCACTGCGGGGGCGAGGACGGACCATGTGTGCCGCACTCCTGCTCCTGACCTTCGCCGTCGCTCTGTCCATCGAGCCCCTCTACGACGGCGTCGATGCCGTGCTGGGAGGTGTGAACGCGACCAACCTCGTCCTGCGAATGGTGCTATATGCGGTCTTCGTCCTCATCGGCGTCCGGGTGGCTGCGGCGTTCGACTCCCCCCTCGCGCGCCGTCTGATCGCCGGACCGTTCGGCCTGGCCATCCTCGGCCTTGCGATCGCGGCGACCCTGTACTTCTTCGTGGCGAGCGAACTTCCCGGCAGCTCCGTGGGTTTGACGGACTTCTCGGACCAGGCCACGGTCCGGGAGTACGCCGCCGTAGGGCGGCTCTATCCGGGCTATGTGGCCGCGTGCCTGATCGTACCGACGGTGGTGTCCGTGCTCGACCGGCGGGCACGACCGATCCATCGCGTGGCAGGCGCCCTGCTTGCCGGTGGATTCCTGCTCGTGGTGGTGTTCGTCCTCCTGAGGCTCATGGGCCTCGATCTCATGCGGTGGAACGTGATCCTGCCGTTCTCGGCCATCCTGCTCACAGTGCTGGGCCTGTACCTCATCTGGTTGAGTCACAGGCGAGCCCGGAGGCGCGCGGTGCAGGAGCGCAGGCTACTTTGAGCGTTGCCGGGTTGCCTGGAGCATTTCTCCTGGTGTAATTCATTGCTGCCCAGGACACAAGGAGACCAAATCGTGTCCTTCAAGCATTCACGTTTTCATGATCGTGTGCGAAAATTATGATTATGTAACTGCCGCAGTCCGTGGGGGGTCAGCGGATCGTTACGACTGCATGCAAGGTGTGTCCATTAGAACGGGTGGACCCACCTTCCTGTGCTTCAGTGCCGAAGTCACTGAGAAGGGCACCATCCGCCGACCAGTTCCGGCGGATGGTGCCCTTCATGGTCAGGCGTACTACTCGGCGTCGTGATCCGTCTCGATGATGCGGGCCAGGCTCTCGAGTGCGCTGTCCGCGCCGTCGCCTTCCGCTCGCAGGACGACGACGTCGCCGTGTGATGCTCCCAGACTCATCAGCGACAGGATGCTCGAGGCGTCCATGGCCTCATCCGCGGGTTCGCCCTCCATCGTGATGGTGATTTCAAGGGGGATCTGTCCTGCGGCCTCGGCGAAGATGGAGGCCGGACGGGCGTGAAGTCCCACGCGACTGGCTACGGTTGCTCTGCGTTCTGCCATGATGTTCCTTTTCTCGGGGTGACTACGGTCGAGCGGATCGGAGGTCAGGCCGCAACCGGTTCTGCGACAGCAGTGTTCTTCCTCGTCGCGTAACGCTTGAGGACGATCACGGTGAGGGCGGAGACCACCATGCCGACGAGGATCGCGACGATGAACATGGCGACGTTGCCGATCGCGAAGAAGACGAAGATCCCTCCGTGCGGTGCCTGGGAGGTGACGCCGGTCCCCATCACGATCGCCCCGGTTACCGCGGAGCCGAGGAGGGACGCCGGGATGACACGGAGGGGGTCGGCGGCAGCGAACGGGATGGCGCCCTCGGAGATGAAGGCAGCTCCCAGCAGCCAGGCGGCCTTGCCGTTCTCCCGTTCGGCGAGGCTGAAGCGACGCCGGTCGAGCAGCGTGGCCAGCGCCATGGCCAGCGGCGGGACCATGCCTGCTGCCATGACGGCAGCCATGATCTGCCAGGGAGCCTGGTTGTCGATGGAACCAGCACTGAGACCGGCCACGGCGAAGGAGTAGGCCACTTTGTTCACGGGGCCGCCGAGATCCAGGGCCATCATGAGCCCGAGGATGATGCCCAGGCCGACGGCGGCCGTGCCGGTCAGGCCCGAGAGCCAGTCGTTCAGCCCTGTGGTCAGCGCAGCGATCGGGCCGCCGAGTACCAGGAACATCAGCCCTGAGGCCACGATCGAGGCCAGGAGCGGGATGATGACGACGGGCATGAGGCTCCGTAGCCAGCGCGGAACCTCGAGCCGCCCGATCATCATCGCGACATAGCCAGCCAGCAGACCGCCCACGATGCCGCCGAGGAAGCCTGCGCCCATGAAGCCCGCTACTGAACCTGCTACGAAGCCCGGGGCGATGCCGGGACGATCCGCCAGCGCGTAGGCGATGTAGCCGGCGAGTGCGGGGACGAGGAAACCGAGCGAGAGCTGCCCGATCTTGAACGCGACCGCGCCGAGGTAGGTGCCCAGACCGCCGTCGGGCAGATTGCCCAGGTTGTTCTCGAGGACGATCGTGTCCGCGGTGTCGGTGATGAGATACCCGCCGAGCAGGAACCCGATGGCGATCAGCAGTCCGCCGCCCGCGACGAACGGGATCATGTAGCTCACGCCGGTGAGCAGGGCCCGCTTGAGCGTGCTGCCGATGCTGTCCCTCCCGCCGTCGTCCGGCTGCTCGCTGCCCGCAGTCCCGGAGACCGTGCGGGCGTTCGGGTTCTGTGCGGCAGCAACCGCTTCGTCGACCATCTCACCCGGCTCGTCGATGCCGCGCTTGACCGGCGCGGAGACGACGGGGAGTCCGGCGAAGCGCTGCTTGTCCCGCACGTCGACGTCGACGGCGAAGATCACGGCGTCGGCGGCGGCGATCACGGCAGGGTCCAGCGGAGTCGCGCCGGAGGAACCCTGCGTCTCCACCTGCAGGTCGATCCCGCGCTCCTCGGCCGCTGCGACGAGGGAGTCGGCGGCCATGTAGGTGTGGGCTATGCCGGTGGGGCAGGCGGTCACGGCGACCAGTCGTCTGGTGCCGGTCTGCGTTCCACGAGCGCTCTCGACAGCAGGGCCCGTGGCGTCGAAGCCGGCGCGCGAGGTGCCGAGCGTGGCAGCAGCCTCGCTCGCATTGGCTCCGGCGTGGCTCGTCGTCGCGGTCGTGACGGCAGTCTCCGCCGATCCTGCGGCGTGCGCTCCGGCGCCTCTCGTCGGCGCGTCCCCGAGACCGAGGGCCCCGTTGACGAGGACGATGACGTCGGTCGGCGTCCGGGCGGCCCGCAGGGCTGCCGTGAAGTCCTTCTTGATCAGGGACCGTGCGAGCTTGGACAGCAGCTTCAGGTGTTCCTGGTCTGCTCCGTCCGGAGCCGCGATGAAGAACACCAGATCCGCGGGGCCGTCCTTGGCACCGAAATCCACGGGTCGAGCCAGGCGGGCCATGACCAGTGTGGCCGTCGAAACGGCCTTCGAGCGGCAGTGCGGTATGGCGATGCCGCCGGGAACGCCCGTGGCGGTCTTCTCCTCCCGGGCGAGGGCGTCGGCATAGAGATCCTCGACCCCTGTAGAGCGGCCCTGGGCGGCAACAAGTCCAGCCAGGGAGCGGATCACTGCGGATCGTTCCGCCCCCAGGTCCTTGTCCAGAGCCACGAGCTCTGCCGTGATGAGATCGGTCATCAGAGTTCCTCCTGTGCTGTGGGTCCCGTACAGGGACCTGTAGTGGATCCGATCACGGGGAGGGTGATCGTGAGGGCGCTGACGGTGACGTCCGCCGGTGTCGTCTGATCGAGCGATGGGACTGATGAACCGGGAAGCGCGGCGGCCGCCGAGCCGTGGGCAACCGCCTGGCGCAGGCAGTTCTCCGGTACTTCACCGGCGCTGTGTGCCAGCAGGTACCCGGCCAGCGCGGAGTCGCCCGCCCCGACGGTCGATCGCGCCGTGACGGGCGAGTGCAGGCCGTGCCACGCTCCCGCCCGTGTCACGAGCAGTGCGCCTTTGGACCCGAGGGTCGCCAGGACCGCCCCGACGCCCGCGGCGATCAGCACTGCGCAGGCCTTCGCGGCCAATTCGTGATCCTGTTCGAGCTCGTCCCCCGTGCCGATGCCCGTCAGTTCCGCGAGTTCCTCGCCGTTGGGTTTGAGCAAATCCGGCGCCGGGACCGTTGCTGCGCCCTCGATGAGGGGCTCGCCGGAGGAGTCGATGGCGATGAGCGGAGCCGACGCTCCATAGGTATCGCGGACAGCGGCGATCACACGCCTATAGAAGGTCGGCGGAACCTGGGGGGGAAGGGAGCCGGCCAGCACCAGCCACGCGGCTCCGTGGCTCTCGGCCACGACGACGGCGGTGAGCTCGTCGAGCTGCTCAGCGGAGAGCGCGGGCCCGGGCTCATTGATCTTCGTCGTGGTGCCGTCGGGTTCCGTGATCGCGGTATTGGTCCGCAGGGTCGCGCCGATCGGTACGTTCCTGAACGGGATCGCTACGCTGCGCAGCCCCGCAATCACGGCGTCATCGTCGTCGCCCGGCAGGACCGCCAGCGTCGAGATGCCCGACGCGGCCAAGGCCCGGCTGACGTTGATACCTTTACCGCCGGCTTCCTGGGCCCCGTGCCTGGCGCGCTGGACAGCTCCGCGCGCCAGGGAAGCGTCGAGCTCGACGGTGCGGTCGATGCTCGGGTTGATCGTGATCGTCAGGATCACGCGACGATCACCTCGATGTCGGCATCAGCCAGTGCTTGCGCGAGCGAGCCGTGGGGTGCGCGGTCGGTGACGAGAGCATCGATGTCCTCCAGGAAAGCAAAACTGACGAGTGTCTCCTCGTCGAACTTCGACGCGTCCGCGAGCAGCACTATACGCCGCGCGGCGCGGATGAGGGCCGTCTTCACCGCTGCCTCGTCGACGTCGGGGGTGCTCAGGCCGAACTCGGCGGACAGCCCGTTCGCTCCGATGAACGCGATGTCGGCCCGGAGTCGGCCGAGCTGCGCGAGCGTCCTGCTTCCCACCGCCGCGCTTGTCAGCGCCCGCACCCGGCCTCCGAGGAGTTCGACGCTGAGGCCGGCGGCGGTCATGACCCCTGCGATCGGCACGCAGTGGGTGACCACGGCGAGCCCTGTGCGGGCTTCGTCCACGAGGAGTTCGGCCAGGGCTCCTGTGGTGCTGCCGGCGTCGAGGACGACGGCGCCCCGCTCCGGGACCAGGGAGAGCGCGGCCAAGGCGATGCGCTTCTTCTCTGCGGCATGCCGGGAGGATCTGCTGGTGAGACTCGGTTCGTTCGTGGTGGCTCCGGCACCGGCAATAGCGCCCCCGTGGACCCGGCGCAGCACGCCGTCGGTCTCCAGCAGGGCCAGGTCCCTGCGTACCGTCTCCTTGGTGATGCCGAACCGCGTCGAGAGGCCGGCCACGGTGACACGACCGTTCGCGGAGACCAGATTGCTGATCTGGCCGTAGCGCTCTTCTGCGAACATGGGGCTCCGATGTCGTCACGCTGCGAGGTGTCGAATCTGCGTATTTCTGTGTTTGTGTGACTTTATCTTTGCTTCACGACGCGGGTCAAGGGTTTTCTCACGGATGAAATAGGACCGGATGCTGGGTGAGGAGGGCTAGGACCTGAACGTAACGGCGCCGTCCAGGCGAAAAACGCCCCAATGCTACGATTACACCCTAAGCATGCTGATGAAGTACAGTGGCGGGTTGCATCAATTCACTGGATGCCCGAGCCTCTTGGCTGGGCACCACGATCACTCAAGGAGCATCTCATGGGAATCTTCGGTTGGCTCATCCTGGGCCTGATCGCCGGCGCAATCGCCAAGCTCATCATCCCCGGCAAGCAGCCCGTCTTCTGGATCAACACGCTGATCCTCGGCGTCGTCGGCGCGCTGCTCGGCGGTTTCATCGGCCGGGCCATCTTCGACGCCGATGTCGACCAGTTCTTCAGCCTCTCCACCTGGCTCCTGGCCATCGGCGGTTCGCTGATTGTCCTGCTCATCTACGGTGCGATCGTGGGACGCAGGGGCTCGAACGTCTGATGCGCACAACACCCAGCTGAACTGCGGGGATCAGCTGCTGAACAGGGACGCCACCATGATCTGGTGACGTCCCTGTTTCTCGTGTCCGGCGGGCCTGCGCCGACAGCACAATGCTTTCCCGCTGACACCGGCTCGCCCCTACACTCGGAAGCGACCCATCACTGCAGCCGCGGAAGGACCACGATGTTCGGCAGGAACAAGGAGAATCCGGCGGTGAGGGCCGCCAACGGGGCGCTCTTCGATAAGGATGGCCACCCGAAGCCCGGCATCCAGCGCGGGATCGAGCGCGCCCTGGATGTGCAGCGGCCGCTGATCATCTCGAATTTGAATCGGCTCCGCCGCCGCCACCCGGACGCCTCTCCGGCAGAACTCGCCCGCCACCTCGAACGCGATTACCTGCGCGCGACGACGGCGGCAGGAGCGGCTGTCGGTGCCACCGCCGCGGTTCCCGCCGTCGGAACCGTCGCATCTCTCGGGCTCTCGGCCGCCGCGATGGTGGGCTTTCTCGAGGCGACCGCGCTGTACGCGGAGTCCATCGCCGAGTTGCACGGGGTGCAGACGGACGACCCCGAGCGCTCCCGCGCCATGGTGATGGCCATCCTCATGGGCGAGGAGGGCACGGCGCTCATCCGCTCGATCCTCGGTGCCTCAACCGGTCAGGGCGCTCCCCAGTACTGGGGGCAAGTGGTGAACAAGGCGGCGCCGACCTCGCTCGTGAAGACGGTGACCGGGACCATCCAGCGGCGCTTCCTCAGGAAGTTCCTCGCCCGGCAGGGCGGGTTCATGCTGGGACGCGCACTGCCGTTCGGTGCGGGCGCCGTGATCGGCGGAGCCGGTAACCACATCATGGGCAAGTCGGTCATCAGCGCCACCCGCGAGGCCTTCGGTCCGCTGCCGCAGATCGTTCCGGGGGAGCTGGCGGAGGCCCTGCAGCTGTCACAGACGGGCGGCGATCACAGGGGCAAGGGCCGGAAGAAGGCCTAACCGAAAACCGCGTGGGCCAGGGAGAAGATCCCCAGGCCCGCGAGGGATCCTACGACGGTACCGTTGATCCGGATGAACTGTAGATCCTTGCCCACCTGCAGCTCGATCTTGCGCGAGGTCTCCTCGGCGTCCCAGCGGCCCACCGTCTCGGAGATGACGCCGGCGATCTCGCGGCGATACGTGCGGACGAGGTAGGAGGCGCCCTCGGCCAGCCAGCGATTCATGCGTCCCGACAGCTCGGCGTCCTGGGTGAGACGTGCACCGAAGTCGCGGACAAGTGCAGTGAAGTTGGTCGTCAGATCACTCGTGGGATCATTGACCGCCTCGAGCAGGGCGTTCTTGATGGTGGCCCAGGTGCGTGCGGTGAGTTCCCGGACGCGGGGATCATCGAGCAGCTGTTCCTTGATCTCCTCGGCCTTCGCGATGGTTTCCGGCCGGTGCTGCAGATCCCGCGCGAGGTCCCGCAGATACTTGTCGATGGCCAGACGGACATCGTGCCGTGGATCGTTCTGGACGGCGCGGACGAATTTCGAGAACTCGGCATGCACGCGATCGCCGACGACGCCGTCGACGAGACGCGGGACCCAGGTGGGGGAGCGCTGCGCCACGACCCTCGTCACCACGGCGTAGTTCGCGTCCACCCAGTCGGCGGCGCGGTCCACCAGCAGGTCCACGAGTCGGTGATGATGGCCTTCGGCGAAGATGCGCTCTGCTATCCCTCCGATGGGCGGACCCCAGGGCGGGTCGAGGAGGTGCTTGCGGACCATCGACTCGATGACGCCCTGCACGGCGTCGTCGTCCAGGACGGCGAACAGGCCGCGGATGAGCGCTGCGCCCTCCAGCGCCACCCGATCGGCGCTCTCCGGCTTCTCCAGCCAGGCGCCCACCTTCTGCGCGATGCGGGCCGAGTCGACCTTGGCGACGACCACCTCCTCGGACAGGAAGTTCTCCTCGACGAACTCGCCGAGCGACTCACCGATCTGGTCCTTCTTGCGCGGGATGATCGCCGAGTGCGGGATCTTCACGCCCAGGGGGTGCTTGAACAGCGCCGTGACGGCGAACCAGTCGGCCAGCGCCCCCACCATGCCGCCCTCGGCCGCGGCGCGGACGTACTGCAGCCAGGGGTAGGAATCCTGCAGGGCGAACGCCACCACGAAGATGACGGCCATGACACCGAGCAGGCCGGTGGCCAGCGTCTTCATGCGGCGCAGGGCTGCCGCCCGTTCCACATCGGCCCCGATCAGCTGTACAGTCACGCCCCGAGTCTATCGAGGAGCCGGTCGAACGACCTCCGCACCCTGGCCGGAGCACGATGGCGGGCGGATCCGGCCCTGTCGTACGGTGGGACGAACGCCGTCGACCACGTAAGGGGCCTCGTCCGTGCCACCTGTCATCTTCGCCCACCGCGGCAGCAGCGGTGCCTTCGCCGAGCACACCAGGGCTGCCTACCTGCAGGCGCTGGCGGACGGCGCCGACGGCGTGGAGTGCGACGTGCACCTGAGCCGCGACCGGCACCTCGTCTGCATCCACGACACCACGCTCGAACGCACCACCGATGGAACCGGCGACGTCGCGGATCACTCCCTGGCCGAACTGCGCGAGCTCGACGCGTCCTCCTGGAAGGGCGCCAGCATTCCGGCGGCGTACGGCGGTCCGGACGAGCAACTCCTCTCCCTCGGCGATCTGCTGCTCCTGCTGCGCCGCGCGGGCCGACCGGTCAGGCTGGCCATCGAGTTGAAGCATCCGAGCCCGTTCGGGCTCGCGCTCGAGGAGGCCCTGATCGGTTTCCTCATGGATGAGGGGTGGGATCCGGAGTCCTCCATGGTCGGCGGTGTCGAGGTGAGTTTCATGAGCTTCAATCCGGATTCGATCCGCCAGCTCCAGGAGTCGGCGCCCCACCACCAGCTCTGCCAGCTCGTGGCCGACGTCGAACCGGAGGATGTCCGTCAGGCCCTGCACCTCGGGTCGCTCGCCGAGGGCGCCGTGATCGATGTCCTGCAGGGAGCGCTCAGGGAGAGCGAGGCTGCGATAGAGCATCAGGAGGTGGGCCTGGCCGGCCCGGGTCTCCAGTACGTGCGCAACCACCCTGACCGCGTACGGCAGTGGATCAGCGACGGGACCCGGGTGCGGGTCTGGACCGTCAACACCGTGGAGGACGCTCGGTTCCTTACCGGTCTGGGGGTCCAGGAGCTGACCTCCGACGTCCCGGCGCTGATCCGGCAGGCGCTGCTGCGCACCGATGGGTGAAGTCGGCCGCGCAGCGATGCCCTGTGGTTGAGTGGAAAGATGCAAACACCCATCGAGGACTACGCGCTCCTGTCAGATCTGCACACGGGTGCGCTGATCTCCCGCACCGGGAGCGTGGACTGGCTGTGCTTCCCCCGCTTCGACTCCGACTCGGTGTTCGCCGCGCTCCTCGGCAACGAGGAGCACGGCCGCTGGCTTCTCTCCCCCTCGTCGTCCCGGGCGGAGGTGGTGGACAGGAGCTACATCGACGCGACCTTCGTCCTCCAGACCCACTGGCGTACGCCCGAGGGCGACGCGCTCGTCACGGACTTCATGCCTGTCGCCGACCGGCGCGCCAACGTGATCCGCCGCGTGCAGGGTCTGAGCGGAACAGTGACGTTCCGGCAGGAGCTGCAGATCCGCTTCGGCTATGCCGAGGTGGTCCCCTGGGTGACCCAGCAGCCCGACGACGAGGGTTCGGCGCTGTTGGCCATCGCCGGTCCTGATGCGCTCCTGCTCCGCGGACCGCGACTGCACGCGGAGAACACCTCGCACCAGGGCACCTTCGACGTGTCGGAGGGCGACGTCGTCGACCTCGAGATGATCTGGTATCCCTCGCACCGCCCCATGCCTGCCGGCCTCGACGTCGACGAGGCACTCGACACGACCATCAGCTACTGGCGTGCGTGGGAGGCGAGCTCCGAGGACGACGGCGACTACTCGCCCGCCGTGAGGCGCTCGCTCCTGGTGCTGCGTGCCCTCACGCACGAGGACACGGGTGGGATCGTCGCCGCGCCGACCACGTCGCTGCCGGAGCAGTTCGGCGGGGCCCGGAACTGGGACTACCGCTTCTGCTGGCTACGTGATGCGGCGCTGACGCTCGAGGCCATGATGACGCACGGCTTCGCCGACGAGGCGCTGGGTTGGCGGAACTGGCTGCTCCGCGCCGTCGCGGGGGACCCGGAGGATCTCCAGATCATGTACGGGCTGGCCGGGGAGCGCAGGCTGCCCGAGCGTGAACTCGACCACCTGCCCGGTTACGCCGACTCCGTTCCCGTCCGGGTGGGCAACGGCGCGGTGGACCAGTACCAGGCCGACGTCGTGGGTGAGGTCATGATGGCGCTGGAGAAGCTACGCGGCCACGGGGTGAAGGAGGACACCTTCTCCTGGCCGCTGCAGCGGGCCCTGATCAAGTTCGCGCGGAATCACCTCGACGAACCGGACCACGGTATCTGGGAGATGCGGGGGAAGAAGCAGTTCTTCACGCACTCGCGCGTCATGGTGTGGGCGACGTTCGACTGCGCCGTGCGCGCGGTCCGCGACCACGGGCTCGACGGGCCGGTGGAGGAGTGGGTGGCCATCCGTGACCGGATGCACGAGGAGATCATGGAACGGGGGTTCGACCACGACCTGAACTCGTTCACCCAGGTGTACGGGGGTACGGAGGTCGATGCGTCCCTCCTGCAACTACCCCAGGTCGGATTCCTCGCCTACGACGACCCGAAGATGCTCGGCACGGTGGAGCGGATCGAGAAGGATCTGATCGACAGCGAGGGTCTGCTGCTGCGCTACCGGACACACGGCGCGGACGACGGCCTCGCTCCGGGCGAGCACCCGTTCCTCGCCTGTTCGTTCTGGCTCGTGGAGCAGTACGCGCGCAGCGGTCGCGGTGAGGAGGCCCGTCAGCTCATGGACCAGCTGGTGGGCTACTCGAACGAGCTCGGGCTTCTCTCCGAGGAGTACGACGCCGTCAACCACCGCATGGTCGGCAACTTCCCGCAGGCGTTCTCCCATCTGGGCCTGGTGCGCGCGGCCGGCGCGCTGCAGATCGCCCGCGGCGACGTCGACGTCCACGAGGTGATGGCGCGGGAGTAGGACGACGAAGGCACCGGCCCCGTGGGGCCGGTGCCTTCACCGGTTTCCGCTCCTGTCAGGCGCTGACGCCCTGCGGCTTGAGGACCACCTTGATGGCCCCGTCCTTCTTCTTCTGGAAGTTCTTGTAAGCCGCGGGGGCCTCGTCGATCGAGACCTCGTGCGTCATCAGGTCGGTGACACCCAAGGGGTCCGAGGGCTCCTCGACGATCGGCAGGAGTTCGTCCGTCCAGCGGCGCACATTGCACTGGCCCATGCGGAACTGGATCTGCTTGTCGAACATGGTCAGCAGCGGCATGGGGCTGGCCGCTCCTCCATAGACGCCGCTGAGGGAGAGGGTGCCTCCGCGGCGGACGGCGTCGATCGCGGAATGCAGCACGGCCATGCGGTCGCTGCCCCCGGTCTCCATCACCTTCTGAGCCAGCTTGTCCGGCAGGACACCGACGGCCTGCTGGGCGAACGAGCCTGCGGGGGAGCCGTGGGCCTCCATGCCGACGGCGTCGACGATGGCGTCCGGGCCGCGACCGCCGGTCATGCTGCGCAGTTCCTCGGCGGTGTCGTCCGTGAAGTCGATGGTTTCGATGCCGTGCCGCTCCGCCATCTCCCGGCGCTCGGGGACCGGCTCGACGCCGATCACACGATGCCCCAGGTACTTCCCGATCCGGGACGCGAACTGGCCCACGGGACCCAGACCGTAGACCGTGAGGACGCCGTCCTTCGGGACATCCGCGTACTGCACGCCCTGCCACGCCGTGGGCAGGATGTCGGAGAGGTAGAGGTAGCGCTCGTCCGGCAACTCCGAGCCCACCTTGACCGGCCCGTAGTCGGCGAACGGCACGCGCAGGTACTCCGCCTGGCCGCCGGGGACGGAGCCGTAGAGGGCCGAGAAGCCGAGGAGAGCGGCGCCGGAGCCCTGCTCGTGTACCTGGGTCGTCTCGCACTGGGACTGGAGCCCCCGCGTGCACATGAAACAGTGGCCGCAGGAGATGTTGAAGGGGATCACCACGCGGTCGCCCACCTTGAGGTTCGTCACCGCCGATCCGACCTCCTCGACGATGCCCATGGGCTCGTGGCCGAGGATATCGCCCTTGGCCATGTATGGGCCCAGGACTTCGTACAGGTGCAGGTCGGAGCCGCAGATGGCGGTCGAGGTGATGCGGATGATGGCGTCGGTCGGCTCCTGGATGGTGGGGTCCGGGACGTTGTCCACGCTGACGTTGCGCTTACCCTGCCAGGTCACTGCCTTCATGTGTGCTCCTCGGATAGTAAGTAGGCTTTCCTTCACCCACTATTCATCCTCTCATGATGAACGGGAAGCCGGGCGTCGCCTAGCCTTGAGGCGTGCTGCTCCTACGCTCCCCGGCCGTCCGGGTCGGTCTCTCCGTCGCCGTCGCCACCGGACTGTACGGGCTGTCCTTCGGCGCTCTGTCCGTGGCCGCAGGCCTCGGTGTGCTCCAGACCATGGCGCTGAGTCTGCTCCTGTTCAGCGGCGGATCCCAGTTCGCGTTCATCGGCGTCATCGCCGGTGGAGGCGCGGGCATCTCCGCGATGTCGGCCGCCGCGCTGCTGGGGATCCGCAACGGCGTCTACGGCATGCAGATCAACGTGCTGCTGCGCCCCTCGCGTGGGCGGAAGCTGCTCATGGCGCATCTGACGATCGACGAGTCGGTGGCCACCGCCACGGGTCAGCGCACTCCCGACGAGCAGCGGCGCGGCTTCTGGGCGGCCGGTGTCGGTGTTTTCGTCCTGTGGAATGTGTTCACCCTCGTGGGGGCGCTGGCGGGCAATGCGATCGGCGATCCCGCCCGGTGGGGGCTCGACGGCGCCGCCGTCGCCGCGTTCCTCGGACTGCTCTGGCCCAGGGTCCGGGCGAGGGAGCCGGCAGGGATCGCCGTCGCCTGCGCCGTCGTCACCCTCATCGCCGTACCGTTCGTGCCTCCGGGCGTGCCGATCCTCATCGCGGCCGTGGTCGCCGCCGTGCTCGGTGTGTCCGGTGTCGGTCCGGCGACCGAGGGACTGGAGCCCGACGTCGAGCCGTATCCTCCGGATGCCGAGAGGGGCGGGTCATGAGCCTGTGGGGGTGGATCCTGCTCGCGTGCGCGGTATCGATCGCCACGAAGTTCCTCGGCTTCCTGGTCCCGGCGAAGCTCCTCGACAATCCGAGAATGCTGCGGGTGGCCGGTTCTCTGACCATCGGACTGCTGGCAGCACTGACAGCCACCAACGCCTTCGCCTCCGGCCAGGGGCTCGTCGTCGACGCCCGCGTGGTGGCACTGGCGGCTGCCGCCGTCGCGCTGTGGTTGAGGGCTCCGTTCCTCGTGGTGGTGCTGGTGGGAGCCCTGACTGCGGCGGCGGCGCGGCTGCTCGGCGCGGCGTAGGGCGCGCTGCTGGGCCTGGCGCTCATTCCCACTGTTCGCGGTCATGCGGTGGGCGTAAGCGCTCGTTCCCAGTGTCCGGGCTGCTCCGGTGGGATTGAGGGCGCCGTGCTGCACCAATCCCACTGATCGCGTGCGTCCGGTGGGAGGGAGCGTTCCGTGGTGCCCTGTCCCAGTGTCCGGCCCGCTTCGATGGGACAGAGCGTTCCGTGGTGCCCTGTCCCATTGTTCGCGTGCGTCCGGTGGGACAGAGCTCTCGTTCCCACTGCCCGGGCCGCTTCGGTGGGGCAGAGCGCCCCGACCGCCGCGCCCAGACCGCAGGGCAGGACCGGACGCCGCGCCAGCGGGCGCGGTCGTGTGGCCTGCCCCGGTCCGTCAGGATCCGTGCACGACGGCGGCCGTAGCCTCCGCGATCGCGGCCTCCTCGTCGGTGGGGACCACGAGGACGGGGAAGGCCGACGACGGCGTGCTGATCACCCTGGCGTCCCGGGAGCGTTCATCGTTGCGCTCGGCGTCGAGCTCGAGGCCGAGCGCACCGAGTTTCTCCACGACGGCGCTGCGGAAGTCACGCGCGTTCTCGCCGATGCCGGCGGTGAAGACCAGCGCCTGCGCCCCGCCGACGGCCACGTGGTAGCCGCCCACGTACTTCGCGAGCCGGTAGGAGGCGACGTCGATCGCGGTCTGTGCACGCTTGTCGCCGGACTCCGCCGCCTCGGACACGGACCGCATGTCATTGGTGCCCGCGAGGCCCTTCAGCCCGCTCTCGCGATTCAGGAGCTCGTTCAGCCCCTCCTCGGAGTAGCCCTCACGCAGCAGGAACAGCAGGATCGACGGATCAAGATCCCCGGAGCGGGACCCCATCACGAGGCCCTCCAACGGAGTGAACCCCATGGACGTGTCGATACTCCGACCGTCGCGCACGGCGGTGACCGAGGCCCCGTTCCCCAGATGGGCGATCACACCGGTGAACGACTCGACGCCGAGCAGCTCGGCGGCGCCGCGCGCCACATAGGCGTGCGAGGTGCCGTGGAAGCCGTAGCGCCGGATGCCGTGCCTGCGGTACAGCTCGTCGGGCAGTGCGTACCGCCACGCGTACTCGGGCAGCGTGCGGTGGAACGCCGTGTCGAAGACGGCCACCTGCGGCAGGTCCGGCCACTTCGCCGTGATCGCCCGGATGCCGGTGACGGCTGCGGGATTGTGCAGCGGCGCCAGGGGATTGAGCCGCTCGATGGCGCGGGTGATCTCGCTGTCGATCAGCACCGGCTCGCTGAACCGCTCACCGCCGTGCACCACGCGGTGTCCGACGGCGTCGATCCAGCGGTCGCCGAGCGCCTCGGCCACCTCGCGGTCCACGCGGTCGAGGGCTGCAGCGTGATCGGGCACCTCGGTCTCGCCGATGCGCTCCACGAGGCCCTCGGCGACGACGTCGTCGCCGTCGCGCACCTGGTACTTGAGCGAGGACGAGCCGGAGTTGATGACGAGGATGATCATGGGGTCCTGTCCTGAGGAGTCTGGGCGACTAGGGAGCGGCGGGCTGCTGGGCCTGGACGGCGGTGATGGCCACCGTGTTGACGATGTCCTCGACGGTACAGCCGCGCGAGAGGTCGTTCACCGGCTTGCGGAGCCCCTGGAGGACCGGGCCGACGGCGACCGCGCCGGCTGACTGCTGCACGGCCTTGTACGTGTTGTTGCCGGTGTTCAGGTCCGGGAAGATGAAGACCGTCGCCTGTCCGGCCACGGTGGACTCCGGCAGTTTCGAGGCCGCGACGGATGCGTCGACGGCGGCGTCGTACTGGATGGGCCCCTCGACGGCGAGATCGGGCCGCAGTTGCCGCACGAGCTCGGTGGCCCTCCGCACCTCGTCCACGGCACCGCCCGCGCCGGAGGAGCCTGTGGAGTAGGAGAGCATGGCGACGCGGGGATCGACGCCGAACTGCTCCGCCGTCTCCGCCGAGGCCACCGCGATGTCCGCCAGCTGCTCGTCGTTCGGATCGGGATTCACCGCACAGTCCCCGTATACGAGGACGCGGTCCTGCAGCAGCATGAGGAACACCGAGGAGACGATCTTCACGCCGTCCTTGGTCTTCACGAACTCCAGGGCCGGACGGATGGTGTTCGCCGTCGTGTGCGCGGCACCGGAGACCATACCGTCCACCTTGCCGAGCTGCACCATCATGGTGCCGAAGTATGCTCCTTCGAGCATGCGCTCATGGGCCTGGTCGAAGGAGACGTTCTTGTGGGCGCGGAGCCGCACGTACTCCTCGGCGAATTCGTCGCGGAGCTCGGAGGTCGCGGGGTCCGTCACGGTGATGCCGGTGAGGTCCACACCCTGGTTGGCGGCCAGCTCGCGAACCCGTGCCTCGGGCCCGAGGACGGTCAGCTCGCAGACGTCGCGGCGGTGCAGGATCTCGGCGGCCTTCAGGATCCTGATGTCCTCGCCCTCGGGGAGCACGATATGGCGGCGCTCCGAGCGTGCGCGCTGGATCAGGTCGTGCAGGAAGCGCAACGGTGTCATGCTGACCGATCGGGGGAGTTCGAGACGTTCGAGCAGCTCGTTCTCGTCGACGCGGCGCGACCATGCGCCGAGCGCGGCGGCGGCCTTGCGGCGCAGGCCGGTCGCGATCTCGCCGCGTACCTCACCCACGTGGCGCGCCACGGTGTAGGTGTCGTCGTCGAGCGCGAAGACGGGGAACGGCGCCTGGGCCAGGAGGGCGAGGATGGTCGGATCCGGCGCGAGTCCGCCGGTCAGGAACAGGGCCGAGGGCACCGGGAACTCGGGTGAGAACGAGGACGCCAGCGTGGCGACGAGGACGTCGGCGCGATCGCCCGGCACGATCACGAGGGTGCCGTCCGTGAGCAGGTGCAGGAAGTTGCCCACGTTCATCGCCGCGACCCGCACGTCGGAGACGTCGCGCTCGAGATTCGCATCTCCCGCGATCTGACGTGCCCCGAGCTCGGCCGAGACCTCGGAGACCGTGGGCTGGGAGATCTCGCTCAGTTCCGGGATCACGTAGACCGGGCGCCCCGATCGGCCAGGACGGATGTGCTCACGGATGGAATCGACGGCGTCGTCCGCCGCCCTGTTGACCATCATCGCGAGCAGGGAGACCTTCGCGGCGTCGAGTTCGCGGCGCGCGACGTCCACGGTGTCCGCCGCCTCCTCCACGCTCATGTCCTTGGCGCTCACGACGGCGAGCACCATGGCGCCGAGGTTGTTCGCCAAGCGTGCGTTGAGGTCGAACTCGACGGCGGAGTTGTTGCCGGTCAGATCCGTACCCTCGACGATCACGACGTCACACTCAGCGGCGATCTCGCTGTAGATTCCGACGCAGCGCGCGTCGATCTCCGCCCGGTCGCCGGTGACGAGCAGGCCGCGGGCCTCGGCGCGGGTCAGGCCGCCGCGGGCGCGGCTCGCCGGGAGGTCGAAGGAGCGCTGCATGAGCTGGACCATCGGATCCGTCGCTGGATCATCGCCCTCGACGATGGGCCGGAAGAAGCCCACGCGATCCGCGTGCCGATACAGCATGTCGGCGAGACCGAGGGAGATCAGGGACTTGCCGGAGCCACCGGTCATGGCACTCACATAGATTCCGCGGGTCATGTGCCCAGTCTCGCAGGGTCTTCCGGCACCCGCTATTTCGGCTCCGGCGGGGGGCAAGGTCTTCCCGGCGTCCCGTTGAGCGCCGAGATGGCAGAAACAACCAGGCGACGGCGATGCGGGCGGTGATTTCTGCCGTTTCGGAAATTGAATGAGCGGCCAAGTCTATTCATAGTGTGCGTCACACAGTAATGTGTCGAGCATGGGTGAGAACGAGGGGCTCGAGACGCATCTCCAGGAGCTGCGTCGCGGCACCATCGTGCTGGCCTGCCTGCAGCTTCTCCGGAGAACCGGGTATGGCTACGGGCTGCTCGTGGAGCTGGAGCAGCGCAGATTCTCCGTCGATGCCAACACCCTCTATCCGCTGCTGCGCCGGCTGGAGAAGCAGGGGTACCTCACCAGCGAGTGGAACACCGACGAGGCCCGGCCGCGCAAGGTCTACCGCACGTCGACCGCCGGAATGCAGCTCGCCACCACATTGACCGAGGAATGGACCGCGCTCACCACTGCGATCGCCTCCCTCACCCAGAAGGAGATTTGAGATGGCAGCACCACTTACCGACCGCTACATCGCTGCTGCCGTCCGCAGCATGCCCGCCGCATGCGGCCCGGACGTACAGGCTGAGCTGGAAGTCAGCATCGAGGACGCCATCGAGGCCCGCATCGAACAGGGCGAGGATTGTGGGACAGCCGAGCGGGCAGTCCTGACGGACCTGGGCGATCCGGAGATTCTCGCAGCAGGGTACGCCGGCCGGCAACTGCAGCTCATCGGTCCGCGCTTCTATCTCACCTGGTGGCGGCTGCTGAAGCTGCTGTGGGTCATCGTGCCCGTCATCGCAATGGTCGGTGTGGCGCTCGGGCAGACCCTGACGGGCGAGACGCCCGGCGCGGTCCTCGGCGCCTCGGTTTCGACGGGGGTGTCCGCCGTCGTGCAGGTGGCATTCTGGGTGACGCTGGTGTTCGCCGTGCTGGAGCGCAGCAGTGGCCCAGCTCCCCTCGTGGAGTGGGACGTCGACAGGTTGCCGGTGATCCGATCGAGAGGCGCCGGCCGAGCGGACCTCATTGCCGCGCTCGTCGTCCTCCTCGTCGGAGCAGGAGCAATCCTGTGGGATCGGTTCCACGGCCTGGTACGCCTCGATTCGACCTGGCTTCCGATTCTCAGCACCGATCTCTGGCCCTGGTGGATCGTCGGACTGCTGGGGCTGATGGCGGCCCAGGCTGCACTCGTGGTCGCGGTGTACCGCAGGGGCCGCTGGACGCCGGCGTTCGCGCTGATCAACACCGGCCTCGCCCTGGCCTACGCGATTCCCGCGGCGGCTCTTCTGGCTGGCGGGCACCTGGTGAATCCCCAGTTCGTCGCCCTGGTGCTTTCCGATAACGGCGTGGGTGCCGATTCGATCCGTACGCTCGCCCTCATCACGGGAGCCGGTATCGTCGGATTCTCCGCGTGGGGAGTCATCGACGGATGGCTCAAGACGGTCCGGGACCGCACTTGAGGGCGCTTTCCGGCGCCGAAATGGCAGAAACAACCGGGCGTCGGCCGTGAATCGGCATGTTCTGCGATCTCGGCGCGTCCGTGAGACGGAATGGGAGAGCCGGAACGACGACAACGACGACGGTGGTCGCGGGGAGCGGACGAGCCGACGCCGAGCGCCGCCGCCGCGGGACAACCCGCGACGACGGCGCCGGTGCGCACTCCGGACCGATAAAGCTAGGCCGTGGCCGCCTTCTCCTTCCGATTTGGCAGGGCGAGCTCGAACACCTTCGCCCAGGTGGAGCCGACCTGCCTGGGCAGGGGGCCAGTGGTGTACGGCAGGCCGTAGCGTGTGCAGATCTCGCGGACCTTCACCGCCACCTCGGCGTACCGGTTGGACGGCAGATCGGGGAAGCAGTGGTGCTCGATCTGGTGCGAGAGATTGCCGGTCATCAGGTGCATGAACTTCGAGCCGGAGATGTTCGCCGACCCGATCATCTGGCGGACGTACCAGTCACCGCGGGTCTCGCCGTCCACCTCCTCCTCCGTGAACGTGTCCGTGCCGTCGGGGAAGTGGCCGCAGAAGATGACGGCGTGGGCCCAGAAGTTGCGGATGGCGTTCGCCGCGAGGGTCCCGAAGAGGGCCTGCTTGCCGGAGCCGGTGAGCATGGCGACGGCGGGTGTGGCCGCGTAGTCCTTCGAGAACTGCTTGAGGACCTTCACGCCCACGGCCTTGAGGTCGCGGCTCATGGCCTCCTTCGACTTCAGGCCCTCCTTGTACTCGGGCAGCTCGAGGTCGTAGAGCGCGATACCCCACTCGAAGACCGGGGCGAGCAGCGCGTTGTAGAGCGGGTTGCCGAGATTGAAGGGGCGCCACGGCTGGTCGGCGTCCATGCGGAGCAGGTTGTACCCGATGTCCTTGTCCTTGCCGATGACGTTGGTCCACCGGTGGTGCAGGTCGTTGTGGGTGTGCTGCCAGGACCGTGCGGGTGTGACGAAGTCCCACTCCCAGGTGGTGGAGTGGATGTCGGGATCGCGCATCCAGTCCCACTGCCCATGGAGCACGTTGTGGCCGATCTCCATGTTCTCGAGGATCTTCGCGAAGCTCAGCATGGCCGTCCCGGCGAACCAGGCCGGCTTGTACTTGCTGAAGAGCAGCGTGCCGCGACCGGCGAACTCCAGCGAGCGCTGGATCTTGATGATCCGGCGGATGTAGGCCGCGTCGGTGGCTCCACGCTTGGCCAGGATCCCGTCCCGGACGGCGTCGAGTTCGCGCCCGAGTTCGAGGATCTGCTCGTCGGAGAGGTGCTTGGCCGCGTCGGGGCGCACCAGGGGGTGGCCGGACGCTGCAAGGGCGCCCGGGCGGGTCAGTGTGGTGGTCATGGGGTTTCCTCCGATGGGGTTACAGGTCGAGGTTCACGGGCCCGGCGGCTGCCGAGACGCAGGTCTGGATGAGGTCACCGGGAGCGTTGCGCAGCTCCCCGGTGCGAAGATCGCGTACCTGGCCGGCACGCAGCGGGATGAGGCAGCTGTGGCAGATACCCATACGGCATCCGCTGGGCATCAGGATTCCGGCGTCCTCGCCGACGTCGAGCAGGGGGGTGTCGCCGTCGGCCTGGACCTCGCGGTCCGACTGCTCGAAGGTGACGACTCCGCCGTCGTGCCCGGAACCCATGGTCAGGTCGGTACTGAACCGTTCGATGGTCAGCGTCCCGGTGCCCGCGGTCCGGGTGGCGGTGCCGGCCGGGACCTGCGCGGCGGCGCGGGCCGTGTCGAGGGTTGCCTCGCGCTGCCACAGCTCCTCGGCGTCGTTCAGGAACCCCTCGGGGCCGCACGCGTAGGCGGAGCGCGAGCGCCAGTCGGGGCAGAGATCGGCGATGGTCCTGGCGGTGAACTCGAGTCTGCCGAGTGCGCTGGAGAACCAGTGGCGAACTTTCAGATTCGGGAATTGATCGGCGAGCTCGTCGAGCTCCTCGCGGAACAGGCTCTTCTCGGGCGTGCTGTTGGAGGTGATGAGGACGACGTCGGCGTCCGGCCTGCGCGGGATCAGCGTGCGGATCATCGACATGACCGGTGTGATGCCGCTGCCCGCCGTGAGCATCAGCAGGGGACGCGGATGCTCGGGCAGCACGAAGTCGCCCTGCGGCGGGGCGAGGAAGAGGATGTCACCCGGTTTCGTGTCGCGCACCAGCACGTGGGACACCGCACCGGCGTCGGTCACGGTGATTGCCGGATCCTGTCCGGCGGCGTTGCTCAGGGAGTAGGAGCGCCATTGGCGTACGCCGTCGAGTTCGACGCCGATGCGTGCCCACTGCCCGGCCTTGTGCGCGTGCCACCCGTGGCCGGGGCGGAAGTAGATGGTGGCCGACTGCTCGGTCTCGTGCTCCACGCGGGTCACGACACCGCGGAGCTGGCGCGAGGAGTACACGGGGTTGAACAGGGAGAGGAAGTCTTCCGGCGCGAGCGGGGTGGTGAGCGCAGAGGCGGCTCGCGCCAGTGCCTTGAACCGGATCATTTCATCAACGATATAGCCGCTGCCGCTAATAATCTGCGCTCCTGGCATACAGTTACCCCTGAAGAATCATCGTGCTGCAATAGTTCAGGAGACGTGACATGGCCAGGGACGAGATACCGTCAGCACCTCCGGACCCACCCTGGTTGGCCCTTCCGCCCGATGTCAGTGACCGGCTCCGAGCCCTGACGCCCGCGCTGGTGGAGGCGATCATCCAGGCCGTGCCCCAGCTGGTCCCCGCGTACGCCCGGCCGATGGAGGGCAGCTTCGGCCACGTGCTCCGCAAGGGCGTCACGGCTGCCCTCGAGCGGTTCCTCGAACTGCCGGGAACGAGGCTGCCGGCCCTGTCCGACGAGAGCCGTCAGCTGGTGGCGGGTCTGGGACGGGGGGAGTTCCGGCAGGGGCGCAGCATGGATTCGCTGCTCGGAGCGTACCGGATGGGCGCGCGCGTCACGTTCAGGGAGATGTCCAGGCGCTCCATGGAGGAAGGTCTCGGCTCGGCCGTCGTGGTCGATCTCGGCGAGTCCATCATGGCGTACATCGACGAGCTCTCCGCCGTGAGCGCCGAGGCCTACGCCTTCGAGCAGTCGGAGCGGGCCGGCGCCGTCGACCGCCGCCGCGCCGAACTCCTCGAACTCATCCTGCTGGGACAGGCCGATCAGACGGCGCTGCGGCAGGCGGCGTCGCTCGCGGACTGGGCCGTCCCCGCGGAGATCGCCGTCGTGACACTTCCGCTGGAGCGCGCCGGTGGACTCCGGCAGCGGCTGGGCCCGGGCGCCATCGTGATCGAGCGGGAGACCGACGTCGTCGCGCTGGTTCCCGAGCGTGGCCCGGGCTCACGTGCTGAGCTGAACCGTGTCCTGGCGGGTCGGAGCGCAGCCGTGGGTCCCGCCGGTGGGCTGGGCCAGGTCGCTCAGTCGCTGCGGCTCGCCGTTCTCGCCGCGTCCATGCTGCCGCCGCGCGAGGGCGACGACGAGCCTCCCGTTTGGGCGGGCGAGCACCTGATCGAGGTGGTTCTCGCAGCCGAGCCGTCGGCGGTCGGTGAGCTGGCACGACGCCGCCTCGCGCCCCTTGCCGCGCTGCCGGATAATCAGCGCGACCGACTCGAGGAGACTCTGCTCACCTGGCTGCGGTACTGGGGTCAGCGCGCGCCGATCGCCGAGGAGCTCGGCATCCACGCGCAGACCGTCGGCTACCGCGTCCTGCAGTTGCGTGACCTGTTCGGGGACGACCTCAAGGACCCGAAGGTGCGCTTCGAGCTGGAGATCGCACTGCGCAGCCGCAGGAAGGTGCCGGTGTCCTCCGCCTAGTCCCCGTGGTCCGTGGCGGAGGTGGACAGGTAGGAGTGCGGTTCAGCCCCCGCGGTAGGTCGCGGAGGTCCACAGGTGGAAGAGGGCGTACGCGCGGTAGGGGCGCCACGCCTCGGAGATTCGTTCGGCGTCGCGGATGCTCGGATTGCCCATGGCGCGCCGGGCCACGAGATCACCGGGCGTGAAGGCGTCGGCGTCACGGAGCACGCGCACGGCCAGGTAGTCCGCGGACCACGGGCCGATGCCGGGCAGGGAGAGCAGTTCCTTCCGCAGCGCGGCATGATCGGCGGACGGGTCGAGGCGGAGCCCGTCGACGACGGCGCGCGCCACATGCTTCACCGTGGCCGCACGCGTGCGGGTCACGCCGATGGCCGCGCGCAGTTCCTCGTGCGGCGCATCCGCGATGACCTGCGGCGTGGGGAAGACGGTGAGGCCCGACGGCGACGGCGTGCCGTACGCGGCCGCGAGCCTGCCGCCGAAGGTACCCCCGGCCGCGACCGACACCTGCTGCCCGAGGACCGTCATGATCGCCGCTTCGAAAGCGTCCGGGTACCCGACCGCGCGTAGACCCGGACGGCGACGGACCAGCGGCCCGAGGAGCTGATCGTCCTCGAAGGCACGGGCGACGGCGTCGATCTCCGTGTCGAGGTCGAGCCACGTACGGGTGATCCGGACGAGCTGGCCGAACTCGGCGTCGTCGTCGGTGTCCGCGGTGAGTTCGACGTCGTCGGGCCTGATGGTGACGGTGACACGACGTGGTCCCCCGGGGATCGTGAGCAGGCGCGTATGGGAGCGGCCGGTGCGATCCGAGATCTCGCAGCCCGGGATGGCGTGGTTGGCGAGGATCCCGGCCATGGGGCCGGCGTCGAGCGCACCGTTCGGTGTGAGGATCGCGGTCCGGCTCACGAGGCGGGCGCCCCGGCCCACTGCACCGAGGAGGAGGGCGCGGGTTCAACTGGTGCAGGTGCCATGAGAGCCTCCTGAGCGTTCGGGTGCAGGATCCGGTGCAACATTACGGTGCCGATCAGGCGCGCGGAGTACCATCCGCTGCAGGACCGAACAGCAGCCGTTCAGCGTACTCGACACCTACCCCGGGTTCGAGCTCCGCTCCTATCCCGCGCACGTGGTGGCGGAGATCGATGTGGACGCGGAGTTCGACGACGCCGGGAACAAGGCATTCCGCACACTTGCGTCCTACATCTTCGGCGCTAACACCTCCCGGCAGAAGCTCGCCATGACGGCGCCCGTGACGCAGCAGCGCACTGTACGGGGCTACACCGTGGCCTTCGTATTGCCGGCCGATGTGTCCTTGGACACTGCTCCGCTGCCCGACGATCCCCGCATCCGGGTGATCGGCAAGCCCGCGGCGACCACCGCCGTCGTCACCTTCAGCGGGCGCGGAGGGCGTGCGATGTTCGACGAGAAGCTCCAGGACCTGACCATAGCGCTGGAAAAGGCGGCCTTCACTGCCGTGGGGGAGCCCCGGATCGCGCGCTTCGACCCGCCTGTCACACCGGGCGTGTTTCGTCACAATGAGGTGCAGATCGACATTTCGGCAGACCGGGGAGAAAAAACTGCTCCGTAGCATGTATATTGCTCGCGTCATGTGGAATACTTCCACCCCTGCCAAGGTTGTGAATGGCATCTGGGCTTCGTTCCCGCCCACAGAAGGAGATCTACCGTAATGGCAACTGATTACGACGAACCACGCGTTCGCCCGGAGGACCAGCCGGCCAACGAGTCACTCGAGGCCATCCAGGCACAGCGCAGCGCGACCACGCAGACTGCACTGATCGATGTCGAGGACGGCGAGACCGCCGAGGGCATCGACCTGCCGGGAGCGGACCTCTCGCACGAGGAACTCCTGATCCAGGTCATCCCCGAGCAGGAGGATGAGTTCACCTGCATGTCATGCTTCCTGGTGCACCACCGCAGCCAGCTCGCTCGTGAGAAGAACGGCGACAAGTACTGCACGGAGTGCGAGGGCTGAGCATGGCCCCGCATCATTGAGAGCCCCCGGTCCTTTCGGTCGGGGGCTCTTGTCACGACCGGCGTGCTTGCAGGTGCGGCGGGTGCGCCGCCCAGTACGGTGAACGCATGAAGGCTTCCCACGTGATCGTCCTGCCCGGCGGCGGGTACTCCGAACTCTCCGACAACGAGGGGGAGATCGTGGCCGAGCGGCTGCGCTCCCTCGGTCTCTCGGCCGGCGTCTTCCGCTATCCGGTGCTGACCCGGCACCCCGGCCCGCTCGACGCCGTCCGTGCCGAGATCCGGCGGGTGAGAGCGGCCGGAGCTGAGCGCGTAGCCCTGCTCGGCTTCTCGGCGGGAGGGCACCTGGCAGGTCATGCGGCGCTCGCGCCCTCCGACACGGCCGAGGATCGCGTGGACGCCGCCGTGCTCTGCTATCCCGTGGTCTCCATGCAGCTCGCAACGCACCGCGGTTCACAGGACCAGCTGCTCGGGACGGACGCCGGCGGGCGGGTCAGGGCCGCGACCTCCCTCGACCGCCTCGTTACACCGGAGGCACCACCGTTCTTCATCTGGCACACCGCAGCCGACGCCTCCGTCCCGGTGGAGCACGCCTATCTGCTCGGCCAGGCGCTCACCGCGAACGCCGTTGCCCATGACCTCCATGTCTTCGCCGACGGCGAGCACGGGCTCGGTCTCGCCGTCGGCAGCGGCGCCGCCGAGCAGTGGAGCACCCTGGCAGGTCGATGGTTGCAGGCGCAGGGCTGGTGATCCGCGTTTCCCGTTGCCGCCCGGATCCTGTGCCGCAGCGCGCCTCGAGCGCGCCGGCAGCGCACCGGCCTCGCTGCCTCGCGCGGGCGGCGAAAGCGTCGTCGGCGGAGAAACTGCCCGCCGTGCCCCACGTCGAGCGGTGATCTCGCAGACGCTGGTGGCACTCGGCCCCGTGATCGGGCTGATCGTCCTGGGGTACGTGCTGCGCGCACGCAGCTTCGTGGCACCGGCGTTCTGGCCCCCCGCGGAACGGCTCTGCTACTTCGTCCTGCTGCCCGCCCTCTTCATCCACGGGACCGCGACGGCGGATCTGGCGGGCCTGCCCATCTCGCTCATGATCCCGGTCCTCGCCGCACCGGTGATCCTCACAGCGCTCGGCCTCGTGGTGGCGCAGCGGTGGATGAACCTCGACGGGCCGGCCTTCACCTCGGTGCTGCAGGGCAGCATCCGCTTCAACAACTACCTCGGACTCTCGATCGTGCTGGCACTCTTCGGGTCCGACGGCGTCGCGCTCGCGGCGATCTCCAACGCCATCCTCGTGCCGCTCGTGAATGTGCTCTGCACGCTCGGGTTTGCCCGGTATGGTGCCGAGCGGCTCACCGCGCGCGGCACGGTACGCAGCATTCTCACGAATCCGCTGATCCTGGGCTGCCTGATCGGCATCTCACTCAATCTGACGGGTATCGGGCTGCCTCCCGGCGTCGCCGAGTTCGTGCGGACGCTGGGAAGTGCGTCGCTGCCGCTGGGTCTGCTCTGCGTAGGCGCTGCCCTGGACCTGCGCAGCATGGGCCGCAACCTCGGGGCCGTGAGCCTGTCCAGCGTCCTGAAGTTCGCAGTGATGCCCGGTCTCGGTCTCGCCGGATGCCTCCTCCTGGGCCTGACGGGCCAACCCGCCGCGACCGTGGTGCTGTTCCTGTCGCTGCCCACGGCGTCGTCGGCCTACGTGATGGCGCGCGCACTCGGTGGCGACGCGCGGCTCATGGCCTCCACCATCACGCTCCAGACCGTTGCCGGTGCCCTCTATCTGCCCGTGGTGTTCCTCGTGATCGCGCGCTTCACCGCGTGAACGGAGCACCACGGTACTAAGCATGCTTGCTATGACTCCTGCCAGAACCTACGGTGAGAAGTACATTTCTTCGAAAGGGCCGTCATGATCACGCTTGACCAGATGAAGGATTCCATGAATGCCGGCGCGAATGTGCTGAGCGAGGACGGCGCCGTACTCGGCCCCATGGGTCAGCTCTACGTGGACGACGCCACCGGCGAGCCGAGCTGGGTCACCGTGGTCACCCACACCTCGGGCAACCCGGAATCCTTCGCCCCCCTGCAGGGCGCGGAGCTCGACGGCCGCGATGTGCGCGTGCCCGTCAGCCACGGCAAGGTGTACGAGTCTCCCAAGATGTCGCAGGACGGCCACCTCAGCCCGGAGGAGGAGCAGCAGCTGCTGCGGTACTACGGACTCATGGCCGAGAGCGACGACGCGGGGCGCAATGCCGCCGGCGAGCGCACACGGTCCTCGAGGCCCGAGGGCGACGACTACTCCATGGTCCGTTCCGAGGAGCAGCTCCGCGTCGGGACCGAGCTCCGTGAGACCGAACGGGTTCGCCTGGTCAAGCGCGTCGTCACCGAGGACGTCACCATGACCGTCCAGATCCGGCGCGAGGAACTCGTAGTGGAGCGTGAGCCCATCGCGAACGGCGCCGCGTACTACGACGACGGCGAGACGGCCTATACCGACGCCGAGCGTGAGCAGCTCTACTCCGCCGTCGAGACCGCATTCGACGGTGACGTGGTCGAGGTGGTCCTGTACGAGGAGAAGCCGCGCGTCGAGATGGAGGTCGTGCCGATCGAGCGCGTGCGGATCAGCCGCGAGGCACATACCCACGACGAGGTCGTGAGCGGGCAGGTACGCAAGGAAGTCATCGAGACGGAGACGGTCGAGCTGTAGTTCTCGCTGATCGATCTTCTAGGGGACGAAAGGCCCTACTCACGGCATGGAGTAGCTGCGAGGGTGGGGTACCGGCAGTACCGCTGGTACCTTCCCACAGCGGAGCACGGAATCGCTTCCTGAAAGGAAACACGGCGATCATGTCAACCTTCCCCGATCTGAACATAGGGCAACCTCCGGTCGAGCACGCGGAACCCATGCTCGTGGCGGTGCGTGATCCCGGCACCGACCGGGTCGTCGTCGACTGGGCAGCAGCGCGGGCGGCATCGCTCACCGCCCCGCTGACCCTGCTGCACGCCGTCGCGGATCCCGGCCTGATGCCACCCGGCAGCTCTTTCGCCGATGAGGTCAAGGGTGGCCGGGAGCTCATCGGCGGTGAAGTGTCGCGGGTGGGCCGCGCGTACCCTCAGCTGCGGGTCGGTACCTACCTGCACTGCGGGTCGATCGTGGAGGCCCTCCTGGGTCTGGCCGCCACGGCGCCGATGCTCGTGCTCGGTGCTGATCGGCAGGATCCCGACAGCGGGGAGTTCAAGGGCTCGGTCGCGCTCGAGGTGGCACTGAACTCGAGCGCGCCCGTCGTCGTCGTACCACCCACCCCGCCCGGCGCGGCAGGTCCGGAGCCGGGCGGGGTGGTGGTGGTCGTGGACGGCTCGGAGATGTCGGGGATCGCCCTGTCGAGAGCGGCGGAAGAGGCAGCACGGATGGGTACGGGTCTGACGGTGGTGACCACCAGGGGTGCCTCCACCGCTTCGTCGGACGACGAGCCCGAGACGCTGCGCGAGGTGCGGCTCCGTTTCCCCGAGCTGAAGACGCGCTGGGTGGTCGATGAGGTCAACGGACCGGTGAAGGCACTGTCCCTGCTGGCGGACGGCGCGCGGCTTCTGGTGATCGGCCGGCACGGAAGCGGCGCACGAGCGGCGATGTCGCTCGGATCGGTGACGCACAAGCTCCTGCTCAGCCCCCCGTGTCCCACACTCGTCGTCACCCGGACGATGGGCTCGACCGACGGCTGATCAGGATCTGCTGCACAGTGTGCCGCAGGATCTACGCAGGTGATGGACCTGGGAAGTGCGAGGGGTTACATTCAGTGCACAGGACTCGGTCCTGTTCCGGTCTCAGCCAGAAAGTTCCACCATCGCCTCTTCCACTCCGGTGATCGCCGACGACGGCCCATCGCCTGCAGCATCCTTCCCTGCCGGGCAGCCGACTGCCGTACCGGATCTCACAGCGCTCCTGGTGGCCACGGGACTGAAGGACGCCCAGGCTTTCCAGGCTCTCTACAGGGCCTGTTCACGGCGGGTGTTCGGTCTGGCCCGGAAGATCCTCACCGACGCCGAGGTGAGTGTAGAGGTGACACAGGAGGTCTTCCTCCTCGTCTGGGAACAGGGGCACCGGTATCAGCCGGACCTCGGGCACCCGATCTCCTGGCTCATGACCCTGACCCACCGGCGCGCCGTCGACCGCCTGCGCTCGGACCTGGCCCGTGCAGCACGTGACGAGACGTGGGGACGTCGCCACTGGTCCTCCGGCCTCGACGAGGTGGCGGAGGAGGTTGCCGGACGGGACGAGGCCGACCGTGTTCATGCAAGCCTGGCAGTGCTGTCCGCGGTGCAGCGGGAGGCGATCTCCCTGGCCTACTTCTCGCATCTGACCTACGTGGAGGTGGCCGGGTGCCTCGGCATACCCGTACCCACGGCGAAGACCCGCATCCGCGACGGCCTCAAGAAACTGCGGACCACACTCGAACCGCAGTTGTCCATGACCTGAGGATCGGCGGCGGACGGCGCTCGCCGTCGTCTGATACCAAGCCTGCTGATGATGCGCGTAGGGTGAGCGCACGACGTCGAAGCGAACCGGCAGTTCTCTGCAGGGTCGCGTCGGCGTCGGACCTTGCAGGATTTCAGCGGAAGGACGCCCATGAGTACCCACAACGAGCAGCCCCAGCACGACGAGTCAGCCGACGAGGAGCTGTCGGAGTCGCTGGAGGGCCACGAGTCGCTGTCCGAGGACGGCGACAACCCTTCACCTCTCGAGGAAGACGGCGACAGCCCGGTCAAGACCGAGAACAGCTGACCGATCGCGGTCGAGGAGGGGCGTCCGCTGGTGCGGGCGCCCCTTTTCGTCCGAGGGCGCTGGTACTTCCGCGACGACAGCACGCGGATCGCTTGACCCTCCGGGTGGGCGTCGGCCATGACCTCCCGGCCGAGGGCCTCGGACCACCAGCGGCGAGGGGCAAGCTGACTGCCGAGATGGCAGAAACTACCGGTCGCCGACGGGTCGAGCGGTGACTTCTGTGGTTTCGGCAGGACGGGGAACGACGTTCAGGCGTCGAAGATGTCGTTCAGGGTGACGGTGGTGAGTCCTCGGTCGGTGATGAGTTGCTGAAGTTGCGGGAAGACGTGCGTCACGGCAGGGAAGTTCAGGTGACCGATGACGATGTGCGCGGGGAGGAACCATTCGGTAGCGAGGTCGATGATCTGTTGCTCGGTACGGGGGCTCGAGTCCGCCAGGGATCCGTACCACATGACCGGTGAGGTGTAGCCGAGCGACGCAGCGGCCGCGTCGGTCCGTTCGTCGCGGTACCCGAACGGGGGCCGGTAGTAGGGGCGGGGGTCGACGCCGAAGGTATCGACGATGAAGTCGTGGTTCCGTCGCAGCTCGGAGACGATGCCCGCATCGCTGAGGCTGGTGAGGTCTGCGTGGGACCAGGTGTGGTTGCCGAGCTGGATCTGGCCCGACGTCACCAGTGGTCGCAGGAGCGCGGCGTGTTCCGACCAGCCGGGGTAGGAGCCGTTGAGGAAGAATGTCAGGCGTGTACCGCTGGTCCGGGCGAAGTCGGTGTACCGGCGGACGACTTCACTGTCGGAGCCGTCGTCGACCGTCCATGCCAGGAGCGGTTCAGCTGACGGAAGACCCGTGATCACCCCCGGAGGCAGCGGTACCCGGGTCACAACCGGCGGGATGCTGGGCACGCTCGGGGACCCGGTCGGTGATGGGGCAGGCGATGCGGGTGATGGTGAGGGGGAACGTGGTGGGCTGGACGGGGTACCTGTTCCCATCGGTCGCGCCGACGGGTCGGTGGGTCCTGCGCAGGCAGCAAGGCCGAAGCCTATGCCGCCGGCGACAAGTGCACTCATGAATGTACGGCGCTCCACCCCAGGTCCTCCCCCACCACAACAGACCGTTGTCAGGGTACGTCTGTTCCCTGCGGTCAGGCGGCACGTGGCACCGAACTGCACGTGTGTCGCTCACATGCACTGGACGTCTGTTCACTGCTTCCTCGGCACGGGCCAGAGTGTCAACCACGCTCCGGGAGGAGGAGGCGACTTTGTGGCGGTGTCGTCGAGGAGACACACTGGGCAACAGGACGGATGGTGCGGCAGACCCCGCCGCCACAGGAACGCCGGTCGAGAGGATTGAGCATGGACATCACCAACGCCACGCTGAAGGGTCGCGAGGGGCACTGGGACATCCGCATCGACGACGGCGTGTTCGGTGCCGTCGTCCCTGCCGGGCAGCACGCGGCCCATGCGGATGATTCAGAGAGTTTCGACGCCGCGGGCCGATTGGTGGTGCCGCCCTTCGTCGACGCGCACATTCACCTCGACTACGCCGGGACCGAAGGGCTGACCCGTCGAAACGAGTCCGGCACCCTCTTCGAGGCCACCCAGATCCGCGCGGAGCAGAAAGAACGCGGCCTGATCACCTTCGACCAGGTCTACGACAACGCCTTGGCTGCTGCCCGGCTTGCGGTGTCGAAGGGCACGGGATTCATCCGTTCCCAGGTCGACACCACCGAGGACGATCTGACGAGCCTGAAGGCCCTGCTCCAGCTGCGCGAGGACGTCAAGGACTGGGTGCAGATCCAGGTCGTCGCCTTCCCACAGAACACAGTGCTGTCGTACCCCAACGGTCGTGAGCTGCTCGAGCAAGCGGTGGCCATGGGCGTAGACGCCGTTGGCGGCGTCCCGCACCTGGAAGCCACACGGGAGGACGGCGTGGCCTCCCTCGAGTACATCTTCGATCTCGCCGAGAAGTACGGCGTCGCGATCGACGTGCACTGCGACGAGATCGACGACAAGCAATCCGGCTTCATCGAAGTGATGGCCGCTCTTGCCTCGCAGCGCCGACTCGACGTGTCCGTGACGGCCAGTCACGCCGTCGCGATGGCCTACTACGCGGAAGGCTACATGGCCAAGCTCGTGCCGAACCTCCTCGCCGCTGACATCCACTTCGCCATCTGCCCCACAGAGAACCTCCATCTCCAGGGACGAAACATGGTTCCGGCGCCCCGAGGGGTGGCTCCCATCAAACGCTTGACCGAGGCCGGACTCAATGTCGCGTTCGGGCAGGACTCCATCGCCGACCCGTTCTACCCGGTGGGTGAGGGCAACCTGCTGCGGATCCTCGAAGCCGGGCTCCACGTAGGGCACATGCTCACGGGCCAGCACCTCGATCAGGCGCTCGACTTCATCACCACCCACGGGGCGAGGAACCTCGGGATCGAGGATCACTACGGGATCGAGGAAGGCAAACCCGCCCACTGCATCGTCCTCGACTGCACGACCGATCAGGAAGCCGTGCAGCATCAGGCGGCGGTCCTGTGCTCGGTGCATCACGGGAGGACGGTCTTCACGCGCCGTCCGGAGTCCTACGAGACGAGGATGGACGGGTTCGCATCGTCCTAGGGGCAGCGCCGGTGGCGCAGGTACGTGCGGACGACGATCCGACAGCGGTCGGCTCCATGCGCTAGCATCGTCGTATCAAGGGGAGTACTCCCGACTGTGACCGACCCGTCATTACGGATGCTCTGGAGCGTCCCGGGTCGTCGGCTCCGGTTCCATCCGGGCGGAGGAGACCTTGGCGTAAGGATTCGACGCCTACCCCTGGAGCAGCTCATGCAGATCACCCTGACGATCTGGTTGATCACCATCGTCGTGACGGTCCTCTTCTTCGTCTACGAGTTCTTCGCGCACGTGCGCACACCCCACGAACCGACCATCGGAGAATCAGCCCGCTGGTCGGCCTTCTACATCGGGTTGGCCCTCCTGTTCGGCGTCGGGATCGGCATCGTCTCCGGCTGGAGGTTCGGCGGCGAGTACTTTGCCGGCTATCTCACCGAGAAAGCCCTCTCGATCGATAACCTGTTCGTCTTCCTCCTCGTGATGACGGGCTTCGCGGTGCCGAAGAAATACCAGCAGAAGGTGCTGATGGTCGGCATCATCATCGCCCTCGTGCTCCGTGGAGGCTTCATCGCCATCGGCGCCGGTCTGATCGAGAACTTCTCGTGGACCTTCTACCTCTTCGGCGCCCTGCTGCTCTTCCTCGCCTATCGACAGGCCTTCGGGAGCCACGACTCCAATCCCGCCGACGGCAGATTCATGACGCTCGTCCGCCGCCTCCTGCCCGTCACCGACGAGTACCACGAGGACAAGCTCACGGTGAAGCTCGGCGGCACCCGTCATGTCACACCGATGCTGCTGACCATCATCGCGATCGGGTTCGTGGATCTGATCTTCGCCGTCGACTCCATCCCCGCGATCTACGGTCTCACCAATGAGGCGTATATCGTCTTCACTGCCAACGCCTTCGCGCTGATGGGTCTGCGCCAGCTCTACTTCCTCATCGGCGGGCTGCTCGAACGCCTGGTCTACCTCGCCCAGGGACTCGCCGTCATTCTCGCGTTCATCGGCGTGAAACTCGTCTTCCACGCCCTGCACGTCAATGAGGTACCGTTCATCAACGGTGGCGAGCCTCTCCTCTGGGTGCCAGAAATCCCCATCTGGTTCTCGCTGCTCTTCATCGGTGCGACCATCGCCGTGGCAACGGTGGCGAGTCTGCTCAGAACCAGGTCCGACGGCGCCAGCGCCCATCGCTGAATGAGCGCGAGCTGCTCAGAACAGGGGCCAGGGCACCGCGGACATCCGGCCGCTCGGAGCCGGGAACCGCGCAGCCGACCGCAACCTGGCACAACGAGCATCGAGAGCTTCGATTTCCTCGGCGCCGACCAGATCCGTCAATTGTTCGCCCAGCTCACCCTGCAGACCCATCCTGACGCGATCAAGACCATCGAGTTCGTCGGCCGTCAGCGGGTCCCCCACCCATCCCCACAGCACCGTGCGCAGCTTGTGGTCGGTATGGAAGGTGAGCCCGTGGTCCACGCCGTACCGGTGACCCTCGCTCATCGGGAGGATGTGGTCGCCCTTCCGGTCGGCATTGTTGACGACGACGTCGAACACGCTCATGCGCCTGAGCGCCGGCGAGTCCTCGTGGACGAGGGCGACGATCTGCCCACTCTCGTCCTGACCCTCGAGGACCTGCTTCCAGCCGGTCTCCGGCACGTCGTCCTTCGCTACCAGGTCCACTGCACTCTGGGCCGGATCCTGTTCCTGCCAGAGCTGCACCATCCCTTCACCGAATGGACCGTCGCGCAGCCAGGTGCGCGGCACCACGTCCCAGCCGAGGGCCTCCGACACGAGGTACGCACCCACTTCCCGACGGGCCAGTGTAGCGCCGGGAAAGTCCCACAGCGGGTGCTCGCCCGCTATCGGCTTGTACACGACGGCCGCGTCCCCGATGGTGCCCAGGAAGGTGGCGTTCGACGCCGTCGTGATGCGGCCGGTGACCGTCAGTTCGGCGCTCACCAGGTCCGGAGTCGGCATCAATCCTCGGGAGGGGTGCAGGTGTGCCCGTCGGCATCGATCGGCTGCCCGCAGTCGGAACAGATGGGGCGCCCGGCATCCACCACCTCACGGGTCCGCATGGCGAATGCACGCGCGGTGCCTACGGGCATCCGCACACGCAGCATTTCGGTGACGTCGTCGTCGTCGACCGGTTCATCGCTTTCCTCGGCCTCGGTGAGCGGGTAGGCCTCGATGACGACCTGCACCGTCGTCGGATCCCACCCCAGACTCATGGCTCCGGTGCGGAACTGCTCCTCCACGGAATCGAGCCGGTCGTTGTCGACCAGTTCGGTGGGAGTGCCGACGGGGACGCTGAACGGGTTGCCGTCGAGATTGATCAGCTGGTCGAGGATCTCGTCGATCTTCTCGGCGAGCAGAGCCGACTGCTGCTTCTCGAGGGCAATGCTCACCACCTGCTTTCCCTCGCGGACCTGCAGGTAGAACGTGCGCTCGCCGGGAACGCCTATGGTGCCGACGACGACCCGATCGGGCCAGGTGAACTCATGGACTTGTGTAGGCATGATTCTATTTTAGGCGCATCAGGCCGGTGGCGCGTCCTTTCCTGCACCGCCACCCACCGGCGCATCGCCGGAGGGCGTGGTGGTCGCCAGCCACGCCAGATCTCCCGCGTCGGTGTTGGTCGCGTAGACCGTCGGCCGGCTCTTCCCGTAGTGCACGATCGACACCGACGCGGGTCCCACATTGATGCGCTGGAACAGGTCGAGATGCATGCCGAATGCGTCAGCGAGGATCGACTTGATGATGTCGCCGTGACTCACCGCCACCCAGACGGCTCCTGGCCCGTGCTCCCCCTCGAGCAGGGCGTCCCGGCGACGGATCGCTGCTACCGCCCGAGCCTGCATCGCACCCATGGACTCCCCGCCGGGGAAGGTGACGGCTGACGGTTGCGACTGCACGATCGGCCACAGCTCCTCGGTCGCGAGCTCAGTCAGCGTGCGGCCCTGCCACTGGCCGTAGTCACACTCCGTGAGATCGGCGTCCACCGGCGCATGGGGGGCACCCTTCTGGCGGTCGATGATGAACTGGGCCGTCTCCCGGCACCGTTCCAGGGGGCTCGATAC